>JAMCQY010000013.1 GCA_023381945.1 Deltaproteobacteria bacterium
CGGAGAAAATGGAGGACAGATCATCCGTGACAAAGAAGCCCCTGGGGACGAGTAACCCGCCTCGATTGGCGCAGAGGGGCGGCCCTTTTAGAGTAAATCGCACAGGGGCTTTGAAAAGCCCGCGATACTTTTTAACTTAGCTTTCGTTCTGGTCATCAGGCCAGAATAATCATTCTCTGCCGGGAGGGAGCAATCCCTCCGTTTTTATGGGGGGCAATTTATAGTTGAATCGGCAAAAACCCTCCATAACTTGTACATAACTGAGGAGGTTTGCCATGCTGCTTTACTTGGTACAGCACGCCGAAGCCAAAAGCGAAGCCGAAGACCCGCAGCGGGATCTCACGGCCAAGGGCCTCCGGGATATTCAAAAGACAGCGGCCTATCTGGGCAAATTGAGGCTCCCGGTCAGATCCTGCATAGCGGCAAGACCAGGGCCTTGAGCACCGCGCGGGTATTGGCCGAAGCCCTGCAGCCCCCGCAGGGTATCGCGGCGTCTGATGGGCTGGCGCCCCTGGACGATGCCGGGATTTGGTCGGCCCGCCTGGCGGAAATGCCTGAAGATCTGATGCTGGTCGGGCACCTCCCTCATCTGGGAAAGTTGGCGGCCTTACTCGTCAGCGGTGATCCAGAGAAAGCGGTCGTCAACTTTAAGATGGCCGGAGTGGTCTGCCTAAGGCGCCTGGCGCCTGGCGAGTGGGTGGTGGAATGGCTGATTATTCCGGAGGTGATTCTTTAGCCGGCTCCCCGCTTTCCGATGAACTCTCTTCGGTATGTTTGGGAAGAGTAAAGTAAAAGGTCGCCCCCTGGTCCACCTTCCCTTCGGCCCAGACGCGGCCGCCATGGCGTTGGATAATCCGGTGAACAATAGCCAGGCCGATACCGGTCCCTTCGTATTCCTCGCTGCCATGCAGGCGTTGGAAGGCTCCAAATAGTTGGTGGGCATAACGCTCGTCAAAGCCGATGCCATTGTCTTTAACGTAGTAAACCGTTTCCATCCCTTTGATCCAGCCGCCCACCTCGATGATGGCATTCTTCTTAGGCCTGGTAAACTTGATGGCATTGGTCAGGAGATTTACCATGACTTGGGTGATCAAAGAGAGATCACCATAAGCCGGAGGCAGGTCTTTGACGATTAATTGAATACGTCTTTTCCGCGCCATGACTTTAAGGGATTTGAAAACCTGCCGGCTCAAGGCGGCCAGGTTGAACAGGGTTTTTCTCATGGGCTTCCGCCCCAGATGGGAAAGGCCCAGGAGGTCATCGATGAGTTGCCCCATAATCCTGGTATTGGTGCAAATGACCTTGAGCAGCCGGCGGCCCTCGGCGTCGAGTTGGGCGGCATGCTCCGACAGCAGTATTCTGGAGAAGCCGTCAATAGCCCGGATGGGAGCTTTAAGATCGTGGGACACTGAGTAAGAAAAGGCTTCCAGCTCCTGGTTCGCTGCCTGCAGTTGGCTGGTGCGCTCCTGCACCCGGGCTTCCAACTCTTCGCTCAGCCCCCGGGCTTTTTCTTCCACCTGCCGCCGTAATTTTATTTCCTCCTCCAGCAAGTCCACGGCCCGATTTAATTCGGTGGTGGTTTGCTCCAGGCGCTGCTCGAGTTCGGCCTGGGCCTGCCTGAGTGTTTCTTCCAGGCGTCGCGGCGCAGTGATTTCGACGAAGACCGCCATCGCCCCCCGGGGGAGGCCGTCCTCTCCCAATAAGGGCATGGCATTTCCCAACAGAGAGCGAACGCTGCCGTCGTCCAGGACCAGGTCAACTTCGGCCTCTCTCACTATCTGGCCTTTGGCGGCTCGCTGGAGTGGGAACTCTTGGAACGGTAGCGCCCGGCCGTCCCTCATGAAGCGAAATTTTACGGGCTCGCCTGTGGAGGCAACCCCGGAAAGATTGCTGCCGGAAGGTACACCCAGCAGTTCATAGGTCATGGAATTACCGGTGATCTGGAGGCAGCCCGGGTCATGAGCCAGGAAGATATAGGCCGGCATGGCGTCCAATATTGACTGTAATTCAGCCGCTTGGGCGGAAAATTTAGCAAAGATAGGGGGATCGGGATGTAGTTTCAAAAGCCCTCACAGCGTCGGCGAAACAGGAGATAAACCCGATAAGCGTAAGTTAGAGGAGCGCTGGTGATGTGCACCAGGCGGCTGAAAGGGTAGAAGGCCAAGAGGGTAAAGACTGCCAGGAAATGAAGTTTATAGAGAACTGGCACCGTGACCAGAAGCTGGTTGTCCGGCGCCAAGGTCAGGAGGCCGCGCAGCCAGGGGGCCACGTCGTATAAGACGTTCTTGTGGGGGGCGAAAGTGACATTATAGGTTCCCAGCCCGATGACGATCAACAAGAGGAGCAGGGTGATGAGATCGCCGAGGCTCGAGGTTTTGCGAATCCGCGTCTTTCCCAGGCGGCGCCAGGTCAACGCCAGCAGGCCCGCAAAGGCCGCCACCCCAAAGAGGATACCGCTGTATCTGGCCACGAACAGGTGATATTCCGGCGTGAAGCCGATGGCGCTATACACCCTTTGCGGTACCAGCAAGCCGCCCACATGCCCGAGCAAGGCCAGGATGATGCCGTAATGGAACAGGACTGAGGAGTATTTCAAACTCTCTTTCTCCAGAATTTCGCTGGACCGGGCATTCCAGCTGTAGGGATCCTTAAAGTAACGATACAGGCAGCCACATACCAGAATGGTCAATGAGATATAGGGGTAGACCACAAAACCCAAGGTATTCCAGTCCCAGTGAGCCATAGTTTGCCTCCTGAGAAGGCTCAGGCTTTCAGAGTGTCGGCTACCACCGCCAACAGGCCGGCATAGACGGAGCCGGCTTCTTGCAACCGCTTCGCCAGGCCTTCGATTTGGGGCCAGTATTCGGCCTGAAGCCAGGCGCCATCTTCCGATGGACAGATGGACAGGAATTCCAGGATCAACGGCAGAAAATCCGGCAACTCGGAGGTGGTTTTTTCATAACCGGCCCGGCGGTAAAGCTGCTGCAGTTGTGCCAATGCGGTCCCCCGGTCCTTGCAGTCTCCATATTTATGATAAGTGAGATGGAGGCAGGTGGCCGGGTTAAGATCGAATCGCCGGCTGTATTCCTCCTGCCAGTGTATCAGTTTTTGGCTGCTAAAAATCTGGCAAAAATCGGCTAGAGCATCCCGGGACGCGCCCGGCGAGAGCTTCGCAATTACCGGGGCCAGCAGCCGCAGTGAGCTAAGCAGCGCCTCATTCGGGTATTGGAAGAGATGCGCGGCAATCTTGATGATTAAGCGGCTTTCTTCGGTCATATTAAGACGCACTTCCCGGGGGAAAACCTGCCTCTCCCTGGGCTTTGTACAGGTCCTCCACCTCAGCCTTGCGGACGGTGGGGACGACAAAGCGGTCATGATAGTTGGCAATGGCCAACAGGTGGTACATTTCCCGGGCCGTTTCCTCGCTCAGACCGGCGGTCTCCAAGGCTACAGCATCAGGCGTTTGGTCCACATTCACCGACCGCATGTATTGCCGCAAAGCCAGGAGGCGTTGCAAGGCCAGTTTAACCGGGGCCTGGTCGCCGGCCGCCAGGAGATTGGCCAGGTATTGCAGCGGGATGCGCAGGCGCTCCAGGTCTGCAGCCGCGGGTTCTGGAGCGCTGGCGCCAACCAGAGGGCTCAAGGGCGGGATATACCAGACCATGGGCAGGGTGCGGAATTCAGGATGCGGCGGCAGAGCCAGCTTCCAATCGATCAGCTTATAGACCGGAGAACGCCTTGCCGCCTCGATGAAGTTGGGGGAAATCCCGGCCTTGGCGGCAGCCGCTGCCACCTCCGGATCATGCGGGTTCAGGAACAGGGCGGTCTGGGCTGGGTAGAGCTCTTGTTCGGATCCGGTGGCCGCCGCGGACTGGAGCCTATCCGCATCATAGAGCATCACCCCGATATAGCGGATGCGGCCCACGCAGGATTCGGCACATAGCGTCGGCAGCCCCGCTTCGATCCTGGGGTAGCAAAAGATGCATTTCTCCGACCTGTGGGTGTGCCAGTTGAAATAGCTCTTCTTATACGGGCAGCCCGAGACGCAGAAGCTCCAACCCCGGCATTTCTCCTGGTCCAGCAGGACAATGCCGTCCTCGTCGCGCTTATAAATGGCCCCCTGTGGGCAGGAGGCCAGGCAGGCCGGGTTGAGGCAGTGCTCGCAGATGCGGGGCAGCCAGAACATAAAGACGTTTTTGAAGCGCAGATATACCTCACGCTCCAAACCGCCGAAATTGATATCCTCGCGAGCATAGACCGGGGCCCCGGCCAGATCGTCTTCCCAATTGGGCCCCCAGTCGATTTCCAGGTTCTCGCCGGTGATCAGGGACTTGGGCCGGGTGGCCGGCTGATATTTGCTTAAAGGGCTCTTAGTAAGGCATTCATAATCATAGGTCCAGGGTTCATAATAGGCGTCGATCTGCGGCAGGTTTGGATTATGAAAAATTTTCAGTAACTTATCCATTCTACCGCCAGCCTTGAGGTCCAGTTTGTCCTTGTTGACAGCCCAGCCGCCCTGCCACATCCCTTGATTTTCCCAATGCTTCGGATAGCCGATGCCGGGCTTAGTCTCGACGTTGTTGTACCAGATGTATTCGGCGCCCTCCCGGTTGGTCCAAACGTGCTTGCAGGGGATGCTGCAGGTGTGGCAGCCGATACACTTATCCAGGTTCATCACCATAGCTAACTGGGCTTTAATTTTCATGGGAGACAGCCTCAAAAGATAGCGGCAGACGCTTTACCGGGATACTGAGCCTTTGTCATCATCACGCTTGATTATAATTGAGCGTAATTTTCTTATTGTTTTTCCAGCTTGAGGATAGCGTAATTCGATTCTGTTCAACATTCTTTCAATGAGCGGCAAATCGATGGAAAGAACCAGAATACCTAGGATAAGAAACAATATTCCTGGAATTACCGGCAGTACCAGGCCGGAAATACCGATGAAGATCATTATTACGCCAACAATAATACGAATTATCATTAGCATTTATCGACTCCGAAAATTTATTTAATCGCCATCGTATCTTACTTCCCCGGCTTTCCTGACCACGATCATAGTATCCCGCTGTGAACCCGTGGGGCCGTAGTAGTTGAAGGCGTAAGTGAGTTGGGCGTAGCCCCCGATCATGTGGGTCGGCTTCAGGAAGATGCGGGTCAGGCTGTTGTGCATGCCGCCTCTTTTGCCGGAAATCTTGGCCAGCGGCACATTCATGGTCCGTTCATAAGCGTGGTACAAAAAGGCCTTTCCCGGTGGAATCCGGTGGCTGATTACTGCCCGGGCCATCAATACGCCGTTCAGGTTGAAGCATTCCACCCAGTCGTTGTCCTTAATCCCCACCCGTCCGGCGTCTTCGTCATTGACCCACAACGCCCCTCCGCCCCGGAACAGGGTCATCATGATGATGGTGTCGTGGTAGGTGGTATGAATGGACCACTTGGAATGGGGGGTGAGGTAATTGAGAATGAGTTCCTTCCCCGGTTGCGGCGCCACCCGGGTTTGGGTATAGCCCAGGCCTTGCAGGTCCAGGGGCGGGCGGTAGATGGGCAGCCCTTCGCCAAATTCGAGCATCCATTCGTGGTCCAGGTAGAATTGGGCCCGGCCGGTGAGGGTGCGAAAGGGCACCAGATTTTCGATATTGGCGATGAAGGGCGAATAGCTCCGGGTGGCCGTCTTCACGCCGCTCCAGAGTGGACTGGTGAGGACATTGCGCGGCCTGGCCACCAGATCCTCGAAGCTGTAGCGCACCCCTTCCACGCCGGCGCTCAGGTGCGCCAGTTCCAGGCCGGTATTCTTTTCCTGGCGCCGCCAACCCTTCACCGCCACGCGGCCATGCGTTTCCGGGGAGAGGGTCAGGATGGCGTCAGCGGCCTGCTTGCCGGTGAGCAATTGGGGCATGCCCTCGCTGAGGCCATCCTCAGTGACCGTCCCCAGGATATCCTTCAAGTCTTCGTATTCCTCGGCGGCGTCCCACTCGATGCCTTTACCTTCAAGACCATTCTTCGCCACCAAGGGGCCCAAGGCGGTCATCATTTTATAGACATTGGGGTAATCCCGCCGCACCACCTTTAGATTGGGCAGGGTCTTTCCCGGGACCGGCTCGCTGACGCCCTTTTTCCAATCCCGCACCCGGCCGTAAGGGTCGGCCATCTCCGCCGGGCTGTCATGCAACAGCGGGCTGGCCACCAGGTCCTCCTGGATGCCCAGGTGGTCCTTGGCCAATTCGGAAAATTTAGCGGCAATAGTCTTGAACTGGTCCCAGTTGGTCTTGGTCTCGAAAACCGGATCGACGGCCGGCGTGAAGGGATGGATGAAGGGGTGCAGATCGGTGGTATTCAGATCATGCATCTCATACCAGGTGGCCGCAGGCAGCACCACATCGGAATAGAGAGCGCTGGTGTTCATCCGCAGCTCCAAGGTGACCAGCAGGTCCAGCTTGCCTTGCGGGTCCGCCTCCCGGACGGTCATCTCCTGCGGCTGCAATCCCTGGTTTTCTTCGTCCAATACGGCGTCATCCGCGCCCAGAAGATGCCTCAAAAAATATTCATGCCCCTTGTTGCTGGCGCCTAACACATTGGCTCGCCAGAAAAACAGCACCCGGGGGTAATTGCTGGGATGGTTCGGGTCCTCGGCGGCGAATTTCAGCGCTCCGGCCTTCAGCAGGTGGGCGGCGTAATGGACGATGTCGTCGTAGCTGTCAGCGCCATGACCCCTGGCATCCCGGCAGAGCTGCAGGGAACTCCGGTCGAATTGCGGATAGTAGGGCAGCCACCCTAATCGTGCGGCTATGACGTTGTAATCCGCCGGGTGCCGCTCAGTTAGCGAAGCCTGCCAGGGCGGGGCCAGGGCCGCGGGGCTCAGCTTTTCATAGCGCCACTGATCGGTGGCAAAGTAAAAGAAGGAGGTGCCGTTTTGCAGGCGGGGCGGCCGGCTCCAGTCCAGGCCGAAGGCCAGGGTGGCCCAGCCGGCCTCGGTCCGTACCGCCTCCTGGCCGGTGTAATGGGCCCAGCCGCCGCCGTTGACGCCATTGCAGCCGCACAGGGTAGTCAGGTTGATGATGGTCCGGTAGGTGATATCGCTGTGGAACCAGTGGTTGATGCCCGAGCCCATGAGGATGCGGGACTTGCCGCGAGTCTTGGCGGCATTATCGGCGAATTCGCGGGCCACCCGAATGGCATCAGCCGCCGGCACCCCGGTAACGGCCTCCTGCCAGGCGGGGGAAAAGGGCTGGGGGTCGTCATAATCCTTGGCGGCGTCGCCGCCGTGACCCCGGTCCAGGCCCAGGTGGGCGGCCAGCAGATCGAATACTGTGGTCACCAGAATTTCTTGGTTTCCTTGGACGATCTTCTTGACCGGCGCCATCCCGGTGCGCTGTGCCGGACCGCTGAATTCGAAGAGCGGGAACTTCACCGGCTCCCAGCCGTCGTTCTCGCCGTCTGCGGCGAAAGTGAGCCTGGGCTCGACCTCCGCCCCGGTCTGGGCGTCTTTCAGATGCAGATTCCACTGCTTTTTCTCCCCCCAACGGAAGCCCAGGCTGCCGTGGGGGACCACGAAGGCCTTAGTTTTGGCATCAAACAGAACAGTCTTCCAATCGCCGTTGGTGAGCTCAAGCCCCAGGTCAGCGGCGCGCAGAAACCGGTCTGACACATAGTGGTCGCCATCCTTTTTGAGCCGGACAGCAAAGGGCAGGTCGGAATAGCGGCTGACATATCTTTGAAAATAGGGGGTCTGGCGGTCCAGAAAGAACTCTTTCAGGACTACCTGAGTCATGGCCATGGCCAGGGCGCCGTCGGTGCCGGCCCGGGCCGGCAGCCAGGTATCGGCGAACTTGACGTATTCTGCATAATCCGGGGCCACCGCCACGATCCTGGTGCCCCGGTAACGGGACTCCGAATAGAAATGGGCGTCGGGGGTGCGGGTTTGGGGGATGTTGGTGCCCCAACAGATCAGGTAACTGGAATGGTACCAATCGGCGCTCTCCGGCACGTCGGTCTTTTCACCCCAGATTTGCGGCGAGGCCGGCGGCAAATCGGAATACCAGTCATAAAAACTGAGCACCGAACCGCCGATCAGCGAGAGAAAGCGCGCTCCCGAGGCATAGCAGACCATGGACATGGCCGGGATGGGGGTGAAGCCGAAAATGCGGTCCGGCCCATATTTTTTAATGGTATGGACCAGGGAGGCGGCCACCAGAGTGGCGGCTTCATCCCAGGAAACCCGTACCAATCCGCCTTTGCCGCGGGCCTCCCGGTATTTTTTCGTCTTAGTAGGATCAGTCACAATACTGGTCCAGGCGCTTACCGGGTCAGGATGATTCTTCAAGGCTTCCCGCCAGAGGTCCAGCAAAGTCGAGCGTACGTAAGGATACTTAACCCGCAGCGGGCTGTAGATGTACCGGGAAAAAGTGGCCCCCCGGGGGCAGCCCCGGGGCTCGTAATCGGGGGTGTCGATGCCGGAGTGGGGATAATCGGTGCACTGGGTCTCCCAGACCACGATACCGTCTTTGACATAGACGTTCCAGGAACACCCGCCAGGTGCAATTGACCCCGTGGGTGGAGCGCACCACTTTGTCGTGCTCCCAGCGGCGGTGGTACATCTCCTCCCAACGCCGGGATTGACAGCGGCTTTCGGCTAACCCCTGCGCAAACTTCTCCCGCCGTGATCCTTCGGCATCCCAAAGGGGGCGCAGAAACCGCAAGGAAGACAAAAATTGGTTCTTGGTCACTGGAATTCCCCATACGGAAAAGATTTATCCGGGGTACTTTCATAAAAGTAAGTCCTCAACGACTGCTTTCAAGTAGGAAGGGCGGTTCGCCTTGTAAGACCGGGCCCGGATGCTTATAGAAACCCTTAGTTGGTAAGCCAATCGAGATAGGAGGCGGGATTCGGGTTGCGTAAACAGGTGACTAGAATTGGCGCACTGCTCGCTGAGCTGCCGCCAGCTTATTTTGCCCTGGTGATGTCCACCGGAATCATTTCCATTGCCTGCCACTTCCTGGGTTTGGGTTGGTTATCCAGGCCGTTCTTTTGGCTGAACCTGGGGCTCTACCTGGTCCTGTGGATCCTAACCATCCTGCGGATCGTCTATTACCCCAGGCAAATCTTGAGCGACCTGAAGAGCTTTGACCGGGGGATGGGCTTCTTCACCACGGTCGCCGCCACCGGCGTGCTTGGAAATCAACTGGCCCTTTTAATGGAAGCCGGCGGTTGGGCGAGTCTCTGCCTGGGGCTGGGCCTCGGACTTTGGCTTTTTTGCATGATAGCGGTCTTAACGGCGCTGATCGGCCGCGTTGATAAGCCGTCGCTGGCCGCCGGGATCAACGGCCTCTGGCTGATGGCCCCGGTGGGCACCCAATCCCTCGTTATTCTCGCCTGTCTGACGGTCTCCCAGTTTCCTGGATATGAGGATGGGCTCTTATGCTTTGCCCTGGGCATGTTCCTGCTCGGTGGCCTGTTATCGCTGCAATTACATACTCTCATCATTTACCGCCTCCTGTTTTTTCCTTTGGACCCCGAGGACCTGCACCCGAGCTATTGGATAACCATGGGGGTGAATGCCATCTCCACGTTGGCCGGAGCCGTCCTGGCGACGACCAGATATGGCCCCCGCCTGCTGGAGCCGTTGCATCAGGTGCTGGTGATGCTCACCATCTTCTTCTGGTTCGCTGCCACCTGGTGGCTGCCGCTGCTCATCTGTCTGATGATCTGGCGGCATCTGATCCGGAGATTTGGATTGATCTACTCGCCCCATTACTGGGGCCTGGTCTTCCCCCTGGGAATGTATGCCACCAGCACCGCCATGCTCTCCGGGTTGATCAACTTTCCGGCTCTAGTCGATCTGGCTCTCGTAATCCTCTATGCCGCCTTGGCCGCCTGGCTCCTTACTTTCCTCGGAATGCTCCGGTCGCTGCGCCGGTCGCTATTCGGGGCCAGTCAAACCGGGCAAGAATAAGCCATCAGAAAAAAGCCGCTTGCCGCCAGCGCCAGGGAATTCTATGCTGTTACCGGCAGTGAAAGTACTGAGGTGATAAAGGGCTTGGATTTGCTATCCAGAGAAAAACCCGAGAAAAGCGGTACTTCTAAAGAAAAGCTCCGGGAGATTTTTCAAGCAGCCCTCCGGGCCGCAGACCCGTATAAGGCAGTCAACCGCCATATGGAGGAAATTTTCCGCAACTATGCCCAGCATAACTGCGGCCGGCTCTTTCTGATCGGTTTTGGCAAAGCCGCCTCAAGCATGTCCAAGGCCGTGGCCGATAGCCTCTCGGGCTGGCTCAGCCGGGGAATCATCATCACCAAATATGGCCACGCCCTGCCCGCTCACCGCGGTGAGCGGATCACCATCTTTGAAGCCGGGCATCCCCTGCCCGATGCAAAAGGGGTGCAGGCCACCCGGGAGGTGGTGAGGCTGCTCGGGCAGGCGGATCATCAGACCCTGATTGTTTGCCTGATTTCCGGCGGCGGCTCAGCTCTCCTGGTTTCGCCGGATAGAGGCGTCACCCTGGCGGAAAAGCAGGCGGTCACCGATCTTCTGATGAAGGCCGGCGGCGATATCTTTGAACTCAATGCCCTGCGAAAACACCTTTCCGCGGTGAAAGGCGGCCGCTTGGCCCAAATCGCCTCGCCGGCCCCGGTGATATCGCTTATCTTATCCGATGTGATCGGGGATCGACTGGATGTTATCGCCTCCGGACCCACCGCACCAGACCCGTCCACTTATCAGGAGGTCATGGAAGTTATTGCCAAATACAGCCTGACCACAAGCATACCGCCAAACGTGCGCGACATCATCACCCGGGGGGCTAAAGGGCTCATTCCTGAAACGCCCAAGGAGGGCAATCCAGTCTTTCAAAACGTCGAAAATCTCATTGTGGGAAGCAATGCGATGGCAATAGCTGCCGCAAAGCAGGCGGCTGAAGACCTTGGTTGTGAAACCGAGATAATCTCCACGACGCTCAGCGGCGAGGCAAAGTTAGTGGCCAGGGACCTCGCCAGCCGAGCCCTGGAAGTCAAGCTGGCCTTATCCCCCGGCCGCAAGGTCTGCCTCCTGGCGGGAGGCGAGACTGCCGTCACCGTCACAGGCAGGGGCCAGGGCGGGAGAAATACCGAGATGGCCCTGGCTTTTGCCCTGGAGATTAGAGACCAAACGGGTATTACCCTGCTTTCGGCGGGCACCGACGGGACCGACGGCCCCACGGACGCTGCCGGGGCATTGGCGGATGGCCAGACAGTGGCGCGGGCCCTCTCGCTCGGTCTGGATCCCCATAGCTACTTGGCGGACAATGATTCCTACCCCTTTTTTAAGACACTTGATGATCTCGTGATTACCGGCCCCACGGGCACAAATGTGATGGATATTCAGTTGATCTTACTCGAAGGTTGACTGCCGGCGGTTATAAGATCCGGCCGATCGGAAATAGATGTGATAGAAGAGGACTTGAGATGCCCCCAAAAGTGAGACACTTTTTATGAGAGGGTTGGTTTAAAGCAACCATGGCTCATGTTACCCAGCAGCCCCTCTGGGGGTGGAGGGAGCGTAGCGACCGGAGCCCC
>JAMCQY010000363.1 GCA_023381945.1 Deltaproteobacteria bacterium
GTCACCTCTTGGGTCCCTGCCCCAAATTTCTGATTGTGGAAATAAGCCCCCAGCGCCACCAGGGCCCAGCCGGTGCTGCTGGTGGAGGTCCAGATGCCTTGCTGGTCCAATCCCCCCAAAAGCTGCAGGGCCGCCTGTTTGGTCAGGGGGTCCTCCGGCATAATGGCCTTGGCCGCCAGCAAGGCCAGGGCCGGTCCTCGGCTCAGGGCGTTGAATTCATCCCAGCCCCAACGGGTTTCCCTGGTGATATCCGGTCCCAGCAGGGGTTTGAGGTCCTTCTGTAAATCGGCTGGGCGCCTCAGATTTGCCTCCTTGGCCGCCAGCAGCAGCAGGAGCTTGCCTTCCCGGTTGACCCGGACATAGCTTTGGCCCAGCCCCTGGAATTCACCCTGATCCAGTTTCCCGTTCAGGGCCAGGATATAGGCGGCAAAGGCCTTGGCCGTGTCCGGGGTCTTCGGGTTTTTGATCTGCTCATGAAAATAGTCCAGCGCCTTGCCCAACGGGCCTTCCTGTTAAACCATCTCTTGGCCATACTCAAGGCCGCGCCGGCATAGATCGAGCCCCAGCCGTTGACTTCGGATTGCCCCGGCCAATAGCTGAAACCGCCGTTCTCGGTCTGCATGCCCAAGACCCGCTGCACCCCGCGGCCCAGGTACTTATCCACCTCCGCGACCGTAAGATTCGGGACCTGACCGTCCTGGACCACGCCCCGCAAGGCGGCCAGGGCCAGGACTCCGGAGCTGGTCTGTTCCACACAGCCGTACGGATAGGTGAGCAGGTAGCGCATGGCGTCGCTCAGCCTCAAGAAGGGCGACCCCGAGAGGGTGAGCACCGCCTGCACCTCGCCCGGATTGACTTTCGCGGCCCACTCGCCGGTCAGATACGGCGGCAGGGTGACCTTGATCTGGGCTGGCCCTGAGACGCTGCCGGAAAAGACCGAGGTATCCCGGACGTGCCCGGATTTGATCTCCAGCTTCACTTCCGCGGCATCGGCGCGCCCCTGGAATTCCGCTCCGAACCTGGCCGCGGCCGGCCCGGCCTGGGTGGCCTCCCCGCTGACCTCGAGCTTCATGCTGTCCTTGGCCGGAAGCGGTTGGGACGGCTCTTCAGCCTTCAAGGCCAGGCCGCCTTCGGAGGCGGCCCGGAACTTCACCGGACCGCTGGCGCTGGTGTTGTTAAAAGCGGCCACCTGAAACTTGAACTTATCGCCCTGATTAAAAAAGCTGGGCATCCCCGGTTCCAGGTAAAAATCCTTGGTGGCCACCAATTGACGCTCCGGGCTGGCAAAGCCGCTGCCTTTGTCCGCCGCCACCGCATAAACCCGGTAGCTGGTCATGTTATCCGGCAGGGTAAAGGTTACCTGGGCACGGCCATCCGGGCCGGTGCGCACCGCCGGGTTAAAGAAGGCCACCGGCTCGAAACGCTTGCGCAGTTTAGCCAACATGGCGGCATTCAGGCCGCCGCCGCCGGTGAGGATGTCGTTCCTGGCCAGGTAAAATGGGGTCTGGTTTAACAGGAAGGCCCGCAGGTCGCCGGTAAAGACCCCGAGGGGGCCGTCAAAGCGGGTCAGACCATTCAAGCTTGGAGTCTTAAAACCGGTAAGGGCCAGGACCCCCTCGTCCACCACTGCCACGGCCATCTCGGTTGCCACTCCCTGGCCTTTCTTGTTGCGCACCGCGAAGTCCAGGGTAACGTGGGCTCCCGGTTCAGCCCGCAGTTCCTTGCTAGCCGGACTGATTTGCACCTGCAACTGCTCCACCTCCAGGCGCACCGGCAGATTGAGGTTGCCCCAGAAGAAGGAGGGGGCCTCGGTATCATAGCGGCCGGAAAAGACCGGAAATTCTCCCCGTGGCGTAATAGCCAGGACTGACACGTAGACATTGGGGGCATACGCGCCCTGAATGGGAATCTCCAGATCCTTCAGTTCTTTCTGAGCTTTCACTACCCGGTGTTGCAACAGGCCGTTTTGCTCCAGAGTCACCAGGTAGCAGGAGACCGGCTTTTTGGGCCTGAGGCTGATTTTCGCCGTCTGCCCCGGCTCATAGGCTGGCCGGTCGGCGCTCAATGGCAGGATTTGATAGGCCTTTTCCTTCCCGGCGCTTTCAAAGCGGCCGCCCACCGACTCCACCTGATAGATAGTGGCGGAAGCGAAGCTGCGGCCCCGACTATCCGTATAGGTGAAGGCCACCAGGTAGCGGCCGTACCAGCCGAAGCCGAATTTAAAGGCGGCCTCGCCATTCTCGATGGGCAAATCGGCGCCGTAGGTCTTCCGCCAGGTCTCCTGGTCCGACCAGTAGAGGTCGCCGGCTTCATTGCGCTTGGGCACGTAGGAGTAGCTGCGCTCCAGGACCTCAGCGTGTATCTTGCCCTGGGCGATCCATTTGCCGCCGCGAGTCACGGCCGCCACCTTGACCATCTGCTCCTCTTCAGGACGCACTAGCTCGGGATGGCTGCTGATACCCACCAGGATGTCAGGCTCCACCTGGTAGGTTTTGCTATTGGACGCGGCCCGGCCGTCGAAATCCAGCACTGAGGCGATCACCAGGTAACCGGACTCTCCCGCCAGGACTTGCCGGTCCAGGGGAAATTCCAGTTCCGTGCGGCCTTTCTCGTCCAGGATGGCCTGGCCGCTTTCGATCAGCTCCCCCGGCTCTTCCCGGCTATAGCCGAAAATGAAATTATCGTAACCGGGCACCTGGTAGCTGGTCTTGGCCTTGTGCACCTTCCAGCGCACCTGTCCGTGCTTCACCGGCCCGCCGGCATAATAGGCGCCAGTGAGGCCGATCTTGACAAACTCCTGCTCTTTTTTCAGATTGACGTAGCCGGTTTCGGCGCGGGTCAGCCGCTTGAAGTCGATCTCCACAAAGTGGCGCGGCGGCTTGAATTCCTGGATCTGAAAGGTGCAACTGGCCTCATTCTTGGGAGCGTTCCCGGTTGAGGCATCCTCATTGCCGCCGGCGCTATTTTCGTCCTCATCCTCCGACTGCGGCCGCACTTTAGGCCGGGGGGACGGTTTGGCCTCAGTTTGCGGACCGTAAACCATTTTCAGGGTATAGGTCCCCAAGGGCCAGTGGCTGGCCGTGGCCGCGTCGGCGGCGAAACTTCCGAATTCCGACAAGGTTCCTTCTTCAGAATAGACCTTCTCGCCTTTGGGACTGGTGATTTCAAACGTGCAAACCTCTCCCTGGGGCGAAAAGATCCGGCCGTCCCGGTATTCGCGGGTCAGGCCCTTAAAATGCACCGTCTCGCCAGGACGATAAATCCCCCGCTCGGTAAAGACCTCTCCCTTGAGCGTGCGGACCGCCTCACCGGTCCTGACCTGCCAAATCCCCTCGGGTTTGAGGCTGTCGCCGGGCTTTAGCAGGATATAGGAGACATCCTTGTCGGTCCCGGCCAGCAGGCAGACCAGTTCTCCCGGCTCCAGCCGGCGCTTCACCGGCCCAAATTTTCCCAACGTCTTTAGGTTCAACCCGTCCGATTCTTTGGACTGAAAAATAAAGATGCCGTCATGATCCGTCTGGCCTAACGGAAAGGCTTCATTATCTTTGGTGAGTCCGACGATCTGCACCCCGGCCAGAGGGGCGGCGTTTTTCAGGGAAGTGGCCCACAGCAGGAGTTGGTTGCCCCCGATTTTGTAGGTCAGACCCAGATCGGTGATGCGAAAGACCCGCGGGTCGGTGGCGGCAACGCCGCCATCCTGGCTCACCCGGATGAGTTCCAGGGCCCCGGCTTCTTTGGCCCGGCGGAAGCTGAGCGGCAGGGATACGGCCAGGGCTTTGTTTTTCTGCCCCGGCGCCGGAAAAAGTTGTTTCTCGGCAAACGGCTCCAGCAGGAAGGGGGCCAGGGCCTTATTGCCCTTGGCCAGGCTCTTCAACTGCTCCACCGCGGTTTTGAGCTCCGGCAGGAGCCGGTCCCAGTCTGCAGGGTTGTCTTGCACGGCCAGGGCGAAGGAAAGCAAGAGGGGCGGGATCCGGATGCCTGTAAGCCACAGGGACTTGACATTTTCGGCTCGGACATGCAGCAACTCGCGGCTGTCCAGTTCGATGGCATTTTTCTGTTCAATGTACTCCAGGCTGGGCGGCCTATCGGGCATGAAGAAGGAGGTCACGGTTGGGGTATAGGTCAGGCCGGCCACGGTGAAGTTCTCCGGCAGGTTCACCACATAGCCGATTCCGTACTTAAAGCGTCCTTTCAGGGTGAGCCGGCCTTCGGGACTCATGGCAGACTTGGGCCAAACAATCTTGACCAGGGGTAGAAGACGCAGGTTGCCTCTCAGACTCTCGATCGGCACCGCCTGGCTAAAGAAAATATTGACCTCTTTTTTCCCGGCGTCCGGCTCGATCTTGGTAATGGTAAACTGCCGGACCGGGGTGTTGGCCGGCCGGCGCTCTTGAGCCCCTCCCTTCGCGGCCAGCAATCCCAGGTCCGCGACCCAAAGTAAGGCCAGCAGCAATCCAATCAGGGCAATGAGACGCCGCCCCGCATAACGGCCGGCTGGTGACGAGAGTACGTATGAAACCGCCTCCATCCTGCTGCTCCTTTTAAACCATTGGAAAATGTTTCAAGGATAATATTTCTGTTGATAAAAACAAGAAAATAACTTGTCTTAATAAACACCTGGCGCTTTCCGGCATGCGGTTAAGAGCCATGACTGCCCGGGTTTCGGTTTGAAACACAATAATTCCTGGAATAATGAGTTGGAGAGTGCTAATTATCGAGCAAAAAATGGTCATTTGAGTACAAAATGGCATAAACCTCGGATTAATCCCAGTAGTCAAGGAATCGAGAACATGATAGATTTCCAACATTAACGCCGGTCACCGTCAGGATACGGATTTCTGGTGTCAGAAGAGGTAAATTCATGGACCATCTTTTTCCAGGCAGAATCCGGGCCTCAGTGGCTTGGCCTATCCTTTTGCTGCTGTTCCTAACGGTTCTCGGCGGCTGCCAGGCCAAGGAGCCGCCATTGAGCCAGAAGGCCGCGGCCTTTAAAAAGGAGGTGCTGGATTGCCTCGATCGGCTGTGCTCCGGCCTGGTGGTCGCAATTTTGAATGGGGATGTGGACGGAATCAATGAAACTCTGAAGAAGATGGAGCCGGAAAAAATCAAATTATGCCGCATGTGCCCTTTTCGAATCGGCATTCTGAACAAACACGGTCAAACTCTGACGGTTTACCCTTTTAAAATGGAGGCCATGGGTAATTTTGCCAGTTACGAGGGGGTGGCCCTTACCCTGAAAAATCGGCTGATCAATCAGCAGCGGCTATATTTGCAGGATGGCTCCCAGATTTATCTTATTTTCATCCCTTTGCTCAAGGATAATACTTTGGTGGGCATTATGGTCCTGAGCCTGAGCGCCAAGGACGCCCAGGACCACTGGGGGCTTACGGAAAAGGAATTTATGCAGATCAATTTCAATATTAAGAGCTAACCAGGAACCGATCCCAGCATACTCCGGCAACTGATGAAACACGCCAAAAAATCACCAGCCCAGCACGGCATTGGCATTGCCGGCGGGCCTGGCCAGGATGTCACCCTGGCCCTCTCCGGCCGGCTGGCCTTGGATAATCTCAGCATGGTTACGGCCGAGCTTGAGGAGCAGATTCAGAAGCTGCGCCCTGCCAGCCTCACCGTCGATCTGGCCGGTCTGGAATATCTGGACAGCGCCGGAGCCCTGGCCTTGATTCAATTGCAAAGCGAATCTCAGGCCCGGGCCGTGCCCTGCCGCTTCCTCAACCTGAGCGAGGAAGCCCGGCGCATCCTGGCCCTCATCGACCCCGAGACCCTCACCCGGCCGCCCTTAATCACCACGGAACGCCACGCCGGCCTGATAGACCAGCTGGGCGAAGCCAGCTTAAGCTTTGCCAACGACCTGTTCCAGGTTATTACCTTCCTGGGCGATCTGCTCACCTCCCTGGGGCATGCGCTGTTGCATCCCCGGTCGGTGCGCTGGGGCGACGTCCTGTTCTACATGAAGCGGGCCGGGGTGGACGGCTTGCCCATTATCGGCCTCATCGGTCTGCTCCTCGGCCTCATCCTGGCCTTCATGTCCTCGCTGCAGCTCAAGCAATTCGGCGCCAATATCTATGTGGCCTCGCTGCTGGCGGTGGCCATGGTGCAGGAGCTTGGCCCCATCATGACCGCCATCCTGGTGGCCGGGCGCTCAGGCAGTGCCTTCGCCGCCGAAATCGGCACGATGAAGGTCAACGAAGAAGTGGACGCCCTGATGACCATGGGCTTCGACCCGGTTCGTTTCCTGGCGGTCCCCAAGGTTCTGGCCGCCATGCTGGTGGTGCCGCTGCTCACCGTCTACGCCACCCTGTTCGGCTTGCTGGGCGGCCTGCTCATCGGCGTCCTGGGCCTCGATCTGACGGTTTATTCTTATATCACCGAGAGCCAGAGGGCCATCGAACTATTCGACATCCTCTCCAGCCTGGTCAAATCCGTGGTCTTCGCACTGCTGGTAGCCGGCATCGGCTGCCAGCGGGGGTTCCAGGTGAGAGGCGGCGCCGAGGCGGTGGGTTCGGCCACCACCTCGGCCGTGGTGGCGGGCATTTTTCTGATCATCGTCACCGACTCGGCCTTCGCTTTGGTGTTGCATTATATCCGGTGAAGGAATAAATCTCACACAAAGCCGCAAAGACGGCAAAGAATAAGGCACAAAATGGGTGGGCACCGCCCACCTGTCTGGCTGAATAATAATGGATAAACCCCCTATCATCGAAGTCGAAAATCTCACTGCCCGCTTCGGCGACGACACCATCTTCGCGGAAGTCAGTTTTGAGGTTCTCAAAGGTGAGATTTTGGTGGTCTTGGGTGGCAGCGGCTGCGGCAAATCCACCCTGCTGAAACACTTGATCGGCCTCTATCGGCCTTATGCCGGAAAAATCCGGATCAACGGGATCGAGGTCGATACCAGGCATGAGACCGAGATGCGCCGGCTGCGCCGGAACTTCGGGGTCCTTTTCCAGTCCGGGGCCCTCTTTGGCTCCATGACCCTGGCGGAAAACGTCGCCCTGCCCCTGCAGGAATATACCGACCTGTCGCCGGCCGCCATTGAGGCCATCGTCAAGATGAAGCTCGGCCTGGTCAGCCTGGCTGGTTACGAGAACCACCTGCCCGAAGAAATCTCGGGCGGCATGAAGAAACGGGCCGGCCTGGCCCGGGCCATGGCCCTGGACCCCACCGTGCTCTTCTTCGATGAGCCTTCCGCCGGCCTGGACCCCATTACCTCGGTGGAGCTGGACAATCTGATCAAAGGTATCAACGCCGGTATGGGCACCACCATGGTGATCGTCACTCACGAACTCGAATCCATCTTCAATATCGCCCACCGGGTGGTGATGCTGGATAAAAGCGCCAAAGGCGTCATCGCCATGGGCGATCCGCTGGACCTCAAGGAACACTCCCCGGATCCCCGGGTCACCAGCTTTTTTAATCGCCAGCCCTTGGAGGCCAAGGAGGGCATAGCTTAAATGGCCGGAAAAACATCTAAATTCATGGTGGGTCTCTTCGTCAGTTTGGGGATCGTCATCACTGTGGTAGCCATCATCTGGGTGGGAGCCACCAAGTATTTCGAAAAGGGCGACCGCTATGTCACCTACTTTGACGAATCGGTTCAGGGTCTGCAAAAGGACTCCATCGTCAAATACCGGGGCGTCGAGGTCGGCCGGGTCGAACAGATCAGGGTGGCCCCGGACAACCACCTCATTGCCGTGATCATGAAGGTCAATCTTAAGGAAAAACTCTCCAAAAGCGCCATTGCCCAATTAAAGGTCGCAGGGATCACCGGCATGGTCTTTGTCGAGTTGGACCGGCAAAAGCCCGGGGAGGCGGCCCAATCTCCCAAGATCGGCTTCCCTTCCGAATATCCCGTCATCCCTTCCCGGCCTTCCGAGATTTCCAGGATTATGACCGGCGTCAACTCCGTGGTGGATAAGTTTAACCAAGCGGACACCCAGGGGGCCGTTAACCAGGTCAAAAGCACCGCCGCCGAAATTGAGATTTTCTTCAAAGGCAAGGACATGCAAGTAATTCTGGCCAATCTCAAGGCCCTTACGGCTAATTTAAAGAATTCTTCTGAGAGGCTGGATAAGACCCTGGCTGCTGGTAAACTGGACGATATCCTGAAGGAAACCAGGGATACCGTGATAGACACCCGGGCCATGGTGAAAGATACCCGGGCCCTGATGGTCACGGTGCAGGGCCAGATTTTGGCCATGAACCTCCCGGAAACCACGAGTAAAACCCAGGCCTTGATCGTCAATCAAATCCGGGCCGTGAGCGAAAATCTCAAGAAAGTCTCCGAAAAAATGGATGACTTTGTGACCCGGATCAACGATCGCCCGCCGGACCTGCTTTTCGGCAAACCGCCGAAAAAGAGGTTCAACGAATAGCAGCCAGCGGTTAGCATTTAGTAGAAAGATTGTAAGACATTGGTGGGGCGGCCGTCCCTGGCCGCCAATCCGTCGACAGTCGGAGACGCCTGTACCATTACACTGAGGCCTGTCCCACTGTTAATTTCGATTCCATCGAAAGGTTGCAAAAATGCCCAAGCCAGATCGCCATCGAAGCGTCATCCCGTCTCTATTGATAACCATCTGCCTCCTGATCTCCTTGCTGCTTTGGTGTGGCTGCGGTAAATCCCCCATGCTGGTGCAGAAATATTTGTTAGAGTATCCGGCGCCGGTGGTCAGGGGGACGCCGCTGGAGCAAAGCCTTGGGGTCGAGAAATTCGAGGTGGATGAGGCTTATAACCGCGATGCCATGGTCTACCGCCCTTCGCCCTACAAGTCGGATACCTACAAATATAGCAGCTGGCGGGTCAACCCCGGATTCATGGTGGCTGACTACCTGACCCGGGACCTGCGGGAATCGCACCTCTTCAAGGCGGTGCTGACAGCCGACGGCTCCAAATTAACCCGGTTCATTCTGCAAGGCGGGGTCAGAGAGATTCAGGAACTGGATCAGGGGTCCATATGGCAGGCCTCACTGGTCCTGAACATCACTCTCCTGGATACCTTCCAGGAAGAGATAACCAAGCGGGTGCTCTTTCAGAAAATTTACCGGGCTACGGAGCCTTTGTACGAAAAGACTCCGGCCGGCCTGGCCCAGGCCATGAGCCGCGCCCTGGAGCATTTGTCACAACAAATTGTCACCGACGTTTATCTGGCAGCCAAGCAAGCGAGCAGTAAGCCGGTGGGAGTGAGCAGCAGCAAATAATATCTCAAGCAAAGCCGCCAGGGCGCAAAGACGCAAGAAATATAGCGAAAAGTGGCACTGGCTTTCCAGCCTGTGCGGGCGCAGGTTTTTTTTGGGGCCTGCGGTTATAATAGAGTCTTCTTATGACTGATGCAGTTACCATTCCCGGCTTGGACGTCACCCTGGAAGGCCGCTTTTTGCCGGGCGCTCAAGGGCCCGGGGCGGTCATCACCCATCCGCACCCGCTTTTTGGCGGCAGTATGAACAATAACGTGGTCTGGACCGCGGAACGCGCCTTCGCAAGCCGCGGCTTTGCTACCCTGTGCTTCAATTTCCGGGGTGTGAACCGCAGCACCGGGACTTATGGGCAGGGTGAAGCCGAAGTGGCGGATGTGGCCGCAGCCTTGAACTTCCTACAGGAAAGGACTCCTGGCCCCCACTACCTGGTGGGCTACTCCTTCGGGGCCTTCGTGATAGCCAAGGCCATGGTCAGGGGGCTGCCGGTCCTCGGGGCCATAATGATTTCCCCGCCCATCGCCTTTATGGATTTATCCTGGCTGCCCTGGGTGCCTGACCTGAAGCTGGTGGTAGTGGGCGATCGCGATGACCTCTGCCCGCTGGCGGATTTGCAGGAGTTGTTGCGGGGAAAGGCCACTTCGGAAATCAACGTCATCGAGGGCGCCGATCATTTCTTCGGCGGCCGGGAGGACAAGCTCTTTCAGGTGCTGCGGGAGTTTGCGTTGTAGGCGCGTATGTCCGCTGGGATTCCGGCGATTTGCGCCTGCCCCGCCGGAACTTGTCTTAACCATCTCAATGCCTTGCTGAGGCTGAAAGCTGAACCGCTGAAAGCTGACTGCTCTCACCTTCCATAGCCGCCAGCACCCAGCGGTATTCTTCGGTCAAGGAATCCAAAAGGTTCAGCTTCAAGTCCGCCGGCAGCCACTCCCAGGTGTAAGTCTCGATCTCCAGGTGGGGGCAAAATTTCTGTTCCCGCAGCAGCCGCAACACTTCCCGGGTCTCCGTCCCAGTGGTGCATAAACTCCCGCAGCGCTCCACAAATAAAGGCATATGGTAATGGATGCGCCACTGGCCCGGGGGGCAGCGAGGCAGCAGGGCCAGGGCCTGCCACAGATCCGGAAAGCGCCGGGAGTGGCCGCCGTCTTCCCTGGTGACGACCTGATGCAGATAGGGGGAAAAGGTAAAAGCTTCCAGTTGCCGGGCCAGGGCTTCCCGGCGGCCGTTAGCCGGCACCACGACTTTCAGGCCCGCGGTGATCTGGACCTTGCCCACCTGGATGCCGTTATAGGTCAAGGCTTCCAGGGCTGCGGCCGGGTCCTCGAACGCCACCGCCAGGTGGCAGGTGTCCAGGCAGACCCTTAAGTGCCGCAGCAGACGGCGGCGGGCCTCGGCCTCACTCAGCCCCGCGGCTCGGGCCAGCCTGGAGGCGCCCCGCTCCAGCAGCCAGGTTTGGAAAAACCCCACCACCTCCCGGCCGCACTCCAACAGGCCATCGGGTTCCGGCTCCAGGTCGAGATGGATGAGCTTGCCGGTGTCTTCCTCCACCTGCATGAGCCTGGCCGTGAGAAGCACCAGGTTGTCGGTGATCTGCGCCAGGGCCCCGGCATCCGCCCCCACCCACGGCTTATAAGACAGAGGAACGGTGGAGATGCCGCCGTCGACCCCGGCCGGCAGCAGGCGGGCCAGGATGTCCACCAGGCGCAGGGTGTAATCGAGGCGCCGGCTGGACCGCCAATCCGGCGCAAAAATCTGCTCCTTTACCGGCTGCCCTGCCAGGGTTCCGTAAGGAAAGCCGTTCATGGTGAAGACGTAGAGATTGTGCTGATCGAGAAAATCTTGAAAGCGCGCCAAGCAGTCTCCAGCCAGCAGTTCCAGACTCTCGGCCGCGGAGAGGCGCAAACCCAGACCGAAAGGCCGCACCGGGGCAAGCCGCTCCTTGAGGCGCGGCGCCAGAGCCTGGAGATTCTGCCGCAACTCCCCCCAGCCGCAGCCGGGGTGAACCTTGGTGCAGTAAGTCAGATGGAAAAAACGGTCTTGGCTAATTTGCAAGGCTGTGGTCCTTTGGGAGATTCGCTAATAAGCAGCGGTTCGCTGGTTAGAGATACTAGACAGGGAAGATGTTTTTTTGCAGGCGAGGGCCTGCTCCAATTCCCTTCCGGCTAACTGCTAACTGTAATGACAATTCACGTTAGCATACGGCTAAACGCATGGCGACGGTACTCAGACACATAAACTTGCATTGGGGTTCTTCCTCCGAGACCCTGATGAGGACGCCGTGTGTTGTATTCAAAATCCCAG
>JAMCQY010000121.1 GCA_023381945.1 Deltaproteobacteria bacterium
AATGGCTCCGGGAATCAGGCGCCCGCTTGGCGCGGCAGGCGGCGCGGCAGTTTTTGGCGCTGCTGAACCAGGACCCGCCCCGGATTACCCGGGCCACCCCGGTGGGCGGCCCGGTGGGATCGACCGCGGCGCCGGCCGGATATGCGCCATACCAATCCTGGCACCATTCCATGACATTGCCGTGCATATCATAGAGATCCCAGGCATTGGGGTTTTTTAGGCCCGCCGGGTGGGCCTGCCGCGCCGAATTGCCGCAGTACCAGGCCACCGCCTCCAGAAAGGGATCGTGTTCGCGAAACAAGGCGGTGAGCTCCCGATCTCCCAGGGCGGCGGCGCCGCCGGCCCGGCAGGCGTATTCCCATTCCGCCTCGGTGGGCAGCCGGTAGAGGCCTCCCCCAAAAAGATTCAGCTTTTGGAGGAAGGCCTGGCATTCATGCCAGGAGACATTGGCCGCGGGACAGTCGCCGCCGGTTGAGGAAGTTGCCGGCTTTCCCTCCATCACGGCCTGCCATTGCCTTTGGGTCACCGGGGTGCGCTGCAAGTAGAACCCCCGGCTGAGGGCAACTTCGTGCTGCTGCTCATCGGGGTTGCGGCCGGGTTCATTTTCGGGACTGCCCATGATAAAGGAGCCGGCGGGAATATATACAAAAGACAGGTCCGACGGGATCACGCAGGTCTCCTCCGCTGGTTGAATAAACGGCTTTAGAGGCCGTACCGCCTCGTGAACCGGAGGAGGTGCCGTCTGCGGCAGCACTTCGGCTTCCGGGGACTTCGCAGCAGCGCTTTCTGGTTCAACTGGCTGTGCCGCGGGTGGCCGATGGAGGTCCTCTGGCGCGGCTGGCGGAGGGAAGTCGGCAGGGACCGGTTCCGGCACGGTTTTGGGTTCAGCCGCATCCGGGGCCAAGGGGGTCTCTGCTTCCACTGGCTGGATGGCGGCCGCGGCAAGTTCTGCCGCGGCAGGCGGCGCCGGGGCCTCTGCCGCCGGCACCGTCACGTTTTTAGGGTTTAGAAGCCGTGGCGCCTCGTGAAGCGGAGGGGGTGTCATCTGCGGCAGTTCCTCGGCTTTCAGAGGCTTCGCAGCAACGCTTTCTGGTTCAACTGGCTGCGCCTCGGGGGGCCGATGGACTTCCTCTGGCGCCGCTTGCGGAGCAAGGTCGGCAAGGATTGGTTCGGTCGCGGCAGGTGCCGCCCCGATGCCGGCAATGGTCGAAAAAATGGCTTTCTGTCTACGCGGTTTTCTCATGGAACGAAATCCTGTGCAAAAGAATGAAGATGAATCGCTGTAATGGCAACAAACTCGAATTTAACCGCCGGAAATTCCCGTAGAAGATCATTTCTCATCTGGCCTTCACAACTTCTTGGGCTTTTTGCAAATCAGCCAGGGTCTTGTAGCCGCCCAAAAGGATCCGGTGGGAAGCTGCTCCCCGGCGGCGATCATAGGGGATGATGGTGTACTTGATTCCTTTTTGTTCCAGGAAAGAAGTAATTCTCTTCATGGCGTCGGTGGAACCAAAACTCTCATAATGGGCATAAAAGAGGTTGTCCCGAAGCTGGATGATCTGCCCGTTAGCCTTTATTCCGGGCAGGAAGACGACCTCGCCGGGGTGAATCAAATCTCGATTGGTAATCCTGGGGTTATCCAAAAGAACGGCTTCGACCCCAAAGCCTTCTGATCCCTTGTAGACCTGGGAAGCAATGATGCTCAGCGTGTCTCCCTTCTTGACCTCCCGGCGGCGGAAGGCGTGTTTCAGGGCATCACCCTGGGAATTATCGGTTTTCTCCACTTGCGGGGGAAGGCTTACCGGCTCGGCAATATTTGGTGGTTGTCCCGGTGGCCCCGACAAGCCTGAAGATGCTGTTTTCCCAAGGACAGGAACACCTCCAGTCGATACCTCAGTAGAGGCCAAAACTTTGGCAGTCACATCTGTGGATTTCCCGGTTACCGGTTGGGAAGATGCAGGCAAATTTGTCATTCCAGGAGTTTTAGCGCCCCCGGATGGGACGGCGGCTCTAGTCGAGCCCGGAGCGCTGCCGGTTGAATAGGAAATTTGCCGGGAAACCCATTGCCCCAATCCTCCCAGAAACGAGATCTGACTCAGGTTGATCAACAGGGCCAAAAAGGTGACGCCGGCGGCGCCCCAGATCACGAGCCTGGGAAGCAGGCGGTGAGCACCGGCTGGCGGGGCGAATTTGGGCGGGGTGAAGAGCCGGTCGGTCAGCAGGGCCTCCTGGGCCTTGCGCAAGATCCTCCGGTCGACCTTCTGCTGCGTTTCGCTCAGGCAAATCAACAGGGCGTTATCGCACAGCTGATTAATGTTGCGCGGCACCCCGCCGGTCATTTTATAAATAACGCGGGCGCAATCGTCGTCAAAGACGACGGAAAAAGCCGAGCCCACCCTCCTTAAGCGATGGTCGACGTACTGCCTGGTCTCGTCAGCATTCATGGGAGACAGGAAGCGGTTGATATTGATGCGTTGCCGCAGATGGCGCATTTGGGGGCGGTCCAGCTTATAGCTGAGCTCATATTGGCCCACCAGGAGGATTTGCAGCAGTTTTTGATCTTCGGTTTCGATGTTGGAAAGCAGCCGGATTTCTTCCAGGGCTTGATCGGACAAGAGATGCGCTTCATCAATGATCAAGACAAATTGCTTGTTCAGGCTCTTGGCCTGTTTCAAGAGCTCTTTGACGGCATCGGTCAACTCCAGGATGCCGACATTGTCTTCGACCCGAATGCTTAAAGTCTTGGCAATGTAGCGCAGCAGCTCCAATGAGGTGACGCCGGGATTGGCCACAATGATAGGTTGCACATATTCGGGCAAGGCGCCGAGGAAGGAATTGATCAACATGGTCTTGCCGGTGCCCACATCGCCGCAGACAATGGCAAACCCTTTTTTGGTCTTCACAAAATAAGACAACGCCGCTAATACTTCCTGGTGATCCTCGCTGAGAAATAAAAAGCGATGATCCAAATTGTTCTCAAAAGGAGATTCGGAAAAACCGAAATAGGATTCATACATAGAGATAAACCACACGATAACAATGATTCATGACATTCTTATGAAGACTAATTTTTTAACAGGCGCCAGGGGAAGATAGCTGCCCGCATTAGCTACCACCTCTATAAAAGATAGGGCGCCAGGGCGTGAAGTCAAGCTGGTCGAAATGACCATTTTCTGCGGAAATTAGGGGAATAGTTTGTCCTCCTGGAGACGGTCTGTCTGTTTGAACCGATTGCCGCATTCGACTCAGTTTGTTACAATCAACTGATTGGATTAAAGGAATCTCTCTATGTGTGTCGCCAGGACCTTGACTTATATTTCCGATGTCACCGGCTTTGACCGGAATGAATATTTTGCCGCGCCGAATCAGGTAAGGGCCTTTTTCACCGTGGAAGTCATGGAGGCTAACTTTCCGGGCTGGTCTGAAAAGACCGGCCTGACGCAGGGTGATTTGGACGAAATGGCCGGAGCGGTTATCCATCACCGGTGGCATTGTCTTTTTTAACCTTAGGCTGGGAGCGTCTGACCGTGAGTTTGCCAAACGACCTTAGGAGGAATGGAGACGACGGTATGCAATTTGAAGGAACCGACCGTTATTATCTGAATCCCGAGTTGCGGGAGATCGTCAATATCGCCATTGCCATGGAGAAGCCGCTGCTGCTCACCGGGGAGGCGGGGACCGGCAAGACGCAACTCGCCTTTGAAATTGCCCGGGCGCTCGACCTGAAGATGGAGGAGGCTCGCTGCAAGTCCACCTTCAAAGGCGAAGAACTCTGCTACGTCTATGATACCGTGCTGCGCTTGAACGACTCCCGGTTCGGCAGCGGCGAGACCGATCGGAATGTCAACAACATTTGGGATTATCTGCGCTTTGGCCCCATTGGCCGGGCTTTCCTGGCCGAAGACCGCCGCATCCTCCTGATCGACGAGATCGACAAGACCGATTCGGACACGCAGGACAATCTGCTGGACGTTTTGGAGGACAATTCCTTTGTCATCCGGGAGATCAATTATAGGGTGAGCGCCCGGCAGCGGCCGATCATCATTATCACCAGCAATGCCAAGCGGGAGCTGTCGGATCCGTTTCTGCGCCGCTGCTTCTGCCACTACATCCCCTTTCCGAGCCGGGAGGAAATGGTCCGCATCGTTTGCCTCCACCACCCCAACCTGCCGGAGCCCTTCCTGGAAGCCAGCCTGAACAGCTTCTATCGCTTGCGGGAGGAGGGCTTCGAGAAGCCGCCCGCCACCGCCGAATTGCTGGATTGGCTCGGGTCGATGCAGACCGCCGGGTTGCCGGCTCCCGGCAAAGGTAAGGACTTGGCTCATATCGGCACCCTGCTCAAGCGCACCGAAGATTTACTGAAATTCAAAGGGGTTGCCAAAGCGGGGCGGTTTTAAGCGAGGCATGGAGTTAATGAGCCTAAGGGCGGACACACGGGACCGCCCCTACGTTTCTCGCCTAGAGGTGAAGGCATGGTAGGTTTCATCTATGAATTGCGCGAGGCCGGGGTCCCGGTCAGCGTCCAGTATATCCTGGAATTCTACCAGGCCTTAAAGCGCGGCATCGCCTCGAATCTCGAACAACTCTTCCTCCTGGCCCGGCTGGTCTTTGTGAAAAAGGTCGAGCATTACGATATCTTCGAACAGGTGTTCTCCGCCTATTTTCTCAAATCGGGGCTATACCGGAAGATGCGGAACTGGGAAGAGTTGCTGAACGGCAAGCCTTTCCGGGAGTGGCTCCAGGAACAGATCGACAACGGCAATATCACCCCGGAGGAGATTCGTCAGTTCGGCAATGAAGAGCTGCTGGCCCGTTTCTGGGAGACCGTCCTGGCGCAACAAGCGCAGCACCAAGGCGGCAGCACCTGGGTCGGAACCAAGGGAAGATCGCCCTTCGGCCACAGCGGCCAGAGCGCCGGAGGCATCCGGGTGTACGGCCAGAGCCTGTATCGCTCCGCTCAGAAGGTGATAGATTCCCGGCGTTATATCGATTACAGCGAGAAATCGACGCTTTCCAATGAAAACCTGCGCCAGGCCCTGGCCTGCCTCAGGAGCCTCAGGCCCATGGGCCCGGAAACCGAGCTGGATATCGACGCGACGATCGCCCGGACCGCCAAAAACGGCGGCGAAATCGAATTGGTGTTCGAACGGGAATTGCGCAACCGCCTGAAATTGATCGTCCTGCTCGATAACGGCGGCTATTCCATGGACCCGCACATCCCTTTGGTAACCACGATCTTCAATAAGTTGCGGGATCTCTTTCAGGATGTCAATTTCTACTATTTTCACAACTGCATTTATGGCGCAGTGTACCGAGACCCGCGCCGCCGGGAGCCGGTGAAGTGGGAAAAATTCCTGGGCGAAGCCAAGAGCACCCGCTTGGTGATCATCGGCGACGCCAACATGGCGCCCTCCGAGCTGATGGCGGCCAGCGGCTCCATCGATATTCATACCAGCGCCCGGAAGCCCGGACTGGAGTGGCTCGAAGAACTAAAGGCGGCTTATCCGGTAAACGTCTGGCTCAACCCCATCCGTAAGGACTATTGGGCCCACGAAAGTATGACCGTCCGGCAGATCGGCCGGATCTTTCACATGGAAGACCTCACCCTGGCAGGCATCAAGAACGCGGTGGCGCATCTTAACCTCCAGGGCCAGACCTTCGATAATCTCTAGCCTGCCTTCCTTGCATTAGTCCCAATCTCTTCTCTTGGCCGCTAAAAGATTCTAAGAGTCATTTAGAGACTTCTGCGAAAATCCCTTCCGACAAGCCCGAGGGTCTCATTAAACACAATATGATGGAGAGCAGGCGCCCTCGCCTGCTATAGCGATTGCCAAAAATAAATTCCTGTAGGGGCGCACCCGCGTGTGCGCCCTCCTGCGGGCGGACACATGGGTCCGCCCCTACACTACATCCGGTATCGGAAAAAACTTTTGGCAATCGCTATAACACAGCCGGGGGCGGCTGTTCTCCATGATTTTTGCAAAGCTCTCTCCCAGTATTGAAATTCGACCAGGTCTGCAGAGGCGCGGCTTAATTTTTGATTAATGTTTTTGAGGCCGAGGGGCGATAAGTAGATAACTCTTAAAGGAGGAACCCCATGGAGAAAAAAACCGTGGACCTGGCTTACAAAATTTTGACCAATAATTGGATTATCCTGTCCGGCGGCATCTTCCTGGCGCTCTTGGTCATAATCACCTGCAACTAGAGCCGCGAGGACGGTCCGCCTGTAAAGATCATGCTGCATAAGATCTTCAATCAAATAAGCCGCTTTAAGGTCTCAAGGCCGTCAGGCAGAGAGGGCGGCATGGAACGGCGGCAGTCGCACCGGCTATACACCAGCTTGCCCGTTGAATGCCGGGCTGTTCTCCAGGATCGAGCCGGCACTTTTGCCGTTACTGCTATGATGAAAAATATCAGTCATGGCGGAGCCTATCTGTGTTGCGACATAGAGCCCAATTTAATCGAAGGGGAGGCGGGGCATTTCACCTTCAGGGCAGCGAGCCAGCAGGAGTCGAGAACTATTCGTTTGGCCGCTAAAGCCAAAATCTGCCGTATTGACCGCTACCCTGACGGCCCATTCCCTTTCGGCCTGGCAGTGGAGTTCCTTTCCGGTCCTTTAATCTTTTACAAAAATTGAAGTTCATTTCTTGACCCGCCTCGCTTGCCTGGTCAGCCAGCCCGGCCAGCATCTGTTCACGGTCTTGAAAAAGACACGCGGATAACTCCGAGTGCGGTTTATTTGCAGATAATCCCTCTCCTTGCCGTATCCAGATAACTTGGCGTTTTTTTGCCGCGCCAGGCATTCCCTGAATCAAGGGTAGAGCAGTAAAATAGACATCTTAATGATTATTGAATAAATGGCGGGACAGGAAAGATCATGCCGCGGCCGTCCTAAAGGACCGTCTCACGCCTTGACAGATCGATTTTCGCTGCATAAAACAAAACTCTCTCATTAAATGCTCAGGAGAAGAAAGTGTATTGGGACGCGTCCATTGAAACCATAGAAACGACGAAATTGCGGGAACTTCAGCTGCACCGCCTCAAAGAGACGTTAGCCCGGGCAGTGCGAAGCCCTTTTTACGGAGAGCGCCTGAATCAGGCCGGAGTCTCCGCCGACAGCATCATAAGCCTGGATGATGTTCGGAAGATTCCCTTCACCACCAAGGATGATCTCAGGGCCCGGGGCCGGGAGATGCTTACCGTACCCTTGACCGAGATCGTCAGGCTGCATGCCTCTTCGGGCACCACCGGCCAGGCCACGGTGATCTATTATACCCGCCGGGATATTGAAACCTGGGCCGACTTGGTGGCCCGCTCCATGTATATGACCGGGGTGCGGCCGGGAGACGTCTTCCAGAACATGATGGGCTACGGCCTGTTCACCGGAGGATTGGGATTTCACTATGGCGGCGAGCGCCTCGGCGCCCTCACCATCCCGGCGGGGGCTGGCAACAGCAGCCGGCAGCTCCAGCTCATGCAGCAGTTCGGCAGCACCGTGATCCACATTATCCCCAGCTTCGCGCTTTATCTGTTGAACACTTTCGCCAAACACGCCCTCGATCCCCGGGACCTGCCCCTGCGGATCGCCTTCGTTGGGGCCGAGCCCCATTCGGAGGACATGCGGCGGCGCATCGAGGCGGCTTACGGCCTCAAGGCCTATAACTCCTATGGCTTATCCGAGATGAATGGGCCGGGGGTGGCTTTCGAGTGCCCGGAGCAGAATGGGATGCACGTCTGGGAGGATGCCTTCCTGCTGGAAGTCGTCCATCCCCGGACCCTGGAGCCGGTGGGCCCCGGCGAAGTGGGCGAACTGGTTTTCACCAACCTGACCCGCCAGGGCATGCCGCTGCTGCGCTACCGCACCCGGGACCTGGCCTCTTTTGACGACACCCCGTGCCCCTGCGGCCGGTCCTCCCGGCGGGTCTCCCGCATTCAAGGCCGCAGCGATGACATGCTCATCGTCAAAGGGGTAAACATTTTTCCTTTACAGATAGACCAGGCGCTCATGGCCATGCCCGAGGTGGGCAGCCAATACCTGGTGGAGGTGAGCCGGGAGAACTTCAGCGACCTGATGACGGTCAAGGTGGAGGTCAGGGCTGATTTTTTTCAGGGGGATCATAAGTCTTTGACCGCCTTGCAGAAGCGGATTACCGAAGCCTTGAAGAGCGCGCTGCTGGTGACGCCCAAAGTTGAGCTGGTGGAGCCCAATACCCTGCCGCGGACGGAAGGCAAGGCCCAGCGGGTGGTGGATAAGAGGCAGTGATCAGTTGTCAGTGAATAGTGAATAGTGAGCGGTGGGCTGTAGGAGGTGGTTCTTGAACCGCCCACAGCGGCTGTCGCTAAGGCGGGTAATTTATAAAGCATCTGAAATGAGCTTGTGATGGTCGGGGCGGGTTTTAAACCAGCCCCGACATAAACCAGCCCCGACATTGACAAGCCCCGGTGCGAATGGTAAAAATCAAAGGTTGGGAGGGATGGCCGAGCGGTTTAAGGCGGCGGTCTTGAAAACCGCAGACCCTAACGGGTCCGGGAGTTCGAATCTCTCTCCCTCCGCCAGCAAAAGACGGTTTTCAGTTTTCAGTCAAAATAAAAAAAGCAACGGTTTCACCGTCCTTGTCAGGAGAGATGACCGAGAGGCCGAAGGTGCTCGCCTGCTAAGCGAGTGTGGGGGGAAACTTCCACCGAGGGTTCGAATCCCTCTCTCTCCGCCATATTTTTGGGCTGCCAAAGCCTACCCGCCGGTGATTTACCCTTCAAAGTTTATCCCGGCCGGGACGTACCCCGGCCTGGCAGTCCTCAGAATAATCGGAGAAAGAAAGAATGCCTGCCAACCTCAAGTCCGGAGAACTCCTGGCCCTGGCCGGATTGATCCTGCTGCTGGTGCATAACGTGATGCGCCGCCAACTGCTGAAATCCAGGCAGACGCTCCGGGGCCTGGGGAGGTTCTGGCTGCAGTGGGGGGATGTGGTGGTGTTTCTGATTATGCTGGCGGGCCTGACTTTGATGTGGACTCAAAAATAAATCAACGATGAAGAGGGGGGACACATGGGTCCGCCCCTACAGAGAAACCACCGGATTGTTGCCGGCTGCCTCTTTATCAAGCAGCCAGTAAAGTTCTCCTTTCTCCAGCCGGATAAGCTGAGCCGGTAGACGCCTGGGGTCCCGCGGCCCCTGCCTCACTTCCTGCACCGCCTTCGCCTTGGCTGCTCCCGCCACCAGAAAAGCCACCAGACGGGCCTGATTAATGACGGCTGCCGTGAGGGTCAGCCGGTACATATCCTGCTCGGCGACATACACCTCCGCCACCCAGCGCTCCTGCTCGCGGAGCACCGGGGTGCCGGGAAATAAGGAGGCGGTATGGCCGTTTTCTCCCAGGCCCAGGAGGATGAGGTCGAAACAGGGCGCAGCGTCGCCAAAAAAATTCCGGAGCAGGGTCTCATAGCTTCGGGCTCCGGCCGCGGGATAAGGAGTACAGACCATGGGGTAAACCTGGCCAGCCGGGACGGGCACGTGTTGCAGCAGCGTCTCCCGGGCCAGGCGTGCATTGCTCCTGGGGTCGTTCGGGTCCACGCAGCGCTCATCCCCCCAGAAGACATGGGTCTGAGCCCAGGGCGCCTCGTCCCTAAACGGGGGCTGGGCCAGCAGCTCATAGGTCCATCGGGGAGTGGTGCCGCCCGACAGGGCTACGCTGAAACGTCCCCGCGCGGCCACCGCCTTCTGGGCGGCACTGACAAAGAACTCCGCCGTCCCCCGGCTCAAGGCTGCCAAATCTGCAAAGATCTCAATCATGGCTGCACCATGGTGACCTGGCAGACTGCAGTGTCTTCCCGGCACTGCAGGAAGGTGGGCATTACCCAATTCCGGCCATCAGCGGCGAGAAGGCTTTCCGCGGTTTCCGGGCCCCAAGTCCCGGCCTGATAATTGGGAAAATCCATGGGCCGCACGTTTTCCCAATTTTCCAAAATAGGAGTAATGATTTCCCAGGCGGCCTCGGTCTGATCCGCCCGCATGAACAGGGTGGCATCACCCAGCATAACGTCCAGCAGCAGGGTTTCGTAGGCTTCGGGCGGCTCCGAGTTAAAGGCCTCCCGGTAATAAAACTGCATAATCACCGGGGCGAGGCCCATGGTGGGCCCCGGGTATTTGGCCTCGAAGCGAAGGAGCAGCCCCTCTTCGGGCTGGATGGCGATGAGCAGCCGATTAGGGCGGGTATCCATGATCGCGGAGGCTGGGAAGGGCTGATGGGGGACCGGCCTGAATTGAATGGAGACCTCGGAAATCTTGGCAGGCAGCCGTTTGCCGGTGCGTAGATAAAAGGGCACCCCTTGCCAACGCCAGTTGTCCACCTGTAGTTTCACCGCCGCGAAGGTTTCGGTGACGGAATCCGCAGCCACATTCTTTTCGGTTCGGTAGGCATCGACCTTCTGGCTTTCGATCCATCCCGCCCCATATTGCCCGCGAACGGCATATTTAGAGACTTTATCCGGATTAATGGGTCGGATGGCGTGAAGCACGTCCGCCTTTTTATTGCGCACCTCATCGGCGTCAAAGGAAACGGGGGGCTCCATGGCAATCAGACAGAGGATCTGGAGCAGGTGGTTCTGGATCATGTCACGTAAGGTCCCGGCCTTATCGAAATAGTTGCCGCGGGTCCCCACGCCATCGGCCTCGGCCACCATGATCTGCACATGGTCGATATAGTTGCGGTTCCAGACCGGCTCAAACAGGGTGTTGGCGAAGCGAAAGGCCATGATATTCTGAACCGTTTCCTTGCCAAGGTAGTGATCAATGCGAAAGATCTGACATTCCTGGAAAAGTTCGGAGAGGTTGTGGTTCAGGGACTTGGCCGATTCCAGGTCGTTGCCGAAAGGTTTTTCCACCACGATACGGTCCCGTTTGCGGTCCTGATTAAGCTTGACCCGGGCCAGTTCCCGGGCCACGGGTTCGATCATATTGGGCGGCAAGCTCAGGTAAAAGATATGATTGGCCTTTTCCTGCCACTCCTTGTCCTGGTCCTGCAGCTTCCGGGCCAATTCCTCAAAGACCTCCGGCTTCTCCAGTTCGGCGGTCATGAAGGTCAGATGCTCAGCAAAGCGGCTCCAATCTTCTGAGGTCAGCTTGCGGCGGGCGTACTTTTCCACTCCCTTCTTGAGGTGGCTGCGAAATTCTGAATCCTTCACATGCCGGTGGCCGGTGCCGATGATGCGGATCTTTTCCGGCAGCCAGCCCTCCACAAAGAGGCTGTAGATGGCCGGGATGAGCTTGCGCCAGGAGAGGTCGCCGGCGGCCCCGAAGATGACAAAAACTGTGGGCTCTGGACGAGTCAGTTTTCCCATGCGGCCTCCTATGATGAATGTCTACTTCATCCTTGTTTGGATGTTTTGGTTCTTGTATGCTTTACTCGCCTGAGCGGAGGATAGGGCAACGCTGGGGAGCGACCCGAGCGCCGACACAGGCGGCTGAACGG
>JAMCQY010000170.1 GCA_023381945.1 Deltaproteobacteria bacterium
GCAAAGACCATGGCCCGGAAAATTTGGCCATCTTGCGCCACCTGGCGACCAACATGCTTAAACGGGAAAACTCCCTAAAGGGGGGCATTCAAACCAAACGCCTCAAGGCCGCCTGGGACCATGCTTACCTGCTCAAAGTTCTTACAACGTAATTTTTACATGCGATTGCCCTGCGGCACAGCCGTCTCGCCTCTGCTTTTTCCTTAATGCAAGGATAGTGACGGTCAATTTACCAGGGGTCATTCCGCGCCGCGCCCTTGCCAGGCCGCCTTTCCTGTGTTACATAAAAGGACGGATGGTGGGCGTAGCTCAGTTGGCAGAGCTCCAGGTTGTGGCCCTGGCGGTCGCGGGTTCAAGTCCCGTCGCTCACCCCAGCTTAAGTTATTGAAATTAAAGGCCATATTCTATGGGAATATGGCCTTTTCTCTGTCCCCGGAATGTCCCCGGATAAAATTTGGGGACATTTTATTTTTAGGCCGACCTCCTGAGAGCCTCCAGGCGGGGCGATTTGGCCCTGGGTAAGGTCATTGGTCACCGACTCCTTTGGGCCTTACTGTGAACTAGCTGAGCAAGTAATTATATAAAAATATGAATTGGTGAGGCTGAGAGAGGTGGCGGGAGATAATTTTTCGCCGCTCTCGGCAAAAATTTGACCCCCGGCTCCCGCGCGAGTGCGCAAAAAGGTGAGATTTATGGCTGGGAGATGCTTTGATGGATCTTATTAAGCAGCCTTTTCAGCAGGTCGATCTCCGGTTCGCTCAGATTTTGAGTGATCCGGTCCCGCATGTCCCTCACTAAAGGAAAGAGGCGTTCATGCAACTGTTTCCCTTCCTTGGTGAGATAAATGCAAAATTTCCGCCGGTCCCGGGGGTCGGGTTGGCGAAAAATCAGATGCTTTTTCTCCAGGGCGTCCAGCATCCGGGTAATGTTAGGTTTGTCCTTGGAAGCCTTCCGGCCGATCTCGCGCTGGGATAGGCCCTCTTCCTCCCATAAGTGACGGATGATGCCCCACTGTTCGGCGGTGATCTCCTGGCCGTTCTCCCGGAAGCAGCGCTGCAGGGACGACTTCAAGGCCAGGGCAGTGCGGTAGATGATGAAGCCCAGGGAATCGCTGATATTATAATATTCGTCCATGGAAGTAGTTATTAAAATTAGTTATATTATTAACTAATAAATATATAACGATTTGTCAAATTTTTTAATCTCTCGTGGCGCCTGGCTTCACTTATCCGGCCAAATCCTGCGCCTTTTCATGACCTTTGACAATCCAGCCAATGATTCGCCAAGGGCCTGTTTTTTTCTGCGCCGGTATCGCTCTAAAATTTGGTTAATATGATAATGATCGCTTTGCTATCAAGGTTGACAGGTTGGCGGTTCAATTTCATAATATTTAAGGGCCTTTTAGCCTGTTTGGCCTCACTGAGCCCTGTTTTCGGAGCTTTCCTTGGCCCGGGGGCGACGGCAACTCCGGGAATTTATCCGTCTGGCGCGGGAATACTGGAATCAACAAGATGAAGTTTGAAAAAAAGACGATTTCTTTGATGGTGAGCGGCGCGGCGCTGGTCGTGTTCCTGCTTCTGGGATATTTAGCCTGCGGTAAGCGTGACCCGGTAGTTTTCCATACCGTCCCGGCAAAACGGGGCGACCTGCTGGCCAGTATCAGCGCCACTGGCACGGTGGAGCCGGAAGAGGTGATCGATATCGGCGCCCAGGTCGCCGGCCGCATCGTCAGTTTCGGCAAAGATAAGCATGGCAAGCAGGTGGATTATGGCTCGGCGGTGGAGGCCAACATGGTGCTGGCCCGCATCGATGACGCCCTTTACGCCGCGGACGCTGAGTCGGCCAAAGCTAACCTGGGGGTTTCCCAGGCCGCCTTGCAGCGCTCTGAAGCGGATCTGGGACAGCTCAAGGCCAAGCTCTTCCAGGCCGAACGAGACTGGGGCCGGGCCAAAAAATTAGGGCCTTCCGACGCCCTGTCGCAGGCCGATTTCGACGCGGCCCAGTCAGCCTATGAAACTGCCAAAGCCAATGTGGCGGTGGGCCAGGCTGCTATTGCCCAGGCCAAAAAGACCGTGGAACAGGCCAAGGCCACCTTGCAGCGGGCCCAGCAAAATCTGAGCTACTGCACCATTGTCTCGCCGGTCAAAGGGGTGATCGTGGACCGCCGGGTTAACATAGGCCAGACCGTGGTGTCTAGCCTCAATGCCCCCAGCCTTTTTCTGATAGCCAAAGATTTGACCCGCATCCAGGTCTGGGTCTCAGTCAATGAAGCCGATATCGGTCTGATCCATCCGGGACAAATGGCCAACTTCACGGTCGACGCCTTCCCCGGTCAGATCTTCGAAGGCCAGGTGGGCAAGATCCGGCTCAATGCCACCATGACTCAGAACGTGGTGACCTATACGGTGGAGGTCACCACCGATAATTCTGACGGCAAATTGCTGCCGTATCTTACCGCCAACGTCAAGTTTGTGGTGGGCGAAAGCAAAAACGTTCTCTTGGTCCCCAATGCCGCTCTACGCTGGGAGCCCAAGCCGGATCAGATAGTCAAAGAAGGACGTGAACAGCCCAAGAAGGCGAAAAAGACCGAATCCGAGGGGACGGAAAAGTCCGTTGCCAGGCAAAAAGGTAAACAGCCCTGGGGTATCATTTGGGTGCCTGAAGGCAAACTGGTTCGCCCGGTCAAGGTTCGCCTCGGTTTAAGCGACGGGTCCCAAACCGAGGTGCAGAGTTCCGAACTGAAGGAAGGCACGCCGGTAGTAGTGGGTGAGGCGGAAAAAACCGCCGCGGGGAAAGAATCAGCCGGCGGTAGCCCCTTTGCTCCGAAACTTTTCCGGGGTGCGGCCGGCAGTAAGGGCGGTAAGCAATAGCTAATGGAACTAATCAAACTCCAAGACATCTATAAGACCTATAAGCTGGGTGAAATCGACGTGCCGGTGCTGCGGGGTATCTCCCTGACGGTGGCCAAGGGGGAATTCGTGGCGCTCATGGGCACCTCGGGTTCGGGCAAGACCACCTTAATGAACATCCTGGGCTGCCTCGACCGCCCGAGCTCCGGCGGGTATTGGCTGGAGGGACAGGATGTCACTACCCTCGACGCCGATGCCTGGGCGCAACTACGTAACGAGAAGATCGGTTTCGTATTCCAAACCTTCAATCTGCTGCCCCGGACCAGCGCCCTGGACAACGTCATCATGCCCCTGTCCTACACCGCGGCGCACCTCTCCGATCAAGAGGCCCGGCAGCGGGCCGAAGACCTGCTGCGGCGGGTCGACCTGGCGGACCGCATGGACCACGAGCCTTCCCAGCTCTCAGGCGGCCAACAGCAGCGGGTAGCCATCGCCCGGGCCCTGGTCAACAACCCCTCCATTCTCTTTGCCGACGAGCCCACCGGCAACCTGGACTCCAAGACCAGCGAAGAGGTCCTGGAATTGTTCCGGCGGCTCAATGAAGAGGAAGGGGTGACCATTATTTTGGTAACCCACGATGAAGAGGTGGCCCGCGGCGCCAGGCGCGTGGTCCGCATCAGTGACGGGGTCATCGAAGGTGAATCCCGACGCCCGGCCGAAGCTGGAGAATACTCCGCCGCGGCCGCGCCGGCGGCAGCCAAAATGCAGCCCGGATGGGCCGCAGTAAGGCTCCGCTGGATGGTGCGCACGGCTGTCAACGGCCTGCGCCGCAATTACCTCCGGGCCGGGCTCACCACCCTGGGCATTATTATCGGCGTGGCCGCGGTCATCGCCATGATGGAGATCGGCCGCGGCTCTTCCAGCGCCATTCAGCAATCCATCGCCAGCATGGGAGCCAATAATTTAATGATCTTTCCGGGCGCCGCCTCCAGTGGCGGCGTCAGCTTCGGGGGCGGCAGCGTCATGACCCTCACCCCTCAGGACGCCGAGGCCATCGCCGCCGAATGTCCCGCGGTCCGGGGCGCGGTGCCCATTGTCCGGGCCCGGACCCAGGTGGTCTATGGCAACCGTAATTGGGTGCCTACTTTTATTCACGGCACCACCCCGGTCTTTCTCGCCGTCCGCGAATGGCCCTTATCCGAAGGCGACATGTTTACGGAACGGGACGTGCGCAATGCCAGCAAGGTCTGCGTCCTCGGTCAGAGGCTGGTGAGGGAACTGTTCCAGGGTGAGTCTCCCGTGGGTAAGGAAGTGCGGGTGCATAATGTCTCCTTCACGGTGGTCGGCGTCCTCAGCGCCAAGGGCGCCAACATGATGGGCATGGACCAGGACGATATCCTGATCGCCCCCTGGACCACCATTAAATTTCGGGTAACCGGCACTTCCGCCCAAACCGCCAACCAGAGCGCCAGTTCATCTGCCAGCTCCTCTTCCGGATCGAACACCTCGCAGGCAGTGAACACTCTCAGTCAAATTTATCCCAATCAACAAAACCAGTTATATCCGGCCCAGTCTGCAACGCAGCAAGCCGATACTCCTCTGCCGGTACGATTCGTCAATGTGGACCAGATTTATGCGGCTGGCCGCTCCAACCAGGAAATGCCGGCCGCCATCAAGCAGATTACCGATATCTTGCGGGAGCGCCATCACATTCGCCCAGCCGACGGCGACCCTGATGATTTCAACATCCGGGATATGACGGAAATAACCGAACGCCTGTCATCCACCGCCAATACCATGACCCGGCTCTTGCTGGCCGTGGCCCTGATTTCCCTGCTGGTGGGCGGCGTTGGGATCATGAACATTATGCTGGTGTCGGTTACCGAACGCACCCGGGAGATCGGCCTGCGCATGGCCGTGGGGGCCTGGACCAGGGACATCCTCCAGCAGTTCCTGGCGGAATCGGTAATCCTCTGTTTCTGCGGCGGGGTGGCGGGAATTATTACCGGGCGGGTAATTTCCATATTGGTCAGGAAGCTGGCGCATTGGCCCACGGAACTCTCCCTGGACGCCATCATCGCGGCCTTCGCGGTCTCGGTGTCGGTGGGCATCATCTTCGGCTACTACCCGGCCTGGAAGGCGGCGCATCTGGACCCGATAATTGCCTTGAGGTACGAATAAGTTGATTAGTAATTAATTTATAAAATAATATGATTTATACTCCTTCATTAGTATGGGAAAAAGGGTATGGAGAAAGTGAAAGAATTTTGCAATTGCATCAGGCAAAGATCTATTGAGCACAAAATAGCCTTTCAAAGGATAACTGACTTGCCAAGCATTATGGCTTCTATTATCCGCCAAGAACTCGATTCAATGGTGCGGGTCATATATCTGCTTTCGATTTCTGATCTACATGAAAGGAATAAATTGATTAAGCAAACTATTGATGGCAATAAATGGACTATAAAGACTCAAAAGGGGAAACAGCGCCACATAACCGATCGAGAAATGGTTGAACTTGCTAATAGGTTGCAAGGTTGGACTAAATCTGTCTACAAATTTGGATGTGCATTTATTCATCTTTCAAGTCATCATGCTTACAATATTAAGAATCCTCTGGAATCCATATCTAAGGCAGAAAAAGAAGATATCATATCTCATATGAGGTCCTACCATGGTGGGCCAAATTCTGATTCTCCTTCTTTCGAAGAATTGGCTGCGTATTTCCCAAGGGTTTTTGAAAAAATTACGGACAACCTTGATTGCTATATTAAAGAACTTGAGCAATTGAACATTACTAATAATGAATGAACTAATATGAAGAGGAAAAGACAAAATGAAAGTACTGGTGGCACAGGCTTTCCAGCCTGTGCCCAAAAAGATGAACAACTATCCATTAGTTATAGAAATCTGCCACTGGGTATCATCTGGCAGTACGTATTTTATTACTTTTCGTTTAAAATCAGGAAGTGTTATAGAAGATGAAAGAAAAATTGTATTGGATGCTATAAAACATTTTCATCGAATAAGGTTTTTAGTAACAGCAGCAGTTATAATGCCGGACCATGTTCATATAATATTGAAGCCGATTGCATCAGAATTTTCCTCAGATTTTTCTTTGAGCAAGATTTTGCAAAGCATTAAAGGGTTCACTGCCCGCGAAATCAACAAATCGAGGGGCACTAAAGGTACTTTATGGCAGGATGAAAGATTCGATCGCATCGTCAGAAATTATGATGAGTATTTGGAGAAATGGAATTATATTCGCAGTAATCCGGTCAAAGCCGGGTTGTGCTCATCCTCAGAGGATTATCAATTTCTCTGGGAACCAGGGGAAGCTGCATAAATATGCCAAGTCTAATATCGCACAGGCTGGAAAGCCTGTGCCACCTATTCCTCGAGAGGTTGCGCTTAATCCATTTTCTTATGGCTTTCGCAGTCATACCCGGCTGCATGGTTGGCCCCGACTATAAGCGCCCGGAGACCAAGGTCTCCGAGACCTGGAACGGCCAGGAGGCGGTCACCAAGTCCACCCCCAGCAAAACCACCGCCAATCCGGCCGAGGTGGTGTTGTGGTGGAACAACTTTAAAGATCCCACTCTCTCATCCCTGGTTGAAATGGCCGTCCGCTCCAACCTGGATCTGCGCCAGGCCGAGTCCCGCATCCGCCAGGCCCGGGCCGCCCTGGGAGTAGCGGGTGGTCCCCTCTATCCCCAAGTGGATGCCAACTTGCAGTATCAAAGGAGCAGCCGGTCCACCAGCCAGGCGGTCAGCCCTGGCGGGGTGGGGCCGTCGGGACTTGCCACTACCGGAGCCTTCAGCGAATTGTTTCAGGTGGGCCTGGATGCCTCCTGGGAAATTGATATCTTCGGCGGCATCCGGCGCAATATCGAAGCCGCCGGGGCCGACCTCAAGGCCGCGGTGGAGGACCGCCGCGACGTCCTGGTTACCCTGGTGGGCGACGTGGGCAACAATTATCTCAGCCTGAGGGGTTTTCAGCAGCAGCTTGCCGTGGCCCGCAAAAACCTGGAGGTCCAACAGAAGACCGCCTCGATCATTCGGAGACGCTTCGAAGCCGGCTTTGTCCCCCGGCTGGACGTGGCCAATGCCGACGCCCAGGCGGCCACCACCGCCGCCGCCATCCCGGTCCTGGAGTCCCAGGCCCGGGCCGCCATTTACAGCTTGGGCGTGCTTCTCGGCCGGGAGCCCGCGGTCCTGGAAAAAGACCTGATCAAGGAAGGCCCCATACCTCCAATTCCGCCCCAAGTCCCGGTTGGTCTGCCCTCTGACCTGATCCGCCGCCGGCCGGATATCCGCAAAACTGAAGCGCAACTCCACGCCGCCACCGCCCGCATTGGCGTGGCCACCGCCGACCTGTTCCCCAAGTTCAATTTGACCGGCAGCCTGGGCGTTTCCAGCAGTGACTTGACCAAGCTGGGAAATATGGCCAATAGCAAATTCTGGTCCTTCGGTCCCGCGGTTACCTGGCCCGTATTCGCCGGCGGCCGCCTCTGGTGGAATGTCAGGCTTCAGGACGCCCTGGCGGAGCAAGCTCTGCTCAACTATCAAAAAACCGTGCTCACTGCCTTGAAGGACGTGGAAACCGCCCTGGTGGCCTATGCCAAGGAGCAGGAGCGCCGCCAGGCCCTGGCAGAGGCAGTGGACAACAATCGCCAGGCCGTGGATCTGGCCATGAAACTTTATATTGCCGGCAAGGCGGATTTTTTGAATGTCACTACGGCCCAGCGCAACCTCTTCGTGAATGAAGACCTCCTGGTCCAGAGCATTCGTACGGTGGATACTAATCTCATCGCTCTTTACAAGGCGTTGGGTGGGGGGTGGGAAAATATCCCGGCTCTGACTCCCACCAAGCCGCCAGCCAATATCATTCTCCCCTTGAAAAACCGCGAATCGTAGGGTCCAATACGCTTCGGCGGCGCTTTCACCAGTCAGTTATAGTGTTTGCCAAAAGTTTTTTCCGATACCGGATGTATTGTAGGGGCGGACCCATGTGTCCGCCCGCAGGAGGGCGCACACGCGGGTGCGCCCCTACAGGAAATTATTTTTGGCAATCGCTATAACCCCAGCGAAGCTTGAGCCATTATGGCATTGCCAGGTGCAATTCGGGAAATAGCATATTTCGGCGTCTTTTCGTGAAACCACCTTTTCAAGCGACCCCACCGGTTGTTTTTTTGGGTATGATCCCGTTCCTCCCAAAAAAATCGGTCCAAAAGGAAATTTTGCATTAAAAAATTCCTGACAAGGGCTATGATAAATAACTACCTTTCTTTCAAATCCATCCAGGAGTGGAACCATGAAAAATCGGTGGCTGGCTGCCGCTCTTAAAAAATTCATCATTCTATCTGCCATGGCTCTGGTCTTGGCCCTCAGCAATTGGGCCCAGGCGGCAGGGGAGGGCTGGCCCCGGCGTTTTGAGCATGAAAAGGGGAAAGTGCTTTTATACCAGCCCCAACTCGAAACCTTCCAGGGCGACCGCCTTACAGCCCGGGCCGCGGTGTCGGTCCAGAAAAAAGGCTGGAAACAGCCGGTCTTTGGGGTAGTTTGGCTCAGCGCCCGTGCTTTGACTAACCGCGATACCCGCCAGGTCACGATCGATGAGGCCAAGGTCACGGAAACCAAGTTCCCTAATGCCACCCCGGAACAGATCGCGCAATTTCAGGATTTCCTAAACGCCGAAATCGAGGGCCGCAGCCACACCATCTCCCTGGACCGGTTGCTGGCCATGCTGGAGCTGGCAGAAAAAGAAAAGGCGGCAGACGCGGGACTCCAGACCAAACCGCCCAAGATCATTTTCGTCACCAATCCCGCGGTCCTGGTGCTCCTGGACGGCGAGCCCAAGCTGCTGCCAATCCCGGACTCCAAACTCATGCGGGTGGCCAATACCCCGTTCGTTATGGTCTATGATCCCGCCGGCAAGACCTATTTCCTGAAGGCCGGCGACACCTGGCTCAAAGCGGTCGACGTCCAGGGTCCCTGGCAAGACGCCAGTCCCCTGCCCGAGGGCCTTAAGGCCCTGGAGGCCAAACTGGCGCAAGGTCAGCAGAAAGCTCCTAAAAAAGTCGAGGCCGCGGGCGGCAAGCTGCCCCAGATCATCGTCAGCCTGGAGCCGGCAGAGCTCATCGCCACCGATGGCGAACCCCAATACAGCCCCATCACCGGCACCAGCCTTCTCTTTCTCAGCAATACCGAAGGCACCGTCTTCCTGGACACCACCTCTCAACTCTATTACGTCTTGCTTTCCGGCCGCTGGTTTGCCTCCAAATCCCTGAAAGACAGCCCCTGGACCTATGTGTCGGCCAGTAAGCTGCCCGCCGATTTTGCCCGGATTCCGGAAGGTTCCACCAAGGGGTTCGTGCTGGTGAATGTCGGCGGCACGAAGCAGGCCCAGGACGCGGTTCTGGATAATTCCATTCCCCAGACCGCGGCCATTGACCGGAAAAAGGCCACCACCAAGGTGAGCTACGATGGCCCGGCCAAATTTCAGAAGATTGAGGGCGCCGACCTGGAATATGCCATCAATACCGGCCAGGCGGTTTTTAAAGAGGGAACTAAATATTATGCCTGCGACCAGGGGGTCTGGTACGAGGCCGACTCTCCCAACGGCCCCTGGCGGGTTTCGATAAAGCCTCCGGCCCAGGTGGAGGCCATTCCGCCCAGCAACCCCCACTATAACGCCAAGTACGTCAAGGTCTACCAGGCCACCGACGACGTAGTTTACGAAGGCTACACCCCGGGCTACACCGGCTCCTACGTCCAGGACAGCACCGTGGTCCATGGCACCGGCTACAACTATCCGGCCTATGCCACCAGCACGACCTATATCCCGGCGCCGGTCACCTACGGTTATGCCGCCACTTATGATCCATACGCCGGCGCCTGGGGTTACCAGCCGGCTTATTATAATCCGGCCTCCTGGTTCGTCCCCGGGGTGGTGGGCTTTGCCGCCGGAGTGGCGGCGGGCGCCGCGGCTGCCAACTGGTGGCATGGCCTTTACTGGGGTGGCGGTGGCTGGTGGGGCCCCGGCGGCTATAACAATGTCAATATCAATAACATCCATAATAATGTGATCAACCCAAGGCCGTGGCCTGGACCGGGACCACGCCCAGGACCAGGGCCGCATCCAGGACCAGGGCCGTATCCGGGACCGGGACCTCACCCCAATATCTATAATCGCCCCGACAACCGGGCCAATCTGGCCCCCCAGCGGCCGGCAACCAAGCCCGCGGCCCAGGTGCAGCCGACCAGAACCGGCCCCGCAGCCCAGGGCCGGCCCGGCCAGGCGCGGCCGACCCCGCCCAAGGCCGCCAAACCCGGACAAAACAACGTCTATGCCGGTAAAAACGGCAACGTCTACCGCAAGACCGCCCAGGGCTGGCAGGAGCGCCAGGGCAATAACTGGTCCAAGCCCGTTTCTGCGGCGGCAACTCGGCCTTCTGCGGGAGCCCGGCCGACTTCCACCACCCGCCAGCCGACGGACATCACGCGGCGTCCTTCCCCCCGGCCGGCAACCCAGCCCAGCTTTAATACCCAGCAGCTCAACCGGGAATATAGCGCCCGGCAACGGGGCGAGACGCGCACCCAGAATTTCCAGCGGGCCCAAATGGCCCCGGCTTACCGGCCGGCCGCGCCTTCCCGGCCCTCCGGAGGGGCTGGTTTCACCCGGCCTTCCGGCGGAGGTAGTGGTTTCCGCGCCGGCGGAGGCGGCGGCCGCAGACGTTAAATAGGGCAGAACAGGCTTTCCAGCCTGGTCGGATGTTTGCGTAGGGGCGGGTTTGAAACCCGCCCCTACGACTCCGCACGATAGGTGAGTTCAATGAACTCCATGGCGAAAGGTTTTGAAGGGTTCGACCAGGCCATACGCTGGGTGGGGGTTGGCATCGAAGCCCTGGCTGTCGCCATCATTGTCTTCGGGGCGATCGTGACCACCGTCCAGTTTCTCCTCAGGCTCAGCAAAGAGGGGGCCTTTGAAGACTGTTATCTCCGTTTTCGCAGCGATTTCGGCAAGGCCATTCTATTAGGTCTGGAGTTCCTCATCGCCTCCGATATAGTGGGCACCGTGGCGGTGGGTCCTACCTTCCGGGACCTGTGGGTTCTGGCCCTGCTGGTGGCCATCCGTACCTTCCTGAGCTTTTCCCTGGAATTGGAGATCACTGGACGCTGGCCCTGGCAGAAAAAACCTAAACCCGAAAGCGGCTCCACCTGAAAGCGCGCCGGTCAGGCTCATTCTTAATAAATTTCACGACTTCGGGGAAAATGTTATTATTGAGCCTCTTGCAAAATTCATTTAGAGAACGAAGAATCTTCTTAATTGCCGGATAATTCCCTGGTAGCACAGGCTTTCTAGCCTGTGCAAGCGCAGGCTGAAGCGGTAGTGTCAACTTTCTTGTGTGAAATTTTTAAGGAATGGCAAGGCCAGGCGTCCTCTGCCAATGGGGTTGCCCTTCCACTTCAATTCCATTTTTAAGGAGATAAAAGCCAGGAGTTTATAACA
>JAMCQY010000405.1 GCA_023381945.1 Deltaproteobacteria bacterium
CGCAGACGGTGCGGGGAAAGCCGGCGGCTTCGGCTTCGGCCACCCGGGCCCGAGCCCCGGTATCGACAATGAACAGGTTATTGAGGTCAACCGGGGTCAGGCCGGCGGCCAGCACAACTTCCACCGGGATGGTGGTGGTGAAGCCCACCCCGGCGCCGGGGGGCGGCGGTTTAATGAAGGTCATGGCTCAGAAAAGTTCAAAGTTCGAGGTTCAAAGTTCAAAGTTAGCCTGACAAAACCTTAATAAGACTAAGAATAGGGAATAAGGTTGGTTGCTGACCCCTAGCCCCTGATCCCTAACCCCTGCCTTTAAGGCACCTCGCCTTCCTGCCAGGCGATTTCCTGTAAGCCTTTAATGTCGGAAAGGCATTTGACGATATGTCCCCAATAAAGATCATCCTTGCTTTGCAGCCGCAGACGGTAGGTGGTGTCATTGGAAGGGAACTCAATTTTATAATTGATGAAACCGATGTTCACGCCATTTCCTTCCAGAATTTCCCGGATATGATCCAAGGGCTTGGTCGTGCCGTCAAACCTCAGGGTCAGGATGGTGTGTTCATCGCGGGTAAAGACTTTCTTGAGTTGGCGCATCCCGTAAAGTATCAATACACTCACCAGGGTGGCGAAGATGGCTGGAATAAAATAGCCTGCGCCGACCGCCAGACCGATGCCGGTCACCAGCCAGAGGCCGGCGGCGGTGGTCAGGCCCCGGACCGAACCCCTGCCGGTGATGATCGCCCCGGCCCCGAGAAAGCCCATACTGGCGATGGCGTAAGAGGCAATCCGGGCCGGGTCCAGACGCACCACTGATTGATCCACTGACAAATGGCGGTAGAAATGTTCCATTTCCATGGAAAGCATCATCATCAGGCAGGCGCCGACCGCCACCAGGATGTTAGTGCGCAGCCCTGCGGCCTGGCCGTGAGTCTCCCGCTCAAAGCCGATGGCGCCGCCCACCGCGGCGGCGAGGACCAGCTTGAGCAAATCTATCGAAATGTGTTGCCAGTCCACCATTTCCGTAGTCCTTTTAATCTGTTAGATAATAATATCATATCTGAAATAGGAAAAATTGAAAGAGAGGAAAAATATAGTGATCAGTGAGCAGTGATCAAACCCGGCTGCCGAAGATGGCGGTGCCCACCCGCACCAGAGTGGCGCCTTCTTCGATGGCCACCTCAAAGTCGCCGGACATGCCCATGGAGAGTTCCGGCAGGGGATTGCCCTGAAGGTCTTGCAGGCGGTCCCGCAGCTCCCGCAGGCTCCGGAAATAGGGGCGCACCGCCTCCGGTTCGAGGAAGGGCGGCATGGTCATCAGGCCCATCACCCGCAAGTGCGGCAGTTGGCTGATTTGCCGCAGCAGGTCCGCGGCAGCCTCCAGGCTGGTCCCGGATTTGCTGGCTTCCTTTGCCAGGTTGACCTGGATGAGGATTTTTTGGGAGATTTCTTTGGCGGCGGCGGCACGATCCAGCGCTTCAGCCAGCTTCAGGCGGTCCACGCCATGGATCAGCTCGAACAGCTTAACCGCGGCTTTGGCCTTGTTGCTTTGCAGATGCCCGATGAAATGCCAGGTCGCCGCCTCCCCCAGGGCCTCGATCTTGCCCCGGGCTTCCTGCAGGTAATTTTCGCCAAAAAGATGCTGGCCCGCAGCCACGGCCTCCTGGAGCCGCTCCACCGGCATCGTCTTGCTCACGGCCACCAGGCGCACCTGCTCCGGGCCCCGTCCGGCCCGCCGGGCCGCGGCAGTGATGCGGCGTTTCACTGCTTCCAAATTCTGGGCAATTTGGTTCATGGTATCTTTGGTAGCACCGGCTTTCCAGCCTGTGCCTGTTTGTAGCCATTTTTTTGGAGAACAGCCGCCCTCGACTATTCTTTGGCGGGCGAGACGCCAGCCCCACCAAACCTATTTCTTAAAAACCTCTTCTTCTTGCAGCCTAAACACCCTCAGCGTATTCTCCCAGGTCGCCTTGGCCGTTTCCTCCAGACTGAGGCCCCGGACTTCGGCCAACTGCCGGGCGGTGGCGACTACATAAGCCGGTTCGTTGCGTTTGCCCCGCCAGGGCTGCGGCGGCAAATAGGGACAGTCGGTCTCCACCAGCAGGCGGTCCAGCGGCGCCTCTTTGGCCACCTCCCGCAAGATTCCAGCCTTGGGGTAAGTAAGGGTGCCGGAGAAGGATAGAAACATTCCCAGATCCAAAAAATCCCGGGCCTCCGTGAGATTCCCGGCAAAGCAGTGCATGACGCCACGGACGCGGCCGCGATACTCCCGGAGAATCGTTAAGGTCGCGGCCGTGGCCTCCCGGGTATGGATGATCACGGGCTTTTTCAGGCTCTCAGCCAACTCCAGTTGCCGGCGGAACCAGTGCTCCTGGGTCTCGGCCGGCGAACGACGCCGGTAGAAATCGAGGCCGATCTCACCGATGGCTATCACTCGGGGATGGACCGCCATTTCAGCCAGGGTCTCCAGGTCCGGTTCGGTGATGTTCTTGGCCCCATGGGGGTGGACCCCGACCGCCGCCCAAATTCCTGGGTACTTTCCGGTAGTCTCGATCACCCGGGGCGCGTCCTTCAGGCCGGTGGCGACGTTGACGATTAAGGCCACCCCGGCTTCCCGGGCCCGGCCCACCACCTCGGACTGATCGGGCAGCAGTTCCTCCAGGTCCAGATGGGCGTGGGAGTCAGCCAGACGGATATTCATAAGTTTGAGTTCCGAGTTTTGAGTTTCGAGTTCTAATTATTAGTTTTTTATACCCAACGACTTAATTAATTGGACAGCGCCATTCTCTGCGTTCTCCGCGTCTCTGCGGTAAAAACGGTTCACCGCAGAGACGCTGAGGGCGCAGAGAAAAACACCTACAACTATCTTATGACCCTATGTAATGAGCCATCCGCCAATTATTAGAAATTAGCTGGCTTGAGAATTTTCTGCTAACAGCTAACTGCTATCAACGGAAGTGGGCCACACCATTCACCATTCACTATTCACTATTCACTAACTGCTCCTGCCGTGGTAAAATACCCCATATTTCCGTAGTCTGCAAGGAGAGGCGGTGTCCGCCTGGCTGCATAGCATCATCTTCATCTGCGGGTTTTGTCTCCTGGCCCCCTTATCCGCAGGGGCCGCCGGTTTGAGCCATACCCCGCCCCAATGGCAATCGCTGGGCCGTGGTCTCAGTTTCACCCAGGTGGACGTTTTCCGGGAGGGTGAAGACAACGAAGTGGTGTCCAGCCTGGCGGTGGTCAAGATCGATCCGGCCAGCAACTCCTTCCGGGTTTTTCACCAGGCTCCCCAGAGCATCAATCAATGGCAGCAGCAACTACAGGCTCCCATCGTCTTTAACGCCAGCTTTTACGGGCGCAACAATCAACCGGTGGGTCTGGTCATTGCTGACGGGCAGGCTATCGGTATGACCCACAACCGGCAGATGCGCGGCATGTTCGTGGCCGAGCCGAGGGGCATGTCTCCCGATTTACCCCGAGCCACAATCCTGGATCTCCTGGCCACCCCCATCAATCCCCGGAAACTGCCCTGGACCCAGGGGGTTCAATCCTTTCCTCTGTTGCTGGACTACAAGGGCAACATCCGGGTCCGGGACAGCGAGAAAAGATCTATCCGCACGGTAATCGCCACCGATCGGGTCGGCAACATCCTGGTCTTCAATACTTCCAACCGTTTCTTCACCTTGCGGGAGTTGGCGCAATTTCTCAAAGACAGCGGGTTCAACATCGACTCCGCCCTGAACCTGGACGGCGGCACCGAAGCCCAGTTATTAATCAAGACCAAAGACCTGGAGTTTTTCTCCCCGCCTTCGTGGGAGAACTCCCTCGGCAATATTTTTGACCAGAAGATTTACTGGCTTCCCACCGTGATTGGGGTCTTCCCGCGTCAGGATTGAGCCAAATGGCAAGATATCTCATCCTGGGAGCGGGTAAATTCGGGCGCCTGGCCCTGGCGCGCCTGGCCCGGCAAGAGCCGGCGGCCTCCTTCGTGGTGGTGGATCGGCGTCCGGAGGCCTTGGCTGCAGCCCGGGGCCTGGACATCCCCAAGGTTGAGTGGGTGGCGGCGGAGGCCATTGCCTTTCTGGCCGCGCACCTTACGGATGAGCCGCCCTGGGACTGGCTGATCCCCATGGCACCGGTGCACGTGGCCGGCGCCTGGCTGCTGGCCAGCCCCCAAAAAAACTGGCAGACCGCGGCCGTTCCTGAAGAACTGGGACAACTGGCAAAGGTCGCGTTCCGGGGTCCTGAAGGCCAAATCTATTTGAGCCGGGCCTCCCATCTCTGCCCGGATGATTGCCCCGAGCCGGACTCAATCTGTCCGGTGAGCAATGAGTCCCGGCAGGTACCCCTGTACGCCGAGCTGGCGGCGGTGAATCTGCCCGGTTGGTCCATCTGGGTCATTCCCAGCCGGCAACTGGCCCCTGGAGTGGGGGGCTATCCTTCCGCAGCCTTGCTGGCTCTGGGCCGGGAGCTAACCGAAGAGCCCGGCAAGGTCCTGGTCGCCACCGCCTGCCGCTGCCACGGGGTGGTGCATGGGATTAGAAGGGCGGAAGAAAAACTTCGATCTTCGGTCAAATAACTTGGAAGCTTGGAAGAAAGGGGAACGGGGGAGCGTAGGGCGACCCGGCCACGGCCTTCGGTCCTTAGCCTAATAAAAATGACGAACTTTGAACAATTCGGAGTCCTGGGCGCCTCACCAAAGATGCAGGAAATCTTTCATCTGCTGGAGCTGGTGTCGCCCTCGGAAGCCAATGTCCTGCTCCTGGGCGAGACCGGCACCGGCAAGGAACTGGCGGCCCGGGCCATCCACGGCAGCAGCCCCAGGGCTCAGGGGCCCTTTGTGGTGGTCAATTGCGCCGCGCTCCCTGAAACCCTGCTGGAGTCCGAACTCTTCGGCCACGAACGGGGCGCCTTCACCGGCGCGGTCAATCGCAAGGATGGCCGTTTCCTCCTGGCCCATCGGGGCAGCCTCTTCTTGGATGAAATCGGCGAACTCAGTCTTACTACCCAGGCGAAGATCCTGCGGGTTCTCCAGGCCCGGGAGTTTGAACCCCTGGGCAGCACCCGCACCCTAAAGGTGGATGTCCGCATCATCGCCGCCACCAACCGCCCCCTGGAGACTATGGTGCGCGAGGGGCGCTTCCGGGACGATCTCTTCTACCGGCTCAACGTCTTTCCCATCGTCCTGCCGCCCTTACGGGACAGGCTGGAGGACCTGCCTCTGCTGGCCGACCATTTCCTGACGACTTACGGGGCCAAGAACCGCAAAGAAATTAAGTCCATGGCGCCGGAGGTGCTCCGGGCCTTCCAGGGTTACGGCTGGAAAGGGAATATCCGGGAATTGGAGAATATCATCGAACGTGGGGTGATCGTTTGCCAGGGAGACACCCTGACCCTGGATGATCTGCCGGTGAGCCTGCAACAGGCCGGCGCCTATGCCTGGACCTTGGATGACCTGGAGCCGAAATTGCCGGAATTGGAGTTCCAATTGATCATCCGCACCCTGGAGTTGGTGGATGGCCAGCGCCAGGCGGCCGCGGAAATCCTGGGGATTTCCCTGGATGAACTGAACCTCAAGCTCCGCTCATACGAGTCGGAGAAAGGGTTAGGATAAATGTTTTTCCCGCCGCTGATTTTTCTGATGATGCTGATCTTTTTCCTGGCAGCCATTATTCTTCTGCCCTTTTTGCTCCTGGGGATGATCGGTGAGGCTTTTTTGCGCCTGGGGCTTCCCCCCGGTTTGGTCTTCTCATTACTTATCCTCACTCTGCTGGGCAGTCTGATAAACATCCCGGTCTACCGTTTTGAAAGCCGGGAGGTCGTTGGTGATCAAATCGTCTCTTACTTCGGCATGCGGGTTCGGGTGCCGCGTCTGCCGCAGACGCACCAGACCGTGTTGGCCATCAATGTCGGCGGGGCCGTTATACCGGTGGGGCTTTGTATCTACCTGCTGACTCATATCCCCTTCGGCCTCTATCTGCCGGTGCTGGTGGGGGTGGTTATCCTGGTGGTGAACCGCCTGGCCCGGCCAGTCAAGGGCCTGGGCATCGCGGTGCCCGGCTTAATTCCGCCCCTGGTGGCGGCTCTCGGGGCCTATCTGCTGTGCCCCTGGCAGCTTCGCGCGCCATGCGCCTATATCGCCAGCACCCTGGGGATTCTCATCGGAGCCGATCTGCTGAAACTGCGCGAGCTTCCCAAGCTGGGGGCCCCGGTGGCCTCCATCGGCGGCGCCGGCACTTTTGATGCCATCTTCTTCGGGGGGATCATCGCGGTATTGTTAAGTTGAGCAAATCCACCCTTGCCCTCAGCCAAATCCGGGGGTTATATTTTAGTGACACCAAGAGAGGTTACAGTTCAAGATTTACCTTTGATCTTCAGGAGGTTATGTTAATGAAAGAACTATCTGGCATTAATCTCTCGGGCTGGACCGGGGGCAGGGGCCGGTTGGTTCCCATCCTGTTAGTTCTGGTCCTGCCGTTGCTCCTGGGAGCCTGGCAGGACTACACCGGCAACACCATTAACCCCCGTTTTGTGGAACGCATCAAGGACGGTAAGACCACTAAAAACGAGGTCCTCGCTTTTTTCGGCGAACCAAAGGATATCCAAAAATCGGACCTCGGACCGGTTTTCAAGTATTTCAGCTACAAGGACTCACCGCCCGATATGCCTTACATACATTCGAAACGCAAAATCAATGAACAATCGGAACAGCAGTTCTTGATTGATGATAACAAGAATATTAAAAAGGCCACCATAAAAACTGAAGGCAAAATCCTGCGCAGCACCCTGACCGTGCGTTTCAAGAGTGACGGCGAAACCGTGATGAGCCATGAATACAAAGAATTTTAGCGGGGCGGCCCGATGACGGCCTTCACCGACTTAACCCAGGCCCTGGCCTGGGTCTTTGATTTACAAAAGTTCGGCATCAAGTTCGGCCTCTCCTCCACCCTGGACCTGCTGGCGAGGCTGGATCTCGCTTACCAGAAAGGCCGCTATCTTCACATTGCCGGCACCAACGGCAAGGGCTCGGTCGCGGCCATGTTAAGCGCGGTCCTTAGCCGGGCGGGCTATCCGGTGGGACTTTTCACTTCCCCGCACCTGGTGAGCGTCCAGGAGCGTTTTCGCCTGCGGGACCGGGAGATCTCGGCAGAAGACCTGCTCCGCCTGGTCAACCGGGTCCGCGGCGCGGTCAATGAGACGGAACCTCCAACTTTTTTTGAATTTGTCACTGCCATGGCCCTGCTCTATTTCCTGGAGAACAGGGCTGACCCCATTATCCTGGAAACCGGCATGGGGGGACGGCTGGACGCCACCAACATCATCCAGCCGCTGGTCTCGGTGATCACCAACATCGCCCGGGACCACGAGGACCATCTAGGGCGGGGACTTCTGAAAATTGCCGGGGAAAAGGCCGGCGTCATCAAGGCTGGCGCGCCCCTGGTCACCTACGCCACTCAGGATTCGGTCCTGGACCTCTTCCGGCGGCGTTGCCGGGAATTGGCCGCGCCCTTATATCAAGGAGGCGTTGATTTTAAGACCCGGGGCCGGGGCGGGATGAGGTTCGATTATCACGGCTTGGCCCAGGAATTGTCCCAGCTCAGCGTCAGTCTCACCGGACGCCACCAGTACCGCAATGCCGCGGTGGCCCTGATGGTCCTGGAACTGTTGCAGCAGCATGGTTTTGTCATTAGTGAAGAAGCCGTTCGGGAGGGCTTACAGAAAACCCGATGGCCGGGCCGCCTGGAACAGGTGGCCCAGGACCGCCGCATCCTGCTGGACGGGGCCCATAATCCCGCCGCCGCCCTGGCCCTGGCCCAGGCCCTCAAACAGCGCCGGGAAGGCGGCCGCCTCATCTTGGTGATGGGCATTATGGCAGACAAGGAGGTGGACGCCATCCTGGCGCGGCTTCTGCCCCTGGGACAATTGGTGATCTTTACCCGGCCTGAATATTTCCGTTCTGCCGCCGCCGCGGACCTGGCCCGCCGGGCTGAGAATTATCAGCTGGAAGTGCTCCAGGTCCCGAAGGTTAGCGAAGCCATCCAAAAGGCCCAGGATTTGGCCGGCCCCGAGGACCGCATCGTCATAACCGGTTCTTTATTCACGGTGGGGGAGGCGAAAGAGTATTTTCAGAGTTTAAATTAGGGGTTGTAGTCCAGACCTTATTATGAAAACTTCAAATCCCCCTAAGTCCCTTTTTCAAAGGGGGACTTGAAACCCCCCTTTGAAAAAGGGGAGGCAGGGGGGATTTTGATTTGCGCCGCCACAGGCTGGAAGGCCTGTGCTAGTAAGAAACTTACCAGCAGATTGTTCTTGAAACTCGAAACTCGAAACTAAAAACTCAGAGGTTTTCATGCAAATCTTCGTTTCCGGCTCCCTGGCCTATGACCGGATCATGGATTTTCCCGGGCGTTTTGTGGATCATATCCTGCCAGAGAAGATTCACATCCTCAATGTCTGTTTCATGGTGAATGGCCTCACCGAACGCTTTGGCGGCACCGCCGGCAACATCGCCTACAATTTGGCCCTGCTCAAGGAAAAGCCGGTCATCCTGGCCACCGCAGGCAAGGATTTCGGGCCTTACCGGGAGTGGCTCAGCAAATTGAACCTGCCCCTGGACGGCATCAAAGAGATCCCGGAAGAATTCACCGCCGGGGCCTACATCACCACGGACCTCTCCGACAATCAGATCACCGGGTTCAATCCCGGCGCCATGAAGCATCGCTCGGAGTATCGCTTCGATGGCCTGGACCCGGCCGCGGCCCTGGCCATCGTAGCCCCGGGCAGCCTGGAGGACATGCTGGCTTATACCAGGGCCTACAAGGCCCGGGGCATTCCTTATATCTTTGACCCCGGCCAAAGTATCCCCGCCTGGGGAGGGGACGACCTCCAGGAGATGACCGACAAGGCCAGAGCTCTCATCGTCAATGATTACGAACTGGAGATGTTTCAACAAAAAACCGGTTTAACCGAGCCAGACCTCCTGAATCTGACGCCCACGCTCATCACCACCCAAGGTGATAAGGGCTCTTACCTGCGCACCTCTGGCGGCCGGGAAGACCTCCCGGTGGTTCGCCCCCGCCGGGTCCTGGACCCCACCGGCGCCGGCGACGCCTACCGGGCCGGGCTGCTGAAGGGGTTGGCTCTGGGGCTGTCCTGGCCGGAGTCGATCCGCATGGGTGCGGTCCTGGCCAGCTTTTGCGTGGAGGAGCAGGGCACTCAAGAACATCAGGTGGAGGTCTACCAGTTCTGGGAGCGCTACCAGCAGAATTTCGGCACCCCGCCGGTCGCGCCAGAATTGTAGGGGGTTCTCGAAGCGATCGGCAGCACAGGCTTTCCAGCCTGTGCGATGCCTATGAAAAGGATTTTCGTAGCCGCAGGCTTCAGCCTGCGGTTTTTTTATGGAGAACAGCCGCCCTCGGCTGTGCTTTATACCAAGTTGCGCTTATAGAAGTAAGAAAGTTTCTTCCCGTAGGGGCGCACCCGCGTGTGCGCCCTCATCCTAGGGCGGACACATGGGTCCGCCCCTACAAAAGAATGTTACCTGTATGAGCGCAACTTGGTATTAGCAGGCGAGGGCGCCTGCTCTCCAATATAACATTTGCCGAAAGTTTTTTCCTCTACGGAAAAATCCAAATCCCCCCTATTCCCCCTTTTTCAAAGGGGGGGAACTCAGCGGAATTATTTTGAAAGTCCCCCTTTGAAAAAGGGGGATTTAGGGGGATTTAAAGAATCAGCAATCGGAAAGAATTTTTGGCAATCGCCATAATTCATTTCACCGCGGCCTCGCTGATCTTGGTGGCTGCGCCCGTGGGTTCGGTATAGCTCATGATGAAGCGAAAGTGCGGGAACAGCCGCGGCAGGCGCATCATGTTGAAGACCATGACGCCGATGGCCAGGCGGTCCAGCCAGGAAGACATGGGCCAGCCCAGGTGCACCGTGACTATCCGGTCGGCGAACTCGTACTCCACCACCCTTAGTAAGGCCACCAGCCGGTGGTAAAGGCTCAGCTTGAGCAGCGGAATGCGAAAATGATTGATTCCCAGCTTGGGAGGAATCCCCGCCCGGGGAGAATATAGGGTGATATAGACGACGTTGTCTTCTTTGGGTTCCCTGGAAGGTTCCTGGGAACGTTTGAAAACCAGGTGAATATCCGGCGAGGTCGATTCCGCCAGATAGAGAATCATCTCCATCTCGGGATCGCCTTTCTCTATTTCCCGGAGCTCCGGGGCCCGCTTCTGAGCAACCAGAAATCCCGTCAGCAAGACCACCGCAGTCACTCCGCCCCAGAGCATGGTGCCGTGGGTCTTTTTGATAGCCAGAAACACGAAGCAGCTTACAAAGATGACCCACATGATCAGGGTTACCACCCGGGAGGTGTTGAAGTGGATCACCTCCTTGGTGCCCATGAAATAGCGATAAATAATCAGGGAGCCCATGTTGATGCAAAAGCTGGCGATCAGGCCGATGGCGTACATATCCGCCAGGGTCTCCTGCTGCCCGGAGGTAATCAGGATGATGATGGAAAAGAAAACCGCATTAGACAGGTGGATACGATACAGAGACTGGCGCCGGTTGGTGGCAATGATCCAGTGAAAGCCATAGCGATGCGCCACCCGCTCGATAAGTTCGCTGGACGCCACGAACGCGGTGTTCACTGCCATGATCAAGGTTAAACTGGCCAGGGCGGCCACCGCCACCCCGAAAGGCATGCCGTTTAGAATGGTGGCGTAATGGGTGATGAGGTCCCCTTCGTGTTGATGGAAATCAATGGGCGCCGACAGGGCCAGGGCGGCGACAATGGGGGTGACGAGGCCAACGGTGCAGGCGAGAAAGATGTAGGCTTTGCCGATTTCCCGCCAACTGCGGACTAATCCGGCGGTCTGCAAGACCGATTCCACCCCGGAATAGGCCAGGATGCAGAAAGCGATATTGGCGATGAAGACCTGATAACCGTGGAACCAGGATTTGGCTTCGAGGTGGGCGGCGGTCTGATGGGCCGCCACCTTCAGCCGGCCGAAGGCGGCAGCATCAAGGTTCATGATGCCGGAAAGGATGAGGGTGACGAAAATCAAGGTGGCCGCAATGAAGATGGTAAAGGTGACCCGGGCGTTCTCCTTGATCCCCAGGATGTTCAAACCGGCAATGGCCCAAATGGTCCCCAGGACAATGATCAAGAAAACTGAATGCGGGACGTGGAAAAACGAAGTGGCATTGAGCACGGCGCTTACCGCCGAGATACAGGCAGTGAGGATGTAATCCACCATGATCGAGGCTACTGCCACAAAGGAGACCAGAGGCCCCAGGACCAGATAGGAAAAGGAGTAAACCCCGCCGCCGATGAGCCCGTGGTGTTCCAG
>JAMCQY010000325.1 GCA_023381945.1 Deltaproteobacteria bacterium
CGGTATGAGTTGTAGTAATTGACCCATGAGTGTGCTACAATGTGCCATAAGCCCCATAACTCCTTTCAATGTTTAGGTTTTTGCCAAACCCATTATAGCATTGATCGGCTGTGTTACTTGCTATCCTAAGTAATTTCTACCGGACAGCAGTGATTGGATACAATTTTTGGCAAAGAAAATTTTAGGAATGAAATTATTTGGAGAAGGACTGGTTCTCATTTAGCAAAGCGATATTCACCAATCCATGATGTTATATTTTTTTATACAAAATCTATAAACTATACATGGAACTATCCCAAAAGACCTTATATGAAAGGTCATGTGGAAGAATTTTTTGTTAAAGATGAAAAAGGATATTGTAGTCAATATTATGGGAACGTCTTAACAGGATTAGGACTTAGAAATGGAGAATCCGGCCAGCCTTGGAAAGGGGTTGATCCGAGCGCAAAAGGAAGACATTGGGCAATACCTAAAGCAATAATTAAAGATTTAGAAGATATATCCCATCTTTCCCAACATCAAAAACTAGACCTCCTGTATGATTTGGGATTTATTAAATTTGTAAATGGTCAAGCATGGCCAATTTATGAGCGGTATTTAAAGCCCGGCGATGGTGTTCCAACTCCTGATATATGGGCGTTTCAACCTTACACTGGCGGGACAGTATTTGGAACTAATGCGGGGATAGATGAAGATGTTCGCTGGTTATCTCCCCGGGATAGAGAACGGCTTGGCTATCAGACCCAAAAACCAGAGGCGTTATTGTCTCGTATTTTAATGGCAAGTAGTAATGAAGAAGACGTAGTACTCGATCCTTTCTGTGGTTGTGGTACTACAATCACTGTAGCAAATCGTCTCAAACGGAAATGGATAGGTATTGATATTACGCACATAGCTATTAATCTAATAAAACTTCGTTTAAAAGATATGCTTGATTTAGAAGCAAAAAAAAATTATCTGGTAGTTGGTGAACCAGAAGATTTATCAGGAGCAAAAGAACTGGCACTACAAAACAGATATCAATTTCAATGGTGGGCATCATCTTTAATTGAAGCAAGACCTTATGGAGATAAAAAGAAAGGTGCAGATGAGGGTATAGATGCTTATTTATATTTTTCAGATGAAAAAAATAAAATTAAAAAAGGAATAGTCCAGGTTAAGAGTGGAAAAGTATCTGTTAAAGATATAAGAGATTTGGGACATGTGATGGATAGAGAAAAAGCTGAAATAGGTATTTTTCTTACGTTGGAACCTGCCACAAAACCAATGGAGAAAGAAGCTCTTTTAAAAGGTTACTATAAATCAAGCACCCTTAATAAATCATATCAAAAAATTCAAATATTTACTATTGATGATTTGTTTGCAGGTAAAGCCCCGGAAACCCCTCCTATTATCTCCCCATATAAACGGGCAAAATATATTCGGGAAAACAAATCTCTCGAAATTTGAAAAATGAATCGCCAAATAAAAGAGCGGCTAAATTGGCCGCCCTTTTTTAATTGGAGACTGGTTTAAGCCGAAACCCGCTGCAGCAGGCTAGTCTTGAGGCGGTCGAACTCCTCGGGGCTGATGACTCCGTCATCCCGGAGGCGGATAAAGCCCTCCAGCTCCTCCCGCAAGCGCTCCGGCGGCAGCAAGGCGGGCACTTCCACGGGTTCGGCCTCCAGGGTCAAGGGGCCTTCCAGGGCCAGGGGACGGGGCCGACCTGCCAGAACTGCCGGGCCCAGATGCTCCTGGCCGTGATACCGCAGGGTAAAGGTGCCGTTGAGCAGGGAGATTTCCACGTTCTTGCCGCTTTTGGCGGCTTCCCGCATCAGGTCGTGAAACTCGCTGCCCTGGGCGGCCATCTTGTTTTTAAAGCTGCCCCAGCGGCGATAAAGGCGCCAGCCGATCAAACCGCAAATCCCGGCGAAACCTGCGAACAGCCAGACGGTGAGACCGAGGAAGGCGGTGAGCCAGACCAGGATGACGATGAGCACGAAGGGAATGGCGATCAGGAACATCAGCAGGCTGTAAAAATTGGCCAGATTCCCCAGCGAGGTGACCGAGGGGTCGGTGGCATCCGCTTTAAAACGTGAAAAGAATTTTCCCATATTTGGTTTCGAGTTTCGAGTTTTTAGTTTCGACTTTTAGAAAAGACCTTAGAACATAGACCACGCACCGTAAAGATTATCATTTTTTTAGTGAGTTGCAAGTCAAGAATGAGCAGGGTAGGGGTCAGGGGCCAGGGGCCAGGGGTCAGTAAAAAAAAAGTGATCAGTGGTTAGTGACCAGTAAAAATCTAACTGCATAAAAAGATTTAGCAATACCTAAAATGGGCGACCCAGCGGGTCGCCCCTGCGAGAAGGAAGGCAGGCAGGGACGCCTGCCCCACCAAAGTTATACGGCGCTGAAGAAGGCCCGGTAGGCCTTGAAGGTCATGTAGAGGTCCGCCTTGGAGGCCACTTCGAAGGGAGAATGCATGGATAAGAGCGGAGTGCCGCAGTCGATGATCTCCAGGCCGTGGATGGCCAGGAATTTGGCGATGGTGCCGCCGCCGCCCTCATCGATCTTGCCCAGTTCTCCCGTCTGCCAGATGACTCCGTATTCATTAAAGATGCGGCGAATCCAGCCCACATATTCCGCATTGGCGTCGCTGGTGGAGTATTTGCCGCCGCTGCCGCCATATTTATGGAAGGAAACCCCGTAGCCCAGGCGGGAGGCATTGCGCTTTTCGTGGACTTCGGGAAAATCCGGGTCCAGTCCGCCGGTGACGTCGGCGGAGATGGCCCGGGAGTTCATGAGGACGCGGCGGCGGGCCTGGGGGCTCTCATTCCGGCGCTCCAAGAGGAGTTCGACCACCTCTTCCAGGATACAGGATTTGGCCGAGGTGTTGCCGTCGGAGCCAATCTCTTCCTTATCGTAAAACAGGGCGATGCAGGTATGCTCGGGTGCCTGGACGTCCAGGATGGCGGCGAGTTCGGCGTAAGCGCAGGAGCGGTCGTCCTGGCCGTAGGCGCCCACCAGACTGCGGTCCCAACCAATATCTTTGGCAGGGCCGGCGGGCACTATTTCGACCTCGGCGCTGATGAAATCCTCCTCGTTGAGGCCGTAACGCTCCTCCAGGATTTTCAGGAAGTGGAGTTTGAAGCGTTCTTTGGTCTCGCTATTTCCCAAAGGTAAGGAGCCCGTCAGGACATTGAGCTTTTCCCCCTCAAAGGTTTCGCTCACCTTCTTATCCATCTGGGCCTTGCGGGCCAGGTGCGGCAAGAGGTCCAAGACGGTGAAGACCGGGTCGGCCGGGTCTTCGCCGACGCTCAGGTTAACGCTCTCACCGTCCGCCTTGAGGACTACCCCGTGGATGGCCAGGGGTCGCGCCAGCCACTGGTATTTCTTGATGCCGCCATAATAGTGGGTCTTGAGGAAGGCCAGGTCGGTGTCCTCATAGATGGGATAAGGCTTCAGGTCCAGGCGGGGCGAATCGATATGGGAAGCGATGATGCGCAGACCGGCGCTCAGAGGTTTTTTGCCTTCAACTACGAGGACGACGCTTTTGCCCCGGTAGTTGTAAAAAGCCTTGGGCCCGGAAGTCCCGGAGGCGAGATCGGCAAAGCCGCGATCCCGGGCGTGGCGGAGGATTTCCTGGACGGCCTGGCGCTCGGTCTTGGCCCGGTCCAAAAAGTTCTTGTAGCGGTCGCCGAAGGTGAAGATGGCTTCCCGCTCGGCCTGATCCACCTTGTCCCAGACCAGCTTCGGGCTCAACGCCAGGCGGTCCCGCAATTGGTTCAGTTCGTCTTTTTCCTGGAGTTCCATGGTTGCGTCCCCTTTAGGTCGAAAATCATTAAGGCAAAAGCAGAAAAAGCATTATCGCACGCAAAGACGCCAAGGCGCAGAGACGCAAATTTGCGTCACAATTTCATAACATGAAATCGTTGGAGAGACAACCGGACCACCCGATCGGGGACTTTAAGGGAGTATTCAACTTGACTTAAGCCAGTAAAGTTAATAAATTTACTGGATGAATGCCCGCGAGAGTGGCGGAATCTGGCAGACGCACTGGACTTAGGATCCAGCGGTTCATCCGTGGGGGTTCGAGTCCCCCCTCTCGCACCACCCCGGGGGAGCTTTTACCCAAGTCTTTTCTCTGCGCTCTCTGCGCCTCTGCGGTGCAGATAATCACCGCAGAGACGCAGAGGACGCCGAGAGAGGATTTGAAATTTTGCCAAAGCACGGAAGCACTCTGCAAGATATCAAATTACATAAAATATCAAATAACTGGAAGATTGTGAGCTGATACCATGACCCAAAGTGCTGTTAAAGCAGAAGTTGAAACTCTGAGCGAAGTCAAACGCAAATTGTCGGTGGCAGTGCCTGCCACTGAGGTGACCGAGGAAGTGGACCGGGCTTACCGGCAGTTGGGCAAGCAGGCCAAAGTCAAGGGCTTTCGGCCCGGCAAGGTGCCCCGGTCGGTCCTGGAGATGTATTACCATAAACAGATCAACGAAGAGGTGTCCGAGGCTCTGGTGCGCCGCTCCCTGGGCGAGGCCCTGAAGGAGAACGGCCTGGAGGCGGTCAACCTGACCTGGCCGGAGCCGCCCCCCGCGGCGTTGGCGGGCCAGGATTACCACTATAGCGTCGAAATAGAGGTGACCCCGAAATTCGAGGTGCAGAACTATCGGGGGCTGGAACTATCGGCTCCTAAGGTGGAGGTGAGCGAGGCAGAAGTGGAAGCCCGGCTGGAGGATGTCCGCCAGCAAAACGCCCTGCTCAAGCCGCCTCTGGAAAACCGCCCGATCCAGGAAGGCGACTTCGTGGTGCATGATTACCAGGCCTATTTTGCCGGAGAGCCGGTGGAGGCCGGCAAGGCCGAAAACACCTACGTCGAGGTGGGGAGCGGCAAGTTCAACGCCGAGTTCGAGAAGAACCTTCTGGGGCTGACGGAAGGGGCGGAGGCCCGCTTCACGGTGGACCTGCCCAGCGACTTCGCCAACCCGTTGCTGGCCGGCAAATCGGTGGAGTTTCAGGTAAAGATTTTGGAAGTGAAGGAAAAAGTGGTTCCGGACCTGGATGATGCCTTCGCCAAGGCCCTGGGCGGCAACTTTCCGACTTTGGACGCCTTGCGTGAGACCGTCCGAGAGGATATTATTAAAGGTAAGGAGCGGGAGCGGCAGGCCATTTTGGAAAACCAGGCGCACGATCAACTAATCGCCAAGCACCCCTTCGAAATCCCGCCCTCGCTGGTAAATCAGGAACAGGAGAATCTTTTCCGGGAGCAGTGGGAACAATATAGCCGGTACGGCATTGATCCGGCGAAGATGGACCACACCAAGCTGCTGGAGGCCCTCAAACCCATGGCGGAGCGCCGGGCCCGAATCAAAATCCTGCTGGAGCGCCTTGCCGAGAAAGAGGGCCTTAACATTGACGACGCCGAAGCGGATGCCACCCTGGCCCGCATCGCGGTGCACAGCGGCAAGGACGTTAACGAGGTGCGCAAGTTCTACCGGGAACGCGATCTCATGGGGGTCCTCAAAGAGCAACTCAGGGCCGAAAAAGCCATGAAACTGATAATGGACGAAGCCAAGATCGGTGACGCGCCCGAGCCTGAGGCAGCCGCCCCGGAGGCCAATGAATAAAATGCAATTAGTCCCGATGGTAGTAGAGCAGAGCAGCCGGGGGGAGCGGGCATACGATATCTATTCCCGGCTCCTCAAGGACCGGATCGTTTTTCTGGGCACGGTCATCAACGACGATGTGGCCAACCTGGTCATTGCCCAACTGCTCTTTTTGGAAGCGGAAGATCCGGATAAGGAAATCAACTTTTACATTAATTCCCCCGGGGGTCTGGTGACTGCCGGGATGGCCATATACGACACGATGCAGTACATCAAATGCCCGGTGGCGACGCTGTGCATGGGCCAGGCGGCCTCCATGGGCGCCCTGTTATTGACCGCGGGCGAAGCTGGCAAACGGTTTGCCCTGCCGCATGCCCGGATCCTGATTCACCAGCCTCTGGGCGGGTTCCAGGGCCAGGCGACCGACGTGGATATTCAGGCCCGGGAGATTTTGCGCCTTCGGGAGGAGTTGAACGAAATCATGGCGCGCCACACCGGCCAACCCATTGACCGGATCAATCGGGACACGGAGCGCGATTTTTATATGTCCGGCGAACAGGCCAAGGAATACGGCCTGATCGACGATGTCATCGTGAAGCGGGAAGTGGGAAAACTCTTCCCGGGCCGGTCGCGGGAATAAAAATTGCAATACTTGAAGTATCCGCCAAAGATTGACGATAATAGTCTCAGGCGGGAAGCATATACCAAACCTAAAGACGGGCAGGAAGCCGCCAGGGTTTGGGGAGGAAGCATATGAGCAAGCGTGGCATCGATAAGAATGCCGATTTACTCTGTTCTTTTTGCGGCAAAAGCCAGGGCGAGGTGAAGAAGCTGATCGCCGGCCCCGGCGTTTATATCTGCGATGAATGCATCGAGCTCTGCAACGACATCATCGCCGAGGAGTACGAAAAAGACGAGGCCAAACACTCCAGGCTGGCCATTCCGGAGCCGGCGGCCATCAAGAAGCAAATCGATGAATATGTTATCGGCCAGGAACGGGCCAAAAAGATCCTGTCCGTGGCCGTCTATAATCACTATAAACGCATCAACGCCGGGACCGACCTGGATGGGGTGGAACTGCAGAAGAGCAACATCCTGCTCATCGGCCCCACCGGCTCAGGCAAGACTTTGCTGGCCCAGACTTTGGCCCGAATCCTGAACGTGCCGTTCACCATTGCCGACGCCACCACCTTGACGGAGGCCGGCTACGTGGGCGAGGACGTGGAGAACATCATCCTCAACCTGCTGCAGGTGGCGGATTACGACGTGGAGAAGGCCTCACGGGGGATTGTCTACATCGACGAAGTCGATAAAATCGCCCGTAAGACCGATTCGCCCTCCATCACCCGGGACGTCTCCGGCGAAGGGGTGCAGCAGGCCCTGCTAAAGATCATCGAAGGCACCATGGCTTCGGTGCCCCCCAAAGGCGGCCGCAAGCATCCGCAGCAGGAGTTCATCAAGGTGGACACCACCAATATCCTGTTCATCTGCGGCGGCGCCTTCAACGGTCTGGAAGACATCATCGGCTCCCGCACCGGCCGCAAGGTCATGGGGTTCGGGGCGGATATCCAGAGCCGAACCCAGCGGCCCTTGGGGGAGATCCTGGTGCAGGTGCAACCCCCGGACCTGCTGAAATTCGGGCTGATCCCCGAGTTTGTCGGCCGCCTGCCGGTCATGGCCACCCTGGACGAACTGAATGAGGAAGCCCTGGTGCGCATCCTGAAGGAGCCCAAGAACGCTCTGGTGAAACAGTATCAGAAGCTCCTGGAGCTGGACCAGGTCAACCTGAAGTTCACTGACGACGCCCTGGTGGCGGTGGCCAAAGACGCCCTGAAGCGCAAATCCGGGGCCCGGGGCCTGCGGGCCATCCTGGAAAAGGCCATGTTGGACCTGATGTACGAGTTGCCGTCCTTGAAGGACGTCAATGAGTGTCTGATCACGGAAGAATTCATCACCAAACATGCCGCCCCCATTTTGACCTACCGGTCTGAAGAAGGGGCTTGGGATAAACCTGGAGTGATGGTGCAATAATGATTTTTAGACTTCCGAAATCGCGGATTCCCGGAGAAACCGACCGGCGCCATGTCGTCACCGTGCCCATGCTGCCCCTGCGGGATATTGTCATCTTTCCCCATATGGTGGTGCCGCTGTTCATCGGCCGGGAGCGCTCGATCCACGCCTTGGAATACGCCATGGGGCAGGAGAAATACATCCTGCTGTGCACCCAGAAGGACCCGCGCAAAGATGAACCCAGGGAAAACGAGGTGCATAAATTAGGCACCCTGGCCTCAATCCTGCAGCTCCTGCGGTTGCCGGACGGCACGGTCAAAGTACTGGTGGAAGGCAAAGGCCGGGCGGTGGTGCGGCAATTTCTACAAAATTCCCAGTTCTTTCAGGTAGAAGCGGAAGAGATCTACGAATTTTGGGAAATTACTCCGGAAACTGAGGCCCTGCGACGCGCCGCGGTCACCGGCTTTGAAACTTATGGCAAGTTGAACAAGAAGGTGCCCCAGGAGGCCGTGCAGAACGTCACCGGGCTGGAAGAGCCGGGTCGTTTGGCAGACCTGATCGCCGGCCATCTGGCCATCAAGGCGGATGAAAAGCAAGGGCTTCTGGAAAACCTGGACGCCAACCGCCGCCTGGAAGCCGTGCTCACCCTGATCAATCGGGAAAACGAAATCCTCCAGATCGAAACCCGCATCAAGAACCGGGTCAAGAAGCAGATGGAAAAGACCCAGCGGGAATACTATCTCAACGAACAGATGCGGGCCATTCAGAAGGAGATGGGGGAGAAGGAAGACCTGAAGGGCGAGATCCAGGAGCTGGAGCGCCGCATCCGCCGCAAGAAGATGAGCGCCGAGGCCACCACCAAGGCTAAGCATGAGCTTAAAAAACTGAAGCTCATGAGCCCCATGTCTGCCGAAGCCACGGTCTCGCGCAATTACATCGACTGGATTTTGTCGCTCCCCTGGTTTGATCGCACCCGGGACAAGCTCAATCTGGAAGATGCCGAAAAGATCCTCAATGAAGACCACTACGGCCTGGAGAAGCCCAAAGAACGCATCCTGGAACACCTGGCGGTCCAAAGCCTGGTGAAAAAGATGAAGGGCCCCATTCTCTGCCTGGTGGGCCCTCCCGGGGTGGGCAAAACCTCGCTGGCCAAATCCGTGGCCCGGGCCCTGGGGCGCAACTTCGTGCGTCTCTCCCTGGGCGGGGTGCGGGACGAAGCCGAGATCAGGGGCCACCGGCGCACCTACATCGGCGCCCTGCCCGGCAAGATCATTCAGTCGCTCAAGAAGGCGAAGAGCAACAATCCGGTCTTTTGCCTGGACGAAGTCGACAAGATGAGCACCGACTTCCGGGGCGACCCTTCCGCGGCTTTGCTGGAAGTATTGGACCCGGAACAGAACTTCGCGTTCAACGATCATTATCTGGACATGGATTATGATCTGTCCGAGGTAATGTTCATCACCACGGCCAATAATCTCTACTCCATTCCGGCGCCGCTGCAGGACCGGATGGAAATTATCCGCCTGCCGGGTTACACCGAAGTGGAAAAGCTCTTGATCGCCCAGCAGTTTCTGATTCCCAAGCAGTGCACTGCCAATGGCCTGGAAGCGGAGAATATCCAGTTTTCAGAAAACGCCATCTTATCGGTGGTGCGGCAGTATACCCGGGAGGCGGGGGTGCGCAACCTGGAACGGGAACTTGCTTCCATCTGCCGGAAAGTAGCTCGCGAAGTGGCCTCCAAGGGCAAGGACCACCAGGTCAGGGTAAACAGCCAGGCGGTGCCCAAGTACCTGGGGGTGCCGAAATATCGTTTTGGCCGCACCGAGGAGGCCGACGAGGTCGGATTGACCACCGGGCTCGCCTGGACCGAGTTCGGCGGCGAACTGCTCCAGACGGAAGTAGTGGTTCTCCCCGGCCGGGGCAAGCTCCTCATCACTGGAAAATTGGGCGAGGTTATGCAGGAGTCGGCCCAGGCGGCCTTGAGCTATGTGCGTTCCAAGGCCGAGAGACTGGGATTGGCTACGGATTTCTATCGCAATATCGATATCCACATCCATGTGCCGGAAGGGGCGATTCCCAAGGACGGCCCTTCGGCCGGGATCACCATCGCCACCAGCATCGCTTCGGCTCTCCTGAAGATTCCGGTGCACCGGGACGTGGCCATGACCGGGGAAATAACCCTGCGGGGCCGGGTGCTGCCCATCGGCGGCCTCAAGGAGAAGATCATTGCGGCCCATCGCCACCAGATGAAGGCGGTGCTCATTCCCAGGGACAACGAAAAGGATATTAAAGAGATTCCAGCCCGCATCTTGAAGTCAGTGGAACTGGTGTCAGTGGACCATATGGACGAAGTGTTGAAAAAGGCCCTGGTCCTGGACGACCCGGAGAACCTGTTCAAGGAGCCGGAGCCGCCGGCTCCGGAGCCGGCCTTCCTGACCACCGAGGTGCCGGGCATAGAGGAGATCCAGGCGCATTGAAAAAGTGGGCAGTAAGCAGTGAGCAGTAAGCAGTATAAATCTTGGGAAGTTCGCACCCCTAAAGTCTAAAACTGCTTGCTGCTAACGGCTCACCGCTCACTTTACTCTTGACAGCAGGGCCGCCATGGGTGACTATTACCGGGGCGGGCGGATAGCTCAGCTGGGAGAGCATCGGCCTTACAAGCCGGGGGTCACAGGTTCGAGCCCTGTTCCGCCTACCAGTTTTTTAGTTCAAAGTTCAAAGTTTTTTCTTGCTGTGGAAGAGTTGGGTTTTCAACTTTGAACCTTGAACCCATACACGCCCGGGGGCGTAGTTCAGTTGGTTAGAACGCCGGCCTGTCACGCCGGAGGTCGCGAGTTCGAGTCTCGTCGTCCCCGCCAAGTAAATTCAAGGGCTTAGCTGATTTGCTAAGCCCTTTTTCTTCGCCCTTAAAACGATTGCCAACCTCATTTCCAATAAACGAGAAAAGTCAGGCAATATCGATTCAGGCTAAAGTCTAAGCGGACTCCTCTTTAAGCCTATTTATTTCTTTCTGCATCTGCTTCCACTCCAAGGCCCGTTTGATGGTTATCAGGATGGTCTCTTTGCGGAAAGGTTTGGTGATGAAGTCGTAGGCGCCTTTCTGCACGGCCTCTTCGGCGGTTTCGGACGTGCCATAGGCAGTGATAATGATAATGGGCAGATTGACATCCACCTTTCTAACGATGTCGATCAGATCGAGACCATCCACCAGGGGCATCTTCAGGTCGGTAATAACCAGGTCAAAGGAGTCCTCCTGAAGAAGCTTACTGACCTCCAACGGATTGTTAATGGTGACGACCTCGTAGCCTGTTTTGTCCATGATAATGGTCTTGAGCAATCTCAGCATATTGGGCTCATCATCAACGACTAATATCCGCTCCGCCATTTTACTCTCCTGGTTCATGCAGCTTAAAGGGAATCGGGCCGATAACCAGTTATGCTTAAGCCGCACCCGCCGCTTACATTTTAAGCTGTCTCTCTCACCGCTTGAAAGGCATACTACCTTCTTGCTTCGATGTGCTCGCGAATAAAATCCTTGATGTACCAGTCCACGATGCCCTCGGAAAACAGCACCATATCCAATTGCTTGGTGTAGAGGGTGAGCTTGCCGAACCAAAGCAGCCTTTGGGCCATCTGCTCCGGCGGATATTTGGCCAATCTGGCCTCAATGGTGTCGCCCTTGCGCTGATAGTTGAGATCCATCCGGTCGATGAGGGCTTCAATCAATCTAGCCCGCCGCTCCCGCCGTTCCGGGGTGGAGCCGCCGCCGCGGAAAGTGAAGGTAAGGTAGTTGTCGTTGATTTGGTCGCTGACATAGGCCTCCACCGAGGAGAGATGATACCCCAGCCGGATGCTGAAGTTCATATAATTCTCGGAAATTACGACATAGCTTTGATCCCGATATGGGTCGGCGCCTTGGGAAATCTCCTCCTCGCTTTTGACAAACACCGAACTGAGGCTTTGGCTGCCGGCGGGTTTGCCCTGGGGCCAACGCATGGCCGTGAGTCCCTGCCAAAAGGCCTTGAAAGGCAGAGAAGTGATCTGCTCCGGCCGGACCTTGCGCTTCCAACCCTTCTTGAGACCGCCCCCGAGATCAAGGATACGCACCTTGAAAGGCAAGCCCGATTCCAGGTCTACCACTTCACCGCCGCCCTGGACCTCGTTTCCCGTCAGTTTGAACATCTCCCGCATGGAAAATTCATGGGCGAAGCGCACGATGTCGTGAATGGTCCGGCAGCTTTCCGGTGTAAAGGTTTCGCTTTGGGGATTGATGAGATTGAGCGGCACCACTTTATTGAGCACCGCTTTTAAGGTACGGAATACCGGGCTGTCAGCCAGATCGTTGGTTTTGGTGTGATTGGGTTCTAACAGCTGGGTAATTATGCCGGCATAGACGTTATTGTAATTGGCGTCCACGGTCACTTCTTGACCGGGCTGGAGGACTTGGGTGGCTTTGCCCGTGTTAAGGATAGTGGGCACTCGAAATTCCCGGGCCAGGAGGGCCATATGGCCGGTGGGACTGCCGGCGTCGGTAAGGATGGCCGCTGCCTGGGGCATGACCGTGACATACTTGGGGGAAGTATGGCGCGCCACCAGGACCCCGCCGGTGGGGAAATTCCTCAGATCCTCATCTTGCCGCACCAGCACCACCGGGCCGGCCCCCACCCCGCGGCAGGCGATGCTCCCCTGATCCAGCAGTACAGGGTATTGCTTCAGGGTCTTGGTCTTGACCTCGGCAACCCTCTTAGCCGGCAATTGCAGCGGCCGGCTTTGCAACAGCCAGAGCCGGTTATCGAAATCCAGGGCCCACTCGACATCCTGGGGCCGCTGATAATGGGCCTCCAGGGTGGCCGCCCACTGCGCCAATTGCCGCAAATGATCCTGGTTCAAACAGGGAGCGGTGATCAATTCCTTCGGCACCGGCGCCTCTTGCACCCCTCCGCCGGGCCGCCTCTCCAACTTGACCCTTTTTGGAGGGATATGCTCTTCCAGGACCTGGCCGGGGGGGGCATAGGCCACTAAATAATGATCGGGGTTAATAACCCCGCCCACGGCATACTTGCCCAGGCCCCAGACGGCGTTAATCAAGGCGGCGTCCTGTTCCGCCGCCTCAGGCTGCCGGGTGAAGAGGACCCCGCTGGCCTGGGAATCGATCATGGGGAGCACGGCCACTCCCATGGCCATCTCCTCCTCCTTGAATCCCTTGTTTTTATAATAAAACAGGGCTCGGGGGGTAAATAAGCTGGCCACAATATCCTTATAGCGGCTGATCAGTTCGCTGGGAGGAATATTGAGATAGGTGGCGTATTGACCAGCAAAGGTGAGGCTCAGGTCTTCCCCCACGGCGCTGGAACGCATGGCGACCAGGGGACGGTGTTGGGTTTGGAGGCACAAGTCTTCATAGGCATCATTGATGGCTGTCTCCAGTTCCGGCGGCACCTGGGCCTGGTTGATCATGCGTTTCAATTCTTCGCTGACCTGGGAAAGGCTGTCCAGATCAGCCATTCGCCAGCGCCCCAGCAGCTCGGTGAGGCGCTCCGTCAGGTGATTGTAATCCAGGAATACCTTGTAAGCATAAGTAGAGATGGCAAAACCGGGAGGCACCGGGAGCTGCAAGCGATTCCTTACTTCTCCCAGGTTGGCGCTTTTGCCTCCGACCTTCTCCGCCATGTCCAGGTTGAGTTCGTTAAAAGATATAGTCAGGGGAGCTTCTTGAATCTCGCGACGCTGATTCAGGGCTTCTTTCACCTCACCCATAATCCGGCGGTGTGACTCGATTAAATTCTCGTAGCGGTGGTCTCCCAAGTTATTGAGAGCCTCCACCAGGCTGGCAGTCTCCTCGGCCAGTTGACCGACGCTGGCCCGGATGTATTGGAGGTCGAAGAGGAAATCGCCCGAAAGCTTCTCCTCCATGTCGGCCATCAGGGTCAACACCGCATTGTTGGCCGCCAGCAACCTTTGGAAGTTAGCGTACTTCTCGGCTAAGGCCGCCTGAATATTGCGTCCCCGGTCCTTTTTCACCAGGCGTTGCCAGACGAGTTTCAGGTGCAGGTCCTCCTGAGGAGATCAGCAAAAACATTTTGGTTAAATTTTAAGCTAAGTTAGGGTCCCCGGTCAAGCGGCCGCCCAGGCAGCCTGGGTGGGGATATGCAGCAGGGTAAGGAGCAAGTTGGTATGGGCCATGGCGCCTATCAGCATCGGAGGCGCAATGCCGAATTTAGTCGCCCAACACCATCTTAGAGATTTCCCCAAAAAGGTCGCCCAGCCGGAGCATGCCCACCACCTTACCGTCTTGCATCACCGGCACCAGGCCGACGTTCTCCTTGACCATCAAGTAAAGGGATTTGGTGAATGGATCCTCGGCATTCACGGTGATCTTAATGGGGCTCATGACTTCACTTACCGGCCTCTGGGACAGATCTTTCATTTTTGGGCCGAAAAAGTCTCCCAGGAAAACGGTCAGGTTGGGGTCCATTTTAATCAGGTTGGTTTCCTGGAGAAACCTGGGTTCAAGGCCGATGATGATATCCCGCAAGGTCAAAATCCCCATGAGCTGATACTTTTCATCGAAGACCAGGACGGCCCGGGGCTCGAAGGCACCTTCAAACTTGATGGTTGCTTCCCGGACGATGGCCATGGCCTGGCGCAGGGTGAACCAGTAGGGGATATGCGGATAATCCTCCATGCGGATCATTAAATCCTCGATCTTTTTCTGCTCCGGCATGGCATCCTCCAGACTTTCCGGGGTTTTTCCCGTTACGAAAATGATGATTCTGTTCTAATGGAGCGGCCTGGAAAAGTCAAGGGGAGGCGCTTTTATGAGGTCCAGGTCCTTGTGAAATAAAACACGATACTAACAGAAATTTAACGGCCTCCTCCCGCCTTTTAACCCCATCTTAATCTTGCGGTTGCTAAAAGATAAACCATGAAATGGGCTCTTATAGCGATTGCCAAAAATAATTTCTTGTAGGGGCGCACCCGCGTGTGCGCCCTCCTGCGGGCGGACACAAGGGTCCGCCCCTACAATCCATCGGGTTATCGGAAAAAACTTTTGGCAAACACTATAAGAACTGAGCCGTTTTTCGAATCCTTGACGAACATCATAAATCGGTGGGAGGTCTTTATGCCAAACGAACAGAAAGTAAAAGATTTGATGATCCCTTTGGAGGATTACCCTCACATCCCCTACTGGTTCTCTCTGCGCCAGGCCATGGCCATCGTCCGGGAGGCGGCCATCAAGTTCGAAGGGCAATTCGAACCCAGGGCCGTCCTGGTCTTCGATGAAAAATACCAGCTCATGGGCATCTTGACTTTGCGGGACATTATTAAGGGGCTGGAGCCCAGGTTTCTCCATGAGACTGCCCTGATCAAGGCCGACCCCAGTCTTGCCGTGATGATCGGCGACCTCTTCGGCCCCGGCTTGAAAGAAGCCTCTCAAAAGCCGGTGAGCGACGTCATGAGTCCCATCAAGGTTACCATCCAGGGCGATGATCCCATTGCCAAGGCCATCTTCCTGATGATCAAGGAAAACGTCGGTCTGATGCCGGTGATTCAGGACAACAAGGTATCCGGCATGATTCGCTTGAGCGATCTTTTTAAAGTGATCTCCGACCTGGTGCTGGGCGATTAGCCAAAACCGGGACAATTTCAGAAAGGAGTTTAACACCATGGCGGAAGACATCAGAAAAATGCCCGTAGGCGCCGGCCTCCCGGAGATGCCAGAAGAGATCGTTATTGCCCCAAAAAAGGTGGTAATTGACTGGAAGCGGATAATTTTCATCCTCCTGGGCCTGGGATTATTTTTCCTCTTTTATTTCATGCCGGATTTAGCGGACGCAGTGGACCCCTCCGGCAAGCATTTTCCTTTGCCGCCGCAAGGTAGGATGGCCCTCGGCCTCTTTCTCATGGCGGCGGTGTGGTGGATCTTCGAAGTGATGCCCATCGGGGCCACCGCCATCGCCATCGGCCTTTTCCAGACCATTTTTTTGATCCGTACTGCTGACCAGGCTTTAAAAGACTTCTTTGACCCCTCCGTCTGGTTCATCTTCGGCTCGGTGGTCATGGGCCTGGCTTTCGCGGTGTCCGGCCTCACCAAGCGCATGGCCTACAAGATGTTGAGCATCGTGGGCGAGAACACTAACTTTATTCTTTTGGGCTGCTTCATCATCATCGTCGGCATGACCCTGCTCATGGCCCACACTGCCGTGGCCGCGGCCATCTTCCCGCTGCTGGTGGCCATCCACTCTCTTTATAGCGAGTCCGACCAGCCCACCCGCTTCGGCAAGGGCCTGTTCATCGGCATGGCCTGGGCCGCCGGCGCCGGTTCTACCATCACCTTTCTCGGGTCGGCCCGGGCCGTGGCCGGGGCCGGCATGTTCCAGAAGTTCACCGGCGGCACGGAAATCGGCTTCTTCACACTCTCCTGGTACATGCTTCCCTTAGGGGTTATCATGGTCTTCTTCATCTGGCTCACCGTGATCTTTTGCTTTAAGCCCGAAAGAGCCCGCATCGACGGTCTAAGACAGCGGGTGGCCGACCTGGGGAAAGAGTTGGGCCCCATGAACAACAAGGAAAAGTTCGTCATCCTCATGGTGGCCGTAGTCCTGTTCCTGTTCATGATGAAATCCTTCTCACCCATCCCCTTCTTTAAAGACATGGACCGGGCGGCCATCATGATCGTCGCCACCGTACTCTTCTTCCTCACCCGCACCCTGGAAGTTGAGGACATGGAGACCATACCCTGGAACATCATCCTGCTGTTCGGCGGCGCCATGAGCATCGGCTACTGCCTCTATGACACCAAGGCGGCGGAATGGATGGCGGTGAGTTGGGTGAGCTGGTTCCAGAAGGCTCCCTGGCTGGTGTTCGTGCTGGCCATCGCCTTCTTCGTCCTGGTGATGACCAACTTCATCATGAACGTGGCCGCCATCGCCATCACCCTGCCGGTCTCCCTGGTCATCGCCCGGTACCTGGGGGTGGCTCCGGAAGTCATCTTCTTCGCGTCGCTCGCCACCGCGGGCATGCCCTTCAACCTGCTCATCGGCGCCGCGCCCAATGCCATTGCCTATGAGAGCAAACAGTTCACCGCCGGAGAATTCTTCATCTACGGCTGGATTCCCAGCCTCATCCTGATGGGCTTTCTGGCGGTCTTCTGCTACTTCATCTGGCCGCTGCAGGGCATGCCGGTGTTGATGGCGAAGTAAGCCACAGTAGGGGCAGGGTAACCCTGCCCCTACAAAAACTCAAGCGATGATTAAAGGGGATTAACAATGCGCAAGAGGTATGCTTACCTTCTAAATATCCTGATATTCTCGGCCCTGGCGGGATTCCTGGCAAGCTCCGCGGCCCTGGCCGCCAACCCGGCAGGCGATCACCTGTCGGTTTCGGGGTTAGTGGCCAACCCCATGGGCAAGGGTCTCAAAGAAGTGACGGTGGAAGTCCAGGTGAATGGCCAGAACCTCAAGCCGGTGGGCAAGGAGCATGAAATTGTCACCGGCAAGCCCGGCGGCTACGTGGCTGATTTCATCCTGCCCCCTGGTACTTTGCCTGGGGCCAAAGTCGAGGTCCAGGCCAACAAACCTTCCTGGAAGCCCGTTCCCTTAACCCCGGTAAAATTAGTGGAAGCAGGGGTGGATGAAAACGGCAGCCGTCTGTTTCAGGCGGTCCAAAACCTCACCATGGAACGCACCATCACCGCGGGTTTCTGGATCGCCAGCCTGGTTTTGCTGCTGGTCTATGTGGTCATTTCGCTGGAATTGATGCACCGCACCCTGGTGTCTTTTCTGGGGGCGGCGATAATCCTGTTCATCACCTATACCTTGGGGACCTGGGATAAATCCTTTTACATCATCTCTTTTGACGACGCCATGGGGGCCGTCGATCTTAATGTCATCTTCCTGCTCATGGGCATGATGATCTTCGTGGGGGTGATGAAAAAGACCGGGATGTTCCAGTTTCTGGCTTATAAAGCCTACGCCCTAGCCAAAGGGAATGTCTTTGTCCTGTCCTTCGTCCTCCAGGTAGTGACCGCGGTCATTTCCGCCTTTTTGGACAACGTCACCACCATGTTGTTAGTGCTGCCGGTTACCATTGAAATTGCGGTCACCCTGAAGATCAACCCCCTGACCCTGCTGGTCCCCGAGGCCTTTGCCTCCAACGTCGGCGGCACCGCCACTCTCATCGGCGATCCGCCCAACATCCTGATCGGCTCGTACGCCGGTCTCACCTTCGGCCAGTTCGTCCAGAACCTCACCCTGATTTGCACCGTCTCTCTGATGGCCTCCTCAATGTTTTTGGTCTGGTGGAACAAGAAGGAATACAACAAGGCCGATGTCAAGGATGTACCCCGCACCATTGAATTTTTAAGAGAAGAGTATCAGATCACCAATAAAAAACTGATGATCCAGGGCTTGATACTCTTGGGCTTCACTATCTTGCTCTTTGCCCTGCACGGCTTCCTGCACATGCAGGTGGCGGTGGCGGCCCTGATCGGCTCCTTGCTGCTGGTGGCCATCTCCCGGGAAGATATCGTGGAGCTGCTGGAAAAAGAAGTGGAGTGGCCCACTCTGGTCTTCTTCATCGGGTTGTTCATGGTCATCGCCGGGGCGGAAGAGACCGGCCTGATCCAGGTGATTGCCAACTGGGTGAAAGACGTCTCCGGAGGCAACTTGACCGCGGCCATCATCATCGTCCTCTGGGTGAGCGCCATCGCCTCGGCCTTCATTGACAACATTCCCTTCACTGCCACCATGCTGCCCATCATCGCCTTCCTGAACCAGACCATTCCCGGGGCGGAAAGCGGCGTGCTCTGGTGGTCCCTGTCGCTCGGGGCCTGCCTGGGCGGCAACGGCACCATGATCGGCGCCAGCGCTAACGTGGTTACCGTGGGTCTGGCGGAAAAGGCGGGCTATAAAATCTCCTTTGTTGAGTATATGAAAGCCTGCTGGTGGCCCATGATGATCACCGTCACCATCTGCATGATTTATCTGTTGATTTTCTATTGATGCCGGATTTTATGGTTTCTAATTAAGGAACCTTATAAAATGGGATAAAGAAAAAAAGTCCCAAGAAGAAAGGGTAAGTCCAGGCCAGGAGAAATCTGGCCGAGCAGCAAGACATAATCGGTCGGGAATAATAAGGCCTGTCAGGTGGAGTCTGTCAACCTGGCAGGCCTTTGTCTTTTATCAGCCAACCTGGAAATGTGAAAAAATGGAGGAATAACCGTGCTTTGGCCAAGAATTATGGCGATTAAAGTTCTGATAACATTGTTCCTGATGGTCTTTGCCTGTCCCTTGGCAACTTCGGCTTCTCCGCCGGAAAAGGGTGACAACCTGATGGTGTCCGGGCTCATGGTAGATGCCCAGGGTAAGGGCATCAAAGAGGCTGAAATCGAGCTGCTGGTGAATGGCCGGCACGTCACCCCTGTGGGGCGGGACGAGCACCTCGAAACTGCCGGCAAAGGCACCTTTGTCGGGCGGTACAGTTTGCCCAGGGGAATGCTGCCTGAGGCTCAGTTGCAAATCCGGGCGCTGAAACCAAGCTGGCAGACCCAGGAGTCCGAGGCCCTCAAGGCAATGGAAACGGGCATGGACGCAGCCGGCAATCGGCTCTTTCAGGTTCAGGCCGACCTCACCCTGAAACGTCAAATCACTCCTGGCTTCTGGATCGCTACCGCAGTTCTGGTCCTGGTATATATCTTCATCGCGGCGGAGTGGATGCATCGAACGCTGGCGGCCTTTTTGGGCGCAGCCTTCGTTCTGTTCATTTCCTACACCGCCGGCACCTTTGACAAAAATTACTTCATCCTCTCCTTCGAAGACGCCATGCGCGCCATCGACCTGAACGTCATTTTTCTCCTCATGGGGATGATGATCATTGTCGGGGTCTTGAAAAAGACCGGCCTCTTCCAGTGGCTGGCTTACAAAGCTTATGCCCTGGCCCGAGGCAACATCTTCATTTTGTCCTTCGTCCTTCAAGTAATCACCGCGGTAACCTCCGCCTTTCTCGATAACGTAACCACCATGCTTCTTATGATCCCGGTAACCATCGAAATTGCCGTAACTTTGAAGATAAATCCTTTGGCCCTGCTGATACCAGAGGTGTTCGCCTCCAACGTCGGCGGCACCGCCACCCTGATAGGCGATCCGCCCAACATCCTCATCGGCTCCTTTGCGAAATTAACCTTTGGCCAATTTGTCACTAATCTCGCCCTGGTCAGCGCGGTCTGCCTGACCATTACTTCCATTTGGTATATGTGGTGGTACAAGAAAGGCTATTTGCAGGCCGAACTCAAAGATGTGGATCGGGCTATCGCCTATATGCAGGAAGAATACAAGATCACCGACAAGAAGCTGACGATTATGGGCCTGGCGGTTTTGGGCTTCGTCATCTCCCTGTTTGTCTTGCACGGCTTCTTGCATATGGAAGTCTCAGTGGCCGCCCTGATGGGCGCCATGGTGCTGCTGGCCATCTCACGAATTGATATTGTCGAGATGCTGGAGCATGAAGTGGAGTGGCCTACGCTGGTTTTTTTCATCGGCTTATTCATAGTTATCGCCGGAGCGGAAGAGACTGGACTCATTCAAATCATTGCTGAACGGGTGAGGGATTTTTCCCGTGGTAACCTGACCGCAGCCATAATTCTTGTCCTCTGGGTAAGCGCTATTGCTTCGGCCTTTATTGACAATATCCCCTTTACCGCCACCATGCTGCCCATCATCGCTTTCCTGAACCAGACCATTCCCGGGGCGGAAAACGGGGTGCTCTGGTGGTCGCTGGCATTAGGCGCATGTCTCGGCGGCAACGGCACCATGATCGGCGCTTCCGCCAATGTGGTCACAGTAGGCCTGGCTGAAAAAGCCGGTTGCCCCATATCTTTTTTGGAGTACCTGAAGGCCTGCTGGTGGCCCACGATGATCACCGTCACCATTTGCATGGTTTACCTGTTGATTGCCTACTAAAGAGTACTGTAGGGGCGGTTCTCGAACCGCCATTATTTGCGTTTCATGGAGAACAGCCGCCCTCGGCTGTTCTTTGCAGGCGAGGGCGCCTGCTCTCCATTATCTCTATGGTGCATGGTGCGTGGGACGCATCCTACGTCTCGGCGCTCTTGCGTAAGAATCAGTGCCCGCCAGCCCCCTTGACCCCAGGGCAGCAAACGGTTATCCTTGCATTAATAATTTACTCAAGGATATAAATGACATATATGGCAGACCCGGAGGTGGTGGTAGACCAGCAACCATCCAGTAAGCCGAGCCACGCCGGCCAGGAAAATCTGCTTGTCTGCCTTGACCCCAGCCCTTTTGCCATCCCCCTGATACGTGCCACCCAGCGCCTGGCCGAAGCCCAAGGGGCTGAGTGGTTCGCACTGTATGTGGAAACTCCGGCCCACGAACGCCTATCCCCGGAAAGCCAGGAACAGGTGGCCCAGGCCCTGTACCTGGCCGCAAAACTGGGAGCCCAGGCCGTCAAAGTGTCCGGCTTCCGCATCGGGGACGAAATTCTGGCCTTCGCCCGGGAGAACCAGGTCGGCAAGATTTTTGTAGGCAAACCCTATGAGCGCCGCTGGCGCCGGTTTGTGGGCATTTCGCTGGTGGACCATTTAATCTGGAACTGCGGCTCCATCGATATCTTTGTCATTTCCGGAGAACATGGGAAAGCAGAAGCCCCCACAACCACCGTTGCCGGGCCCAAGCCGCGGCGGTTGCTCTGGGAATACCTGCTGGCTGCCTGCGGGGTGAGTCTCTGCACCGGATTGGGTTTTATTTTATTCCCCCATCTGGCCCTTAGAAACCTGGCGATGATCTATTTATTGACGGTGGTGGTCATTTCCTCCTTTCTCGCCCGGGGACCGGCTCTGTTCTCTTCATTCTTTTGCGTGGCTGCTTTTGCCTTCTTTTTTGTGCCAAAATATTACTCCTTCGCCATCGCCGACACCGAATCCGCCGTCACTCTGATAGTAATGCTACTGGTAAGCACCCTGGTCAGCGGCCTGACGACCCGAATCCGCCATCAAGCCCGGGTGGCGCGCCAACAGGAAAGGCAAACCGCGGCTCTTTACGAGATGAGCCAGAATCTCACTGCCATCAGCAGCCTGGAGGAACTGCTCAATGTTGCGGCGCAGCAAATCACTAGGATCTTTGACTGCCGGGTGAGCCTCTTGATGCCGGGGAACGAAGGCAAGCTTGAGGTGAGGGCAGGACATCCATATGCCGATGAGTACGGCAAAGAAGGGATGGTGGCCAAATGGGTCTTCCGGCATGGCCACTTGGCCGGGGCCGGTACGGATACCCTCCATGCTGTCAAAGGCATCTATTTGCCACTCATTGCCTCACAAAATATCATCGGCGTCCTGAGGCTGGAAACCGACCGACCCAACCGGATACTGCAAGCGGACTCGCTACGCCTCCTGGAGGCATTGGGCAGCCAAGTCGGTCTGGCCATTGAACGGGAAAACCTTTCCCGCCAGGCCCAAACAGCCCAACTTCAGATCGAAACCGAGCAAATGCGCAACGCCCTGCTCAGTTCCGTCTCCCATGACCTCCGGACTCCTCTGACTGTGATTGCCGGTTCCGCCAGCAGTCTCGTGGAAGGCGAAAAGAACCTGGACTCTGAAACCAAGCAGGAGTTAGCCCTGAGCATCTATGAGGAAGCCAGGCGACTTGACCGATTAGTGCATAATCTTCTGGAAATGAGTCGGCTGCAATCCGGGCAGGCCATGTTAGCCAAGGAGTGGCACGTCCTGGAGGAGGTGATCGGCTGCGCCCTGGCCCAACTGGACCCGCAATTGCATGATCACCCGTTGAGCATCAGCCTGCCCGCTGATCTGCCCCTGGTCCAGATTGATGCCTTGCTCATGGAGCGGGTGATTATTAATCTTCTGGAAAATTCTTTGAAATATACCCCAACGGGATCACCCTTGGAAATTTCGGGCCTGATCAGGGATAAGGAAATCCTGGTGGCGGTGGCGGATCGAGGCCCCGGTCTACCGGTGGGCGAGGAAGAGCGGATCTTTGAAAAATTCTACCAGGTGTCTCCGGGAAGCGCCCGGGGGGCAGGATTGGGCCTGACCATCTGCCGCAGCATAATCGAGGCCCACGGTGGGCGCATCTGGGCCGGCAACCGGCCAGGCGGCGGGGCGGTTTTCAGCTTCACCATTCCGCTGGAAGAAAGCAGGCTCATTTTAGATAAGCATCTGCCAGAGATGGAGAAAGACCCGCAAGATGAAGCCGATTATCCTGCTGATTGAAGATGATCCCCAAATACGCCGGTTCCTGAGGGCGAGCCTGGTGACCCAGGGCTATGAGCTCATAGAGGCCGGGACCGGCCGGGAAGGGTTGGCGCTGGCAGCCGCCCAGGTTCCCGAGGTGGTCTTGCTGGACCTGGGGCTGCCCGACATGGAAGGGCTGGAGGTAATCAAACAGTTGCGCGGCTGGTCCAGCGTTCCCATTATCATCCTATCCGCCCGGGGCCAGGAACGCGATAAGGTCGCCAACCTGGATGCCGGGGCGGATGATTACCTAACCAAGCCCTTCGGGGTCGGTGAGTTGCTCGCCAGAATCCGCGTGGCCTTGCGCAAGGTCATGCCCGCTGATGAAGGCAAGCAGGAAGAAAGCTATGCTCTCGGTCAATTCAGGGTAGATTTCCAGCGGCGGTTGGTTTTCCGCGGTCAGGACGAGGTCCATCTCACTCCGATTGAATACAAACTCCTATTGGTGCTCATCAAACATCGGGGGAAAGTCGTGACCCACCGGCAATTATTGAAAGAAGTCTGGGGCCCTTCTTATATTGAACAAAATCCCTATTTGCGCATCTTCGTCCTTAATCTCCGCCGCAAACTGGAAGACGACCCCACACGCCCACAGTATCTTTTAACCGAACCGGGCGTTGGATACCGCCTGAGGGATGATTAACACATATCTCCATTGCCTTTTGAAGAACATCATTTGGCTCTTTTATATATAGATAAGGCAGGGCTTTTCTGGCTTCCATGCGCTCCAAGGTTGGACGCTTACAACTGCGCCCGCCGCAGGCGCAAGGCGTTGGCGACTACGGAGACCGAAGAGAAGCTCATGGCCGCGGCCGCGATAACGGGGCTGAGCAAAATGCCGAACCAGGGGTAGAGCACGCCCGCGGCGATGGGGATGCCCAAGGAGTTATACACGAAGGCGAAGAACAGGTTTTCTTTAATATTGCGCAAGGCGGCCCGGCTCAAAAGGCGGGCCCGGGCGATCCCTCTGAGATCGCCTTTCACCAGGGTGATTCCGGCGCTTTCCATGGCGACGTCAGTCCCGGTGCCCATGGCGATGCCCACGTGGGCCTGGGCCAGAGCAGGGGCATCATTGATGCCGTCGCCGGCCATGGCCACCATCAATCCCTGGTCTTGCAGTTTCTTGACTTTGGCCGCCTTCTGGTCGGGGAGGACCTCGGCCATCACCTCATCGATCCCCAATTTTTGAGCCACGGCCTCCGCCGTAGTAAGGTTGTCGCCGGTGAGCATGACGATTTTAATGCCCTCCTCGTGCAGCTTCTCGATGGCTTCAGGGGTAGTCTCTTTGATGGGGTCGGCCACCCCGACAAGTCCAGCGAGCTTACCGTCCATGGTCACGAACATCACGGTCTGGCCGTCAGAACGCAAAGAATCAGCTTTCCCCCCTTCCTCCCCGGCGTTGATCCCCAGTTCCTCCAATAGACGGCGGTTGCCCAAGGCCACCTGGTGGCCATCAACCTCGCCGGTAACTCCTCTGCCGGTCAAATACTCAAAATTTTCGGCCTCGGCCAGCTTAAGCCCGCGTTCCTCGGCCCCTTTAACGATGGCCGCAGCCAGGGGATGTTCGCTGCCCCGCTCCAGGCTGGCCGCCAGGCGCAGGAAAGTGGATTCCTCCAGGTCCTGACGCGGCCGCACGGTCACCAGCTTGGGTTTGCCTTCGGTAAGAGTGCCGGTTTTGTCCATGACCAGGGTATTGATCTGGCGCATCACCTCGATGGCTTCGGCATTCTTGAATAGCACCCCCACTGTGGCTCCCTTGCCGGTGGCCACCATAATGGACATGGGAGTGGCCAGTCCCAGGGCGCAGGGACAGGCGATGATGAGCACGGCCACGGCGTTGATGATGGCATGGGCCATGCGGGGTGGGGGACCAATCAGCGCCCAAACCGCAAAGGTGACAATGGCTATGGCTACCACAGCAGGCACGAAATAGGCCGCCACCAAGTCCACCAGCTTTTGAATCGGGGCCCGGCTGCGCTGGGCTTCGGCCACCATCTGCACGATTTGGGCTAAGAGCGTCCCGGCGCCAACCCTTTCGGCCTGCATCACTAAGGAGCCGGAGCCATTAATAGTGGCGCCGATGACCCGGTCACCGGGAGCTTTTTCCACCGGGATGGGCTCGCCAGTAATCATGGATTCGTCCACGGAACTCTTGCCCTCGACGATGGTGCCGTCCACCGGCACTTTTTCCCCAGGACGCACCCTCAGCCGGTCGCCCGGTTGTACCTGCTCCAAGGGGATATCCTCTTCAACGCCGTCTGCTTTGAGACGGCGACCCATCTTGGGGGCCAGTCCCAACAGGGCCTTGATGGCGGCGCTGGTTGCCGAGCGCGCCCGCAGCTCCAGTACCTGGCCCAGCAGCACCAAGGTGACGATGAAAGCTGCGGCCTCAAAGTAAACCCCAACCTCGCCGGAGGAGTTCCGGAAAGAAGCCGGGAAGATTTCCGGGAAGACTTTGGCAACCAAGCTATAAATATAAGCCACCCCGACGCCCAGGCCGATCAAGGAAAACATGTTCAGACTGCGGTTGACAACCGATTGGATGCCGCGCACGAAGAAGGGCCAGCCGCACCACAGCACCACAGGGGTCGCCAACCCAAGCTCCACCCAGCCCCAGAAGGGCATGGAGGCCAGATGTTCCAGGGGATTTCCCGGAATCATATCGCCCATGGCGATAACCAGGAGCGGAACCGTCAGGATGAGCGACAGCCAGAACCGCCGCTGCATGTCGCGTAGCTCCGGGTTTTCTTCCTCTGCCGCTGCCACGGTGCGGGGTTCGAGAGCCATGCCACACTTGGGGCAAGTGCCTGGGGAATCCTGCACCACTTCCGGGTGCATGGGACAGACCCACTCGGTTTTGGCCACTGATGGCGCCGGGGCGCCGGCCACTTCCAGGGCCATACCGCATTTGGGACAGATACCCGGGTGGTCCTGCCGTACTTCCGGTTCCATGGGGCAGGTGTAACCGACTCCTGGTGCAGATTCGGCCTCCTCCGGAGGCGAAGGAGGAAAAGTTTCACTTTGGAAGGATTCAAGATATTGCGCCGGGGATTCTTCGAATTTAGTAAGGCAGTGCTGGCTGCAGAAAAGGTATTCGCGCCCCTCATGGGTGGTTCGCAAACGGGTCTCCTGGTTTACTTTCATACCACAAACCGGGTCCGTTAGAGCTGAACCCAAGGAAGCGGAATCGTTCATCCTTTTTCCTGCCTTAATTAAATTTTTGTGCTCCTGCTTCTGCACCCGGCCCTTTATTTGCTGGAGCCGTTATTGCATCTGGCAATTGCCGGGTCTGCCGTTGTCCCGTTTCGGGAGGCAAAAAGTCCACCCGTGGTTGAAGCTCATGATGGAGGATGGGCATTTCAAACCGTGAACCGACAAGCCCGATTTGGGAAAATATTCATGGTAAGGTCAAATTAATCATAGTCATTAAAAAGGTCAACGGACGCGCTTAAGGTTCCTGCCGCGCCCCGGTTTGGCTCCTGCTGGCAGAGGGATATCGACAGCCCAATAACTTAACTGAAAGACGCTGAAGTGTTTCTTAAAAACGGAGGGGCGCATGGTTTGCGCCCCTCCTAATTCAAGCTAATGGTGGAATGACTATGATTTTACGGGGTGCCGTAAACGTAGAAGCAGACGTCGTAGTTGTAAGGATACCAGGTGCCTGTCCAGTTATAAGACAAATTGCCCGCATGGGTCGGGGAGGAGATATCGAGCCCAACCCTGATATTGTTAGATGCCGTGCCTCCGGTATATTCCACGGTCACTACATACCGTGTTCCATTCGTGGTTTTGTAGGGTGTGGGGAAATTGAACTGCACCAGGCTGTAGGAGGTCGGGATGGTCGAGACCGTGACCGCGCTGGAGGTGGCCAGGGCTGCTCCGGTCGGCTTGGCACTGGAGCCGAATGTACCGGTAACGGCATAAATTTTGGCGTAGGCGCTGCCGGTGGGAGAGCCGGATTTTTGCAGGTAGAACTTCGCCGAGGATACCGAAGCTCCGTTTCCGGTGAACGCCTGTCCCCAGCCCCGCATATTATTGTCAAGCTGCCCGTAGTCGTCCCGGTTGGTTTCCGAGTAGGAATCCATTATCGTCGGGTTAGAACTTCCCGCGATGATGGTAACGGTAGCCGGACTGCTGGCCGCGCCATGCGAGTCGGTGACGACCAGCTGCACCACATAACTTCCGGTCAGGTCGGCCGTAAAGGTGGGGTGCGCGGTGGTGGCGTTTGCCAGGGTGGCAGTGCTGCCCGCCGGTTTGGAGGTGAAGCTCCAGGCATAGGTTATGGTGTCTCCGTCGGGATCGGAACTCAAGAGGCCGTCCAAAGTGACCAGGGCGCCCACAGACACAGTTTGGGCGGGGCCGGCGTTGGCCACCGGGGGAGCATTTTGGGTGCTGATGGTGACGGTGGCCGGCGTGCTGGCCGCCCCATAAGAGTCGGTGACGATCAGCTGCACCACATAGCTGCCATCCTTGTCAGCCGTAAAGGACGGGTTCACCGCGGTTGGGTTATTGAGAACCGCGGTGCTCCCTGACGGTTTAGAGGTGAAACCCCAGAGATAGGTGATGGTATCCCCGTCGGGGTCAGAGCTGCTCGAGCCGTCCAGGGTGACCAAGGCTCCCAGAGCCACAGTTTGATTGGGGCCGGCCTTGGCCACCGGAGCGGAATTCTGAGTGCTGATGGTGACGGTGGCCGGCGTGCTGGCCGCCCCATAAGAGTCGGTGACGATCAGCTGCACCACATAATTCCCATCCTTGTCCGCTGTAAAGGTGGGGTTCACGATGGTGGAGTTTGACAGGGTGGCGGTGCTCCCCGCCGGTTTGGAGGTGAAACTCCAGGCATAGGTTATGGTGTTACCGTCGGGGTCGGAGCTCAAGGAGCCGTCCAAAGTGACCAGGGCGCCCAGGGCCACGGTTTGATTGGGACCGGCATTGGCCACCGGGGGAGAATTTTGGGTGCTGATGGTGACGCTGTCCGGATTACTGGCCGTTCCCCGAGAGTCGGTGACGATCAGTTGCACCACATAACTTCCGGCTTTGTCTGCCGTGAAGGTGGGTTGCACGGTAGTAGATCCCGACAGAGTGGCGGTGCTGCCCGCCGGTTTGGAGGTGAAGCTCCAGGCATAGGTTAAAGTGTCCCCGTTGGGGTCGGAGCTGCCGGAGCCGTCCAGGGTGACCAGGGCGCCCACCGCGACGGTTTGGTCAGGGCCGGCATTGGCCACCGGGGGAGAATTTTGGGTGCTGATGGTGACGCTGTCCGGAGTGCTGGCCGCACCTTGTGAGTCCGTGACGACCAACTGCAGCACATAACTTCCGGCTTTGTCGGCTGTGAAGGTCGGTTTCGCAATGGTGGAATTCGACAGGGTGGCGGCGCTGCCCGTAGGTTTGGAGGTGAAATTCCAGGCATAGGTTATGGTGTCTCCATTGGGGTCGGAGCTGCCGGAGCCGTCCAGGGTGACCAGGGCGCCCTGAGCCGCGGTTTGATCGGGACCGGCATTGGCCACCGGCGGGGAATTGCCGACAGCGTTGGCGGTAATGGCAACCGTGGCCGCTTGGCTTGCGACCCCCAGGCTGTTGGTGACCACCAATTGCACTACATAACTTCCCGCCATATCCGCGGTAAAGGAAGGGTTAACGGTATTGGCGCCGCTGAGGCTGGCATTGCTGCCGGCCGGCTTGGACTGAAAATTCCAGGCATAGGTCAGGGGAGTTTGGCCGCAAGGGTCGGAACTGCCGCTCCCATTCAGGGTCACCGTGGCTCCCTGATTCACCGTCTGGTTCGATCCGGCATTGGCCGTGGGAGGAAATTGCTTGAAGACCTGGGTAAAGGTCGGGGTAGGATAACCACGACTCTGGATATATTGCAGGACCTGCGAAAGCGGAGTCGTCCCGAAAGAGTACTCGTCATAGGGATCGGAATTGCCCTGGTTAAGTCGGTGGAAAGTGAGGACCAGCCAGTAATTATTGCTCCGGGCGGTTTCGATCCACTGAATTATCTGGGAGGCAGTAGTAGTGTTTAAAGCTTCGAAGCAGTTGATCGTAATAGGAACAGGTGGAAGACGGTTATAATCAAAAGGGTAGTCGACATTGCGGGCGAAGTGATAATATTTGGCGATAGCATTTAGCACTGTCTGGTTGTAAGCCCCCCCCGGAATAGCAAAAGTATAAATTTGGGTATTCAGGTTGGCTTCCAGAAGTTGCTTAGACTGCCGTAATTCGTAATCCAACTGGGAGGGATTGAGGGTGGTGAGGTCGGGATGGGTCATGCTATGGCTGCCAATTTCCCAGCCATCTGCGAGCAGTCCTCGCAGCTGGTCCCAGCTGACCTCTTCTGAGTCAACCCCGATATAATATGCGATGGCAGACGTCGTGGCCACCGCGTTATATTGCTTGAATAACGGACGGGCGAGACTCATCGAAGCTGAATAACCGTCGTCGAATGAAAAGCTTACCCCCGGCCAGGGATAAGCGGATTGCGACGGTGCGGGAAACGCGGCAAGCAAGGCCGCGAGCACCAAGCCTTTGATGAAAAACCTGATTTTCAACATGATAAACCCCCGATTATTTCAGTAAATAGGCCTTCTTATCCTCCTCTGCGGCAGCCGTTCTTACGGATAAAGCTCCCACAAAATGAGTCAGTCTGTCCTTTCGATACTGGAAGTTAGATTGTGTACGGCCATAGAATAAAACAATACTTTTAGAAGTTCAATCGGCAGGTATGCCTATTATTATGAAATATTTAAATAATTAAGCCAAAGAATAAATTAAAGGCCGTGTATTTTTGGTAAAAAACGAACTATAAACGATTTATTTAATTGGTCGTAATTACTTCTATTCAATGAGGAGCAAAGTAGTTAATATTGTTCACTTGCTTCAGCTGTGAAAATAGCACCTCAAAGTCTACAAATGTACTTTAAAAATCCATTGAAACATTTGGAATGAAGAAAATCTTCAAGGGAAGAAAGCGCAGTTTAAAATCGGTCCGCTCGAATATAATGCACGGGCTTCCAAGGGGAAGAAACGTTGAGGCATCGCCCATCACCCTCAATTTGGCAACCCAGTGGACATTACTAGGTGTTTCATTAATGAAACCTCACTAGATATTCCATTATTGTTATAAAAGATGGTAAGGCTCTATATTATTTTTATGGGGCGACTATATGATTTTATCAATATTATTTAGGTATAATTGCCAATTGAACTGTCGATTGGGTGATTTATAGTCAAGATAGCAACATATTTGTAAATTTTAATTTAGATATAAGAGAGCAGTGAAACCCTGAGGGAATCATCAGGGCTGGCAAGCCTATTGACAATAGATCTTTTATCTATAATTCAGGAGAAGAGCTTTTGAAGGTAATCTGCGCATGGTGCCAGTACGTTATTCGCGAGGACGACCGTTCGGGCCTGCCAGATAGCCACGGGATTTGCGAAAAATGTCGAGATATCTACTATCCTAAACGGAGGTCGGCGCAAAAATTAAAGCGAGGGAGAGGGCGTTCCTCCGCCAGGCACGATTGCTCCGAATGCTCCAAACCAACGGTCGCGACGTTTAACGAAGCAGGGTTAGGCCCTGCTCCAACGGGAAAGGAGGTCGAAGGAAACTCAAGCGGCGACCACAGCCGTTCCAACTAGTTTTGCAGGTTACTCTCGCCAAACCATGTTGTGGTGCTTACTCAGCCGCGGCGCAGTTGATCACCACACCTTGAACTTCAATTTTTAGGAAGACCGAGGCCACCGCTCGAACCCTTCAAAGCGGGGCGTCATCCAGATCGTCAAGCAGACCGACGGGGTTGCCCGCCGGGCGAATGGCCGTTTGCAGGAAAACCAACCGGCTATTAAATCTATAGTTCTTCCCAGGTGAAATGAGATCAACTAGGAGCCTCTTGCAAAATTCATTTAGAGAACGAAGAATCTTCTTAATTGCCGGATAATCCCTGGTGGCACAGGTTTTCTATCCTGTGCAAGCGCAGGCTGAAGCCTGCGGCTACATTTTGCGAGAGGCTCCTAGGAATGGAATAGGTATTTTTACCTATATCGCAATGAATAGTATTTGACTGCGAAATACGCATGATTACCTAATTGAATTCAATAATGCTAGAATTTAGATTAGTTTAACTAAATTGCCTATAAGCTGGATTCTGAAGATATATTAAATTATTAATTCATATAAATAACTAATGATATCGCATAATTAAGGAAAGAAATGCCGGGCCGGTGAACATGAATTTTCTTAAGGTCTGGCGAATCACCTGAACAAAAGGTGGCCATGAATAACCGCAGGCTGATCCTCTTAGTTATCCTGATAGGGATACTTTATTGGTTTACGGATGCCATATGGGAGAAATTTATCCTTTTTCCAGATAAATCGTTGTGGAACATATTATTACAGGGCACTCCCATCCATGGATTTTATTATCGTCCCAGTCTTTTAATATTATTTGGTATCTTTGCAATCTTACTAAATAAATCAAAAAATAGAGAGACCAGTTATAAACAATTATTAGAGAATATCAGTGACGCCATTTTTATCATACCTTCTATAACGCTGGATGGCACGAAAAAATACTCTGAAGTAAATGAAGTGGCCTGCGAAATGCTGGGGTACACCAAAGCCGAACTGTTACAGCTCTCTATCGAGAGCATCATTGATCCGGAAAAGTTAGCTGACCTGGCGAAGTTGAGGGAAACGCTCAAGAGCGAAGGCCATGTGCAGTTTCAAACGGCCTTGTTGAAAAAAGACGGCAGTAAGATGCCGGTAGAGATTAATGCCCATGCCTTGCAAATCAAAGGGAAATCCGTGTGCTTAGCCCTGGCCCGGGATATCTCGGCTGAGCAAGCCTTTCAGGAATTGGAGCAGCAGTTCCGCATCCTGGCCGAGAAACTGCTAAAGGTTCAAGAAGAAGAACGGGGACGGCTTTCGAAAGAGCTTCACGATGATTTGGGACAGAACTTGATGTTCCTTAAAATGCAGGTCAGCTTACTGCAAAGCCGCCTGCCCAGGGTGCTCGGCAATTTGAGAATTGAGTGTGGGAAGTTATTGAAACATTTGGATAATACCGTTGAGAGTGTCAGACGCCTCTCCCAGGACCTGAATCCCAGAGTATTGGAAGAAATGGGATTTAGTTTGGCGCTCAAAATTCTGCTAGAAGAATCTTGTGAGCTCTATGAGATTAAGTCACTGGTTATGGACCAGGACAAGGTTGACGGCAGTTTATCGGCGGCGGCCCAGCTTAATCTTTACCGGATCTTTCAGGAATCTCTGACGAATATCGGCAAACATGCTCAAGCCACCCAAATTGCCGTGAAAATTAAAAATCAGGGCGACCATATTTTCATCAAGATCCAAGATAACGGCAAGGGCTACGATCCGCTGCTGGCGCCTTCCGAGAAGAAGGGACTTGGCCTATCAACCATAAGTGAGAGAGCCCGCCTGATAGGTGGACGGTCAATTATCCAAAGTCATCCAGGAAAGGGTACCGAAATTATTTTGACCATCCCCTTGAGAAAGATGGCTATAGCCGAAAGGAGGAAGTGGGTCAATGAGTTCATACCGAATTTTATTGGCGGATGATCACGCCCTAATCCGGGAAGGGGTCAAGAGCGTAATTGAACAGGTCCCTGATTTGAAATTAGTTGGAGAAGTAGGCGACGGTCTCGAACTTCTGAAATTCTTGAAGACGACACCAACAGATCTGATAATTCTCGATATCTCCATGCCCCATTTAGATGGCCTGGAAGCGCTTAAGAAGATTAAGGCAGATTATCCCAAGGCAAAAGTTTTAATCCTGACCATGCATAAATCAAAGGGATATATGTTGCAGGCCTTTTCGGCCGGCGCGGATGGATATCTGCTAAAAGGAAACGCTTATGACGATCTCTTTACCGCGATAGAAGGGATTCGGCAAGGGGGCCATTATATCTCCAGTCTCATGTCCAACCAGATCGTAGACCTCTTTCGCCATGAAGGCCCCGGCCAATCATTATCTGAGCATAATTTGAGCCAAAAGGAACTCTCGGTGCTGAAACTTATTGCGCAGGGAAAATCTACGAAGCAGATCGCCGAGCAGCTTTCCATCGCTTTGCCCACTGTACAATATCATCGCAATAGTTTGAAAAAGAAATTGAATATTAACACTAATGCAGGGCTAATTAAGTATGCCTTGGAAAGAGAATATGCCGCGATGGATTGAATCGTCGTTCTTTGCTCCAGCCAAGGAAAATGTAAAACAGTTTTCGAACTTGGTCCTCGTCATAATCTTCGTGTTGGGGGAATCACAGATAACGTCTTAACAGACTTACTTGATGAGTATGGTTTAATAGGCCGTACTAATATTTCCTGCCTGCCAATTGATCGAAAACCTTAGTCGTCCTATAAAAGCGATTATTCTAGGCTACTATAGTTGGGCGATTCATTAACATGGTTTCCCAATTCGGCATAAACCGCAAGCTGCGGACATTACCCCAAAACTGACGGCGCATTATTGAGGAGGAGTGTAATCAGTCGATCAGTTGTACTCTATGTCTTTATGAGTATTAGCTTTCCAAGAGCGTATAGGCAAATCTACCTATAGTATTAATAAATATAATAGGTGGATTAATAGATAAAATAAATTAAACCCATAGAAACCTAAACGCGTTTTGGGCATTAATGCCACTTGATTGAATAAACTTAGAAACCTACATTTCCTTTCAAAAAGCTGAATATTTTTTCAATGAACGAATAACTACTTTTAGCATATATAGGATTAATTATGTGCGGTATTATCGGATACTTGGGCTCACGCGAGGCAATGCCAATAATTCTTGATGGTTTTAGGTAAATAATAAGGAGAATTATCATGGAACTGGAATTTTTACCGGGGAAAGGCAGTTGGTGTCTGGGCTTATTGGTTGGCGTACTGATGCTGACAGCCCTGGGGTGCGGCGGCGTAAGCGTCAACCCTGCCGTGAGCATGGAGCAGATGTCCTCAGAGCCGTCGAGCCAGCAGGTATTGGCTCCCGGCGACGTGGTTGAAATTAAGTTTCTATATAACTCCGAACTGAATGATACGCAAAGAGTGCGGCCAGACGGGATGATCACTTTGCCGATTATCGGTGAGGCGACGGCCCAAGGAAAGGATCTGAATGCTCTCCAGGGGGAATTGAATAAGGCCTATGCCGCGCAACTCAGGAAGCCGGCGGTTACGCTGACTGCCAAAACCCTGCGCAACAATAAGGTTTATGTCGGCGGCGAGGTTATAAAACCTGGAGAAATCGAGATACCGGGCCGCTTGACGGCCTTTGAGGCCATCGGCCAGGCAGGAGGATTCAAGACCGATACTGCCGAGACCAGCACCGTCGTAGTCATTCGCACCAGAGACGGCAAACATTACGGTACCGCGCTCAATCTGAAGCAGGCCCTGAGCGGTGCGGAAACGCAGCCGTTTTACCTGCGCCCCGGCGATGTCGTTTTCGTGCCGCAGACCAGAATCGCCAAGGTCAATCAATGGGTTGAGCAGCATATCAATAAGATGTTGCCCAGAGTCCCGATCGCCATGGGGGCTGGACTATAGGAAAGTCGGAAGACATGAGTCTGACCAAATTGCGGCAATATTAAGCTCGTAATCGAATGCAGGGCGCACATTAGAAATTTTTCGGGAGGCCAAAATGGGTGATTTAATCACATCAGAACGAATCGATAATTCAGTGCGGGAATTCGTCTATGTAATATTCCGCCACAAAAGAAAGGCGGTCTGGTTTTTCATGGCTCTAATGCTGATCGTCTCCCTGGTGACCATGATTATGCCCCGGACTTATAAGTCCGAGTCAAAATTGCTGGTAAAGTTGGGCCGGGAGAATGCCACCATGGACCCCACCGCCACGGTTAGCGGTCAGGTCGTTCAGGTGATGCAGACTCAAGAAAGTGCAATGAAGTCCGAGCTGGAGATCCTCAGGAGCAGAGACCTGGCCGAAAAAGTGGTGGATAAACTTGGGGCCGACGTAATCCTGCCAAAATCATTTTTCTCATTTTTCGGGAACGCCAATGAAGCCAAGAGACGAGGTCAGGCAGTTGATGCTGTCATGAATAATTGGGACATCTCTAATGATAAGGACAGCAATATTATCAAGATTGCCTATATGTCATACAGTCCGAAGGTCGCCCATGACGTTGTGGCTACGCTCATTGACGCCTACCTGGAAAAGCACCTTTTAGTTAATCGCACCAGCGGTTCTTATGACTTCTTCAAGGAACAGATGGAAAAGGCGGCGGCCGAGTTAAAGGAGAATGAGAAAAGACTGGCGGAGGCCAAGAACCGGGCCCATTTGGCGTCGCTTGAAGACCAGCGGCGCATCATCCAGGACCGGGTGGGCACCTACGAACGGGACCTGGACCAGACGATGGCGGACTTCAAGGTTTCCCAGGCTAAAATCGCGGCCACCAAAAACATACTGGCCACCTTGCCGAAAACCGTGGTCACCTCCAATACCACCGGATTTCCCAATGCCGCGGCCGACGTCATGCGGTCAAAACTTTACGAATTGCAATTGAAGGAACAGGAACTGCTTTCAAAATATACTGATAAAAACTTTCTGGTCCAGGAAACCAAGCGGCAAATTCAAGACGCCTCCGCCCTGGCGCATAAGGAACCAGTGACTCGGGCGCAGGTTACCAAGGGATTGAACGCCGCCCATGAGCAGACCAAGCAGGCTTTGTTGTCAGAAGAGGCGAATTACGCTGGTCTGGAGACCAAAATAAAGGCTTTGACTGCAACCTTGGCCAACGTCAAAAACGACGTGCAGGCCTTCAATGATAACGAAATGGTGATTTCCCAGCTACAACGGGAAAAGGAGACCTTGAACAACAGCTATCAGGAATATTCGAAGAAAATGGAACAGGCCCGAATCGATGCCGCCCTGGAAACCCAGAAGATTTCCAATATCAGCATCGCCCAGTCGGCCACCCTGCCGATCAGGCATTCCAACCCTCGTACAGGTCTCAATCTTGCCCTGGGCCTGCTGCTAGGCGCCTTTGGGGCCGTAGGACTGGCCTATTGGTCCGAAGGCATGGATCGCTCCTTCAAGCGGCTTGAAGATGTCGAAACGAAACTGCATTTGCCGCTTCTGACTACCATCCCCTTGTTGGACAGCAAATATGGATTTTCAGCCAGTTTGCCTAAGCCCGAGGGCCTGATGAGATGCGACCTTCAGGGGGAAGCCAGGGAATGCTACGAGATTCTCAGTCACAGGCTGATAGCGGGGGATGATGATTCCTCTGAACACCGGCAAATCATTGGCGTGATCGGTTGTTATTCAGGGGAAGGCGTCAGCACGGTGGCGTCCAACCTGGCGGAAACCCTGGTCAGCAGGAGCAACAAACGGGTGATGTTCGTTGAGGCCAACCTGGTAACTCCGTCAGCCCATATTAATTTCGGGATTGACCACTCCCCGGGCTTAACGGATTTTATCGCCGAAGGCGGCGATTTTTCCGAAAGCATCCAAAGCTCCGACGGTTCGAACCTTGAAATAATTTCCTCCGGGAAAGGTGGTCTCACTGTATCCCAGCTTGCGGATTCCAAGGGATTTGCCGAAATGTTGAAGGTGTTGAAGACCGAATACAGCTATGCGGTAATCGATTTGCCGCCGATTTTCAGGTCATATTCCGGCCTGCGACTGGCCGCCATGACGGATGGTGTCATCCTGGTAGTGGGGGCCGAAGGGGTCAGCGACCAACTGGCTCAGGAGGCCGTCAAGCTCTTGGAACAATCCAAAGTCAAGGTATTTGGGGTGGTGTTTAATAAGCAAAAGCATCATGTCCCTGAATGGCTGTCTCGAATCCTGTAGCAAGAATTTGATTTTACTAAGAGCCAGGGAATAGGGGGGCGGGGCAACCATGCTTACGAGAGCTCTCGATATATGCATAGCGTTATTTGGGCTGCTGATTCTGGTCCTGATGCTGCCGGTTATAGGATTGCTGATTAAATTCGATTCGGAAGGGCACGTGTTCTATGGATGCAACCGGGTGGGCAAGGACGGCAAGATCTTCAAAATGCTCAAATTTCGGACTATGTATGAAACCCCCATACCTTTGGGGGCCTCAGTCTCCCCTCAGGGAGACCCGCGGGTAACCCCTATCGGGAGGTTCTTGCGGCGTACGAAGCTGAATGAATTCCCCCAGTTTTTTAATGTCTTGAAAGGGGACATGACATTGGTCGGCCCCCGGCCCGAGTCCCCGGACCTGGCTGCGGCGTATCCAGCCGAAGCCCAGGCGATTTTTTCCGTGAAACCTGGACTGGTCGGCCCCAACCAGATCTTGGGGCGCAATGAAGAAGAACGCTATCCTCAGGGGGTAGATCCGACTAAATACTATATTCAGGCAATCCTGCCTTCGAAATTGCCGACCGACCTGGAGTACATTCGAAACAAGTCCTTCTGGCTGGACCTCAAGTATATCTTTTTGGCGGCCAGGGAGACTGTCACCGGGGCGATCAGCTGGCAGCACGTGCGGGACAATTTGAGCCAGATTTCCTTACTCATCGCCGACAGCATGTGCTGCTTGCTATCCTTTCAATTGGCCTTTTTCTTACGGTTCGGGGAGGTGCTGCCCTTTGGCCACAATCCCGGCGACTGGAAGATCCTGCCACTCCTCCTGGTGGTTCGCCTGCCGTTTCTGGTCTATTTCGGAGGCTATCAAACGGTGATCCGGTATCTGGGAATTTCTGATCTGAAGCAGCTTTTCTTGGGGGTGAGTCTGGGCAGCATAGCGTTGCTTATTGGGGCTTGGGTGATCGATCTTCCCCTGGCATTTTATGGCCGCACCGTCTTTGGCCTCGATTGGTTATACCTCATTTTCCTACTGAGCGGTTATCGGATCCTTATTAAGTCCTTGCAGCTTCGTCATGACAAGCAGAAGAGAGTTAAGGAGTCTGAACCGCACCGCGCCCTTATCTGGGGAGCAGGCGACGAAGGCCGCTGGTGCCTCCGCTATCTGAGCCAGAACCATCCTTATGAAGTGGTGGGGTTCATCGATGAAAACCCCAAGATGCGCAACCGCCGCATTGATGGCCGGAAGGTTCTGGGAAATCATCACCACCTGGACGTCCTGGTGCGGCTGCATAAAATTCAGGACGTATTTATTGCTGAACCGGGGATCTCAGCCAGTCAAATGGAGCGCGTGCAAGAACTCCAAAACCGGGGGTCGATTTCCCTGACACGTTTTGTGCCTCACACCATAATGCGATTAACACCCGTGCCCAAGAGGGTGAAACTGGTCCCTCGTTCAGCGGGTTAACTACAATACTCAAGGGAAAACCATGCGAGTCATCATCCTATCAGGCGGAAAAGGCGTACGGCTTGCTCCTCTAACCCAGGTCATTCCCAAGCCTCTGGTTCCTATTGGCGGGATGCCCATTTTAGAGGTTGTGATCCGTCAACTCAAGGCTCAGGGGTTCGAGAAGATTACCCTGGCAGTGGGTTACATGGCCGAATTGATCAAGGCTTATTTCCAGGATGGGTCCCGATTCGGAGTGAAGATTGATTATTCCTTTGAAACGGAACCCTTGGGGACAGCCGGCCCTCTGGCCTTGATCGATCGGCTGGATGACACCTTTATGGTGATGAATGCCGATGTCCTCACCAATATCAATTACCAGGAATTCGTTAAGCATCACCGGGATCAGAAAGGCTTGACCACCATTGCCACCTTTGAAAAGCAGACCAAAATTGATCTGGGGGTGATTGTTAAGAATGGCGATGGCCGCGTCAAGGATTACATCGAAAAACCCTCCTATAGTCACCTGGTAAGTATGGGGATTTATATCTTTGAGCCCAAGGTGCTTGACCTGATTCAAAAGAGGGTCTACCTGGACTTCCCCGACCTGGTGAGGCTGCTCCTACGCGGCGATAAGCCCGTGCATTATTACCATTTTTCGGGTTACTGGCTTGATATCGGCCGGCACGATGATTATGCAAAAGCTGCCGAGGATTTTGAAATTCTTAAAAAAGAAATGGATCTCCATTGGGAGGAGCCAAGCGCAGAAAATTCTCAATTCAATCTAGGGGTTAACTATGCCTGAGTTACACGCGGAACTGGAAGAAAAGATTTTAAATCGTCAAGCCACCATTGGTATCATCGGCCTGGGTTATGTCGGACTGCCGCTGGTAATTCACTTTGCCAGGGCAGGCTTCACCACGTTAGGATTTGATGCCGACTCTCACAAAGTAACGGAACTTAACGCGGGCCGTTCCTATATCCATCATATCAAAAGTGAGGATATCGCGGCTTTCACCACCCTGGGGGAAGGGCGGGAGCGGCCGCTTTTCGAAGCCTCCGATGATTTTGCCCGGCTTTCTGAGCCGGATGCCTTGTTGATTTGCGTGCCCACCCCGTTGAACCGCAATCGCGAACCCGACCTGTGTTATGTGGAGGCGGTCACCAGGGAAGTGGCCAAAACCCTGCGCCGCGGGCAAGTGATTTCCCTGGAGTCCACCACTTATCCGGGCACCACTGACGAGGTCATGTTGCCCATTGTGGGCGGCAATGGTCTCAAAGTGGGGAAAGATTTTTTCTTGGTTTACTCCCCGGAAAGGGAAGACCCCAATAATGTGGGGCACAATCTTTACAACACCCCCAAGGTGGTGGGGGGCGTCACGGAAAACTGTCTGGCGGTCGGCAAGACCTTATACGCCCAGGTAGTGAAAGACGTGGTCCCGGTCTCTTCCACCAAAGTGGCGGAGATGGCCAAACTCATGGAAAATATCTATCGCGCCGTGAATATCGCCTTGGTCAACGAACTCAAGGTGCTCAGCCACCGCATGAATATCGATATTTGCGAAGTAATCAGCGCCGCCAAGACCAAACCTTTCGGGTTTCAGGCTTTTTATCCCGGTCCGGGCCTGGGCGGGCATTGCATCCCCATCGACCCTTTTTACCTGACCTGGAAGGCCCGGGAATATGACTTCAGTACCCGGTTTATTGAATTGGCCGGCGAGATCAACACTTCCATGCCTTATTACGTGATCGACCGCACGATCCAGGCGCTCAACAGTCAAGGCAAAGCCATTAAGGGAGCAAAAACGTTGGTCATCGGCATCGCGTATAAAAAGGATGTTGATGATATGCGGGAGTCACCCAGCCTGAAATTGATCGAGCTGTTATTGCAGCAGGGGGCTAAGGTGGATTATCATGATCCGTATATCCCGGTGATGCCCAAGACTCGCCGGCATAATTTCGATATGCGTTCCGTGGATTTGACTCCCGAAAACCTGGCTACTTATGACGTGGTGCTGATCGCCACCGATCATTCCTGTGTGGATTACCAGAACATCGTCTCCCAGGCGTCATTGGTGGTGGATACCCGGAACGCAGTCAACGGAAATGGTTATAATCATAATGTGGTGAGGGCTTAATTGATGGTCAAGAATTCTTCTAATGCGGCTAATGTTGCTCTGGCGCCCAAAGTGGCTCTCATCGGAGCGGGATATTGGGGGAAAAACCTGGTACGAAATTTTGCCGAACTCGGGGCTCTGTCCATGGTTTGCGACCAGCAATCGGATACCTTGGCCCGCGCCAGGCAAGTCAGCCCAGATTTGCGGACTTGTGCTAATCTCTCGGAGGTGTTGGCCGATCCGGAGATTGAGGCGGTAGCCATTGCCAGCCCGGCCATCACTCACTATGCCTTGGCTAAGGAAGCTCTTTTGGCCGGCAAGGATGTGTTTGTCGAAAAACCCATGGCGTTAAGAGTGGAAGAAGGCCAGGAGTTGGTAGACCTGGCCGAGCAGACCGGCCGCATCTTGATGGTGGGGCATATCCTGCATTATCATCCAGCCATACAAAAGCTCAAGGGTCTGATAGCCGCGGGCGAACTGGGCAAAATTCAATATATCTACTCCAACCGGTTGAATATCGGCAAAATCCGGAAAGAGGAGAATATTCTGTGGAGTTTTGCTCCGCACGACATTTCCATCATCCTCCTGCTCCTGGGTGAGATGCCGACGGAAGTGAGCGTGCATGGAGGCAATTACTTGCAGAGCGATGTGGCTGATGTAACCATGACGACCATGTCCTTTGGCAGCGGCGTCAAAGGGCATATATATGTCAGCTGGCTGCACCCCTTTAAAGAACAGTTGCTGGTGGTGGTGGGGGACCGCCGGATGGCAGTCTTTGATGACACCAGCCCAGACCGCAAACTGGTGCTTTATTCCCATAAAGTTGAGTGGGTGGAGCGCTACCCGATGGCGCGCAAAGCCGAGGGCGAAGTGGTGCCCATCGACAAATTGGAGCCCTTAAAAGCCGAATGCGCTCACTTTCTGGAATGTGTCCAGACCCGTCAGAAACCCCGGACGGATGGGGCTGAGGGCCTGAGGGTGCTTCAGGTTCTCCAGTCCTGCCAACAGTCCCTGGATCATAACGGTGTCCCGGTGAAGGCAGTAAGCGCCGCTTCCCCGCCGTCAAAGCAGCCTTATTTTGTGCATTCGACCGCGGTCATCGATCAGCCCGGCCAAATCGGCAAAGACACCAAAGTCTGGCATTTTTCTCACATCCTGAAGGACTGCCAAATCGGGGAAAACTGCAATATCGGCCAAAACGTGGTGATCGGACCCAAGGTTACCATCGGCCGCGGCTGCAAGATTCAGAATAACATCTCGGTTTACCAAGGAGTTACCCTGGAGGATGATGTTTTTTGCGGTCCTTCCATGGTGTTTACCAATGTTCATAACCCCCGGGCCTTTATCCGCAGGATGGATGAGGTTCGCCCCACCCTCGTAAAAACGGGGGCCAGCATTGGCGCTAACGCTACTATTGTGTGCGGCACAACCATAGGCCGTTATGCTTTTGTGGGTGCGGGAGCGGTGGTGACCAAGGACATCCCCGATCATGCTCTGGTGGTAGGCAATCCTGCCCGCCCCATCGGCTGGATGTGCACCTGTGGCGTTAAGTTGAATAGCGAGTTACGGTGCGAGACCTGTGGTCAACGTTTCCAAAAAAGTGGATCCGGCCTCCTGCCTTTGTAAGCTAATATGGATTGAGGTCAAAACAAATCTTGTCCTGCCGCACCGGGGGACTCACGTGGAGAGGTATGACGATGTCTCAGGGAAAAAGTATTGATTTCATTGACTTGAAAGCCCAACAACAGCTTATTGGCCCCGCACTCATGAAGAGAATTGAGCAGGTCTTGTCACACGGCAAATACATTATGGGGCCCGAGATTAAAGAATTGGAGGACCGGCTGGCCCAATACGTCGGGGTGAAACATGTTATCACTTGTTCCTCCGGCACTGATGCCTTGCTCATGCCCTTGATCGCTTACGGCGTCGGCCGCGGAGACGCGATTTTTACCACTCCCTTTACCTTTATAGCGACGGCGGAGGTGATCCAGTTATTGGGGGCCACCCCGGTCTTTGTAGATATCGATCCTAAGACATTTAATATCGATCCCGGCGCTTTGGCCAAGGCCATTGACAATCTGGGAAAGAATCCTAAAACCGCCAATCTGAACCCCCGGGGCATCATTCCGGTGGATCTTTTCGGGCAGCCGGCGGATTATGACCAGATTAATCCCTTGGCCCGGAAACACGGGATGTTCGTCCTGGAGGATGCCGCCCAATCTTTCGGCGGCACTTATAAGGGCAAACGGGCCGGGGCCCTGGCCGAGGTGGCCGCCACCTCATTTTTTCCGGCCAAACCCTTGGGCTGTTACGGCGACGGCGGGGCCATATTTACCGACAACGATGAACTGGACGCAACGCTTCGTTCCATTCGGGTCCATGGTCAAGGCACCCATAAGTATGACAATGTGCGCATTGGCATCAACGGGCGCCTGGATACCCTGCAAGCAGCCATCCTCCTGGAAAAATTGGCAATTTTTGATCGAGAGGTGGAACTCCGCCAGGAAGTGGCGCAACGCTATTCCAGGGGCCTTCAGTCAGTGGTCGAAGTTCCATACGTCAGCCCCGACGCCACTTCGGTATGGGCCCAGTATTCGGTGCTGGCTGAGGACCGCGAAGGCCTGCAAAAGAAACTCAAAGAGGCGGAAATCCCCACCGCGGTTTACTATCCATTGCCCTTGCATCTCCAAGGGGCTTTTCAACATCTGGGCCATCAGGCGGGCGATTTCCCGTTGAGCGAAAAGGCTGCCCAACACATTTTCAGTCTGCCCATGCATCCTTACCTGAAGGAGACGGACCAGGAAAGGATTATAGCCGCGGTAAAGAGTTAGTTTGACGTTTCGCTCAATGGCTTGGTATTCAAATTCCTGCGATTCGGAAATCAAGGCCTTTTGACCGGATGGGGCCGATGCCCTTAGAAACCATATATGGATAATTATATGAAAGAGGATCAAGGTATCCTAAGGAAGGGAAACCTCATGTTGCCTCTGAGTCGAATTTACGCTCCTCTGGCCAACTGGAAACGCCTTAAAGGCAGCTTTGCCGGCAATATCCTGACTGTGTCCACCGGCATCGCTCTGGGGCAAGGAATAGCCGTTGCTGTTGCTCCTGTCATCACGCGGCTCTATACCCCTGCCGATTTTGGCGTACTTGAGGTTTATGTCGCTCTCTTGGACATTTTCGGGGTGGCTGTCTGTTGGAAGTATGAAGGGGCGATCCTCTTACCCGAGAGCGATGCAACGGCGGCCAATGTCTTTGGCCTGTGCATGGCGATTATCGTGGTGATGACGGCGTTTACCGGCTTTTTAACCTGGACTTTCGGGGATACATTGCTGGGCTTGATCAAAGCCCAGGTGATGGCCCCCTATGTTTGGCTCCTGCCTCTGGGAATCATGGGGGCTGGAATCTACCAGGCTCTTAACTTCTGGGGGATTCGCAAGAAGGCTTTTGGCACGATCGCCTGGACAAAAATCAGCCAGAATGTCGGAAAGGCCGCGGCGATGATCGGCTTCGGCAGCTTTGGCGCAGGGGCCGTGGGGCTGGTGGCGGGAGCAATCATCGGACATTGCAGTGGCAGCACCAGAATGGCTGTCTTTGCCTGGCGGAAAGATAGGGAAGCCTTCCGGTTCATAAACGTGAAGCGGGGATTAGAGGTACTAAAGCGTTATAAGAAATTTCCACTTTTTACTTTAGGCGCACAATTTCTGAATACTTTAGGCTTGAGAATTCCATATTTATTGCTGGCGGCAAATTACGGACTGCAAGTGGTGGGCTGGTTCGCTTTGGCCCAATGGATAATCGGCACCCCGTTAGGTTTGATCGGCGCCTCCGTGGCCCAGGTTTATACGGGTGAGTTGACGCAGCAAACCAGGCAGTCGCCGGAAAAAATAAAGAGACTATTCTTCAAGACCCTCATGATGCTGTTTCTAAGCGCCCTGAGTATCGTGCTTCTGATTATAATTGTGGCACCTTTCGTAATGCATCTGTTCTTTGGCCACCAATGGCATGAGACTGGAAAGTATATCCAGGTGCTGTCGTTTGTGTTTGCCTTACAATTCATTGCTTATCCATTAATAGGCACCGTAGATTATTTAAATCGCCAGGGCTTGGGATTGGCCCGGGAAATCTTGCGGGCCATTTTGATGATTGGCGCCATTCCCCTGGCCGCATTCCTGAAACAGCCGGCGATTATAGCGATCTTGTTTTATGGAATCGCCAGCAGCACTGTGTATTTGTTTGGTCTGATTTTAAGCTGGTATGCCATTGATAGGCATAGTACTCAAAAACAGTGATGGCATGTCAATGGCAATTCGATCAGCATTATCAATTGGAGCGCCGTCTGATGAATCTATTTTTTAAGAAACGCTAGAGGCAGGGTCGAAAGGCAGGTTGGTTGGGCTTCGAGGTGTTTCAAAGCTTTCGGCGTGCTAAGGAAAGGAAAACAAGAGTTGACTGGTCAAGCTAATTTGGAAAGGGGTTCAAGTCCATTGAATATGAAGCTGACTAAAAACCAACAGCTATTTCTCCAAGAGCAGATAGCCCTATGTACCGGAGCTACTCAGGATTTCGAGCTCCCCGATGATTTAGCCGACCTGATTTTGGGTATAACGGAAACTCAAATGGCCAATGTTGATGATCAGGGACTCACGGATAGTGGGCATAATCAGCCGTCTTGTTCCCGGGGGCTGCTGGAACCCGTGATAAACCAGTGGATGGCCGAAAAAATATCCCGAACTTCTGCAAGCCCGCCGGTTTCCCTCTGGCCTGACGGCAAAAGGTTTGCTGTGTGCCTGACCCATGATGTGGATTTTGTTTCCTTTGCTCCATCATGCCTCCTCCGTGCGGCAGGAACGATCTTTCGGCATGTACTGCAGGGGAAAAGCGGCTCTGGCCGGCTGCTTATCGATGCCGTAAAAATAGGTCTGAAAGCAGCTTCCCGTCTAGTTCCAAGAAAACAGGAAAGATTTTTCGAGCCGTGGATGGAAGCCGAGGACCGGTACGGTTTTCGCTCCACCTTTTTCTTCTTTCCAGATCAGGCCTCGACCTATCATCCGTTAGACGGGCCTTTTTACCATTTTCACGATAAAGTGGAATTTTACGGGGACTTCATTTCCGTGGCTCAGCTCATGCGAGAACTGGAAAAACGAGGCTGCGAAGTAGGGTTGCACGGCACCTTTGAATCTTTTC
>JAMCQY010000204.1 GCA_023381945.1 Deltaproteobacteria bacterium
AAGAGGCCGTGCAGAAAGGCAATATCGATTCAGGCTAAAGTCTAAGCGGACTGCTCTTTAAGCCTATTTATTTCTTTCTGCATCTGCTTCCACTCCAAGGCCCGCTTGATGGTTATCAGGATGGTCTCTTTGCGGAAAGGTTTGGTGATGAAGTCGTAGGCGCCTTTCTGCACGGCCTCTTCGGCGGTTTCAGGTGCAGGTCCTCCTGAGGATCAGCAAAAAGAATTTTGTTAAATTTTAAGCTAAGTTAGGTCCCCGGTCAAGCGGCCGCCCAGGCAGCCAAGGTGGGGATATGCAGCAGGGTAAGGAGCAAGTTAGTATGGGCCATGGCGCCTATCAGCATCGGTAATCGGAGGCACAACGCCATATTTAGTCGCCCAACACCATCTTAGAGATTTCCCCAAAAAGGTCGCTCAGCCGGAGCATGCCCACCACCTTACCGTCTTGCATCACCGGCACCAGGCCGACGTTCTCCTTGACCATCAGGTAGAGGGATTTGGTGAGGGGATCCTCGGCATTCACGGTGATCTTAATGGGGCTCATGACGTCGCTCACCGGCTTTTGAGAGGCTTCTTTCAAGCCGGGGCCGAAGAGGCCGCCGATCATCACGGTAAGATTGGGGTCGGCCTTGATCAGGGCAGTCTCATGGAGAAACCTGGGCTCCAGCCCCTTAATGATGTCCCGCAAGGTCAAGATCCCCATAAGCTGATACTTTTCATCGAAGACCAGGACGGCCCGGGGCTCGAAGGCACCTTCAAACTTGATGGTTGCTTCCCGGACGATGGCCATGGCCTGGCGCAGGGTGAACCAGTAGGGGATATGCGGATAATCCTCCATGCGGATCATTAAATCCTCGATCTTTTTCTGCTCCGGCATGGCATCCTCCAGACTTTCCGGGGTTTTTCCCGTTACGAAAATGATGATTCTGTTCTAATGGAGCGGCCTGGAAAAGTCAAGGGGAGGCGCTTTTATGAGGTCCAGGTCCTTGTGAAATAAAACACGATACTAACAGAAATTTAACGGCCTCCTCCCGCCTTTTAACCCCATCTTAATCTTGCGGTTGCTAAAAGATAAACCATGAAATGGGCTCTTATAGCGATTGCCAAAAATAATTTCTTGTAGGGGCGCACCCGCGTGTGCGCCCTCCTGCGGGCGGACACAAGGGTCCGCCCCTACAATCCATCGGGTTATCGGAAAAAACTTTTGGCAAACACTATAAGAACTGAGCCGTTTTTCGAATCCTTGACGAACATCATAAATCGGTGGGAGGTCTTTATGCCAAACGAACAGAAAGTAAAAGATTTGATGATCCCTTTGGAGGATTACCCTCACATCCCCTACTGGTTCTCTCTGCGCCAGGCCATGGCCATCGTCCGGGAGGCGGCCATCAAGTTCGAAGGGCAATTCGAACCCAGGGCCGTCCTGGTCTTCGATGAAAAATACCAGCTCATGGGCATCTTGACTTTGCGGGACATTATTAAGGGGCTGGAGCCCAGGTTTCTCCATGAGACTGCCCTGATCAAGGCCGACCCCAGTCTTGCCGTGATGATCGGCGACCTCTTCGGCCCCGGCTTGAAAGAAGCCTCTCAAAAGCCGGTGAGCGACGTCATGAGTCCCATCAAGGTTACCATCCAGGGCGATGATCCCATTGCCAAGGCCATCTTCCTGATGATCAAGGAAAACGCCGGCCAGACCGTCCCCGGGGCGGAAAGTGGCGTGCTTTGGTGGTCCCTGTCCCTGGGGGCCTGTTTGGGCGGCAACGGCACCATGATCGGGGCCAGCGCCAGTGTAGTCACTGTGGGCCTGGCGGAAAAAGCGGGCTACAAAATCTCCTTTGTTGAGTATATGAAAGCCTGCTGGTGGCCCATGATGATCACTGTCACCATCTGCATGATTTATCTGTTGATTTTCTATTAATGCCGGATTTGGTGGTTTCTAATTAAAGAACCTTATAAAATGGGATAAATAAAAAAAAGTCCCAAGAAGAAAGGGTAAGTCCAGGCCAGGAGAAATCTGGCCGAGCAGCAAGACATAATCGGTCGAGAATAATAAGGCCTGTCAGGTGGAGTCTGTCAACCTGGCAGGCCTTTGTCTTTTGTAAAGCAGAAACCGCAAAAATGTGGTTAATTGGAGGAATATCAATGAGTTTTCCACAAATCCCGGCGGCAAAAATATTGGTCGCAGTTCTATTGGCCGTTCTTGCCACTCCCGCCGTCTTGCCGGCGGCGCCGCTGGAAAAAGGTGACATTTTGACAATATCCGGCCATATCACGGATGCCCAGGGAAAGGGCATTAACGAAGCCGAAATTGAACTGCTGGTTAATGGACGGCAGACTGAAACGGCGGAGGGCGCAACGCAGCTTAGCACCGGCAGCAAGGGCAGCTTTGTGGGGCGATATATCTTGGCGCCAGGGACCCTGCCGGAAGGGGGCGTGCAGATTCGCGCCGCGAAGCCAAGCTGGCAAACAGGAGAATCGCCGCCCCTGCAGGTATTAGCCGCGGGGATGGATGCGGCCGGCAACCGGCTCTACCAGGGGGGGGGCCAGCCTCAGCCTGAAGAGGGAAATTACCCCTGCCTTCTGGATCGCCGCGGTGGTTCTGCTTCTGGTGTATATCTTCATTGCGGCCGAATGGCTGCACCGCACACTGGCGGCTTTTTTTGGGGCCGCTTTTATCCTGTTCATTTCCTACACTGCCGGCACCTTCGCAAAAAACTTCTTTATCCTCTCTTTTGAGGATGCCATGCGGGCCATCGACTTGAATGTCATCTTCCTGCTCATGGGAATGATGATTATTGTCGGGGTCCTGAAAAAAACCGGCCTGTTTCAATGGCTAGCCTATAAATCTTACGCGATAGCCCGGGGTAACGTCTTTATCCTGGCCTTCATCCTACAGGTTGTTACCGCCATTTGCTCCGCCTTTCTGGACAACGTCACCACCATGCTGCTAATGATCCCGGTAACCATCGAGATTGCCGTAACTTTGAAGATCAATCCTTTGGCCCTGCTGATACCAGAGGTGTTCGCCTCCAACGTCGGCGGCACCGCCACCCTGATCGGCGATCCGCCCAACATCCTCATCGGCTCCTTTGCGAAATTAACCTTTGGCCAGTTTGTCACTAATCTCGCCCTGGTCAGCGCGGTCTGCCTGACCCTTACTTCCCTTTGGTACCTGTGGTGGTACAAGAAAGGCTATTTGCAGGCCGAAGTCAAAGATGTGGACCGGATTATCGCTTATATGCAAGAAGAGTACAAGATCACCGACAAGAAGTTGACGGTTATGGGCCTGGGGGTTTTGGCCTTTGTCATCTCCCTGTTTGTCTTGCACGGCGTCTTGCCTATGGAAGTCTCGGTGGCTGCCCTGATGGGCGCCATGGTGCTGCTGGCCATCTCACGGGTTGATATTGTCGAGATGCTGGAGCATGAAGTGGAGTGGCCTACCCTGGTTTTTTTTATCGGTTTGTTCATCGTAATCGCCGGAGCGGAAGAGACTGGACTTATTCAAATCATTGCTGAATGGGTGAGGGATTTTTCCCGCGGTAACTTGACCGTAGCCATAATTCTTGTCCTTTGGGTAAGCGCTGTCGCCTCGGCCCTCATTGACAATATCCCCTTTACCGCCACCATGCTGCCGATCATCGCTTTCCTGAACCAGACCATTCCCGGGGCGGAAACCGGCGTGCTCTGGTGGTCGTTGGCTTTAGGCGCATGTCTCGGCGGCAACGGCACCATGATTGGCGCTTCCGCCAATGTGGTCACTGTCGGCCTGGCTGAAAAGGCTGGTTGCCCCATATCTTTTATGGAGTACCTGAAGGCTTGCTGGTGGCCAATGATGATCACCGTCACCATTTGCATGATCTATCTGTTGATTTTCTATTAAGCCTTGCTTAATTCCGGGAATACGTTTTAGGGGCGGTTTTGAACCGCCCTTATTGCTCTATCTTTTTGGGCTTTGGCGTCTTGGCGTGAGATAATTATCGCACTGTCAAGACGCCCTTGACCCCAAGGCCGCAACCGGTTATCCTTCCAGTAATATAATAATTTTCGAGGGATATAAGAGACATATGCCAAACTCTGGGCCGGGGGTAGTAACGCAGCCTCAAACCGAGCCAAGCCGCTCCGGCCCTGGCAGCCTGCTCGTTTGCCTCAGTCCCAGTCCCTTTTCCATTCCCCTGATTTGAGCCACCCAGCGCCTCGCCGAAGCCCAACGGGTACGGTGGTTCGCCCTCTACGTCGAGACCCCCGCCCATGATCGCCTATCCCCGGAAAGCCAGGAACAGGTGGCCCAGGCCCTGTACCTGGCCGCAAAACTGGGAGCCCTGGCCGTCAAAGTGTCCGGCTTCCGCATCGGGGGACGAAATTATGGCCTTCGCTCGGGAGAACCAGGTCAGCAAGATTTTTGTAGGCAAACCCTATGAGCGCCGCTGGCGCCGGTTTGTGGGCATTTCGCTAGTGGACCATTTAATCTGGAACTGCGGCTCGATATCTTTGTCATTTCCGGAGAACATGGGAAAGCAGGAGCCCCCACAACCACCGTTCCCGGGCCCAAGCCGCGGCGGTTGCTCTGGGAATACCTGCTGGCTGCCTGCGGGGTGAGTCTCTGTACCGGATTGGGTTTTATTTTATTCCCCCATCTGGCCCTTAGAAACCTGGCGATGATCTATTTATTGACGGTGGTGGTCATTTCCTCCTTTCTCGCCCGGGGACCGGCTCTGTTCTCTTCATTCTTTTGCGCGGCTGCTTTTGCCTTCTTTTTTGTGCCAAAATATTACTCCTTCGCCATCCCCGACACCGAATCCGCCGTCACTCTGATGGTAATGCTACTGGTAAGCACCCTGACCAGCGGCCTGACGACCCGAATCCGCCATCAAGCCCGGGTGGCGCGCCAACAGGAAAGGCAAACCGCGGCTCTTTACGAGATGAGCCAGAATATAGGGGCTTGGACACAACTAAGGCAACCAGGGCTTTTCTGGCTGCCATGCGCTCCAAGGTTGGACGCTTACAACTGCGCCCGCCGCAGGCGCAAGGCATTGGCGACTACGGAAACCGAAGAGAAGCTCATGGCCGCGGCGGCGATAATGGGGCTGAGCAAAATGCCGAACCAGGGGTAGAGCACGCCTGCGGCGATGGGGATGCCCAAGGAGTTATACACGAAGGCGAAGAACAGGTTTTCTTTAATATTGCGTAAGGTGGCCCGGCTCAAGAGGCGGGCCCGGACGATACCCCTGAGATCGCCTTTCACCAGGGTGACTCCGGCGCTTTCCATGGCGACGTCGGTCCCGGTGCCCATAGCGATGCCCACATGGGCCTGGGCTAGAGCAGGGGCGTCATTGATGCCGTCGCCGGCCATGGCCACCATCAAGCCCTGGTCTTGAAGTTTCTTAACTTTGGCCGCCTTCTGGTCGGGCAGGACCTCGGCCACCACCTCATCGATCCCCAATTTTCGAGCCACGGCCTCCGCCGTAGTAAGGTTGTCGCCGGTGAGCATGACGATTTTAATGCCCTCCTCGTGCAGCTTCTCGATGGCTTCAGGGGTAGTCTCCTTGATGGGGTCGGCCACCCCGACAAGTCCAGCGAGTTTTCCATCAATGGTCAAGAACATCACGGTCTGGCCATCAGAACGCAAAGAATCAGCTTTCTCCCCTTCCTCCCCGGTGTTGATCCCCAGTTCCTCCAATAGACGGCGGTTGCCCAAGGCCACCTGGTGACCATCAACCTCGCCGGTAACTCCTCTGCCGGTCAAATACTCAAAAATTTCGGCCTCGGCCAGCTTAAGCCCGCGTTCCTCGGCCCCTTTAACGATGGCCGCAGCCAGGGGATGTTCGCTGCCCCGCTCCAGGCTGGCCGCCAGGCGCAGGAAAGTGGATTCCTCCAAGTCCTGACGCGGTCGCACGGTCACCAGCTTGGGTTTACCCTCGGTAAGGGTGCCGGTTTTGTCCACCACCAGGGTATTGATCTGGCGCATCACCTCGATGGCTTCTGCATTCTTGAATAGCACCCCCACTGTGGCCCCCTTGCCGGTGGCCACCATAATGGACATGGGCGTGGCCAGTCCCAGGGCGCAGGGACAGGCGATGATGAGCACGGCCACGGCGTTGATGATGGCGTGGGCCATGCGGGGTGGGGGACCAATCAGCGCCCAAACTGCAAAGGTGACAACGGCTGTGGCTACCACAGCGGGCACGAAATAAGCCGCCACCACGTCCACCAGCTTTTGGATGGGTGCCCGGCTGCGCTGGGCTTCGGCCACCATCTGCACGATTTGGGCTAAGAGCGTCCCGGCGCCAACCCTTTCGGCTTGCATCACTAAGGAGCCGGAGCCATTAATAGTGGCGCCGATGACCCGGTCACCGGGAGCTTTTTCCACCGGGATGGGCTCGCCAGTAATCATGGATTCGTCTACGGAACTCTTGCCCTCGACGATGGTACCGTCCACAGGCACTTTTTCTCCGGGACGCACCCTCAGCCGGTCACCCGGTTGTACCTGCTCCAAGGGAATATCCTCTTCAGTGCCGTCTGCTTTGAGAAGGCGAGCCGTCTTGGGGGCCAGCCCCAGCAGGGCCTTGATGGCGGCGCTGGTCGCCGAACGCGCCCGCAGCTCCAATACCTGGCCCAGCAGCACCAGGGTGACGATAAAAGCCGCGGCCTCAAAGTAAACCCCAACCTCGCCGGAGGAGCTCCGGAAAGAAGCCGGGAAGATTTCCGGGAAGACTTTGGCAACCAAGCTATAAATATAAGCCACCCCGACGCCCAGGCCGATCAAGGAAAACATGTTCAGACTGCGGTTGATAACCGATTGGATGCCGCGCACGAAGAAAGGCCAGCCGCACCAGAGCACCACCGGGGTCGCCAACCCAAGCTCCACCCAAACCCAGAAGGGCATGGAGGCCAGATGTTCCAGGGGATGTCCCGGAATCATATCGCCCATGGCGATAACCAGGAGCGGAATCGTCAGGATGAGCGACAGCCAGAACCGGCGCTGCATATCGCGTAGCTCAGGGTTTTCTTCCTCTGCCGCGGCCACGGTGCGGGGTTCGAGCGCCATGCCACACTTGGGGCAAGAGCCCGGGGAGTCCTGCACCACCTCCGGGTGCATGGGGCAGACCCACTCGGTTTTGGCCGCCGCTGGCGCCGGGGCGCCGGCCACTTCCAGGGACATACCGCATTTGGGACAGATACCCGGGTGGTCCTGCCGTACTTCCGGGTCCATGGGGCAGGTGTAAACGACCCCTGGTGCAGATTCAGCCTTTTTTGGAGGCGAAGGAGCAAAAGCTTCACCTTTAGATTCAAGATATTGCGCCGGGGATTCTTCGAACTTTGTAAGGCAATGCTGGCTGCAGAAAAGGTATTCGCGCCCCTCATGGGTGGTTCGAAAGCCGGTCTCCTGGTTCACTTTCATACCACAAACCGGGTCCGTTAGAGATGAACCCAAGGAAGCGGAATCGTTCATCCTTTTGCCTGCCTTAATTAAATTTTTGTGCTCCTGCTTCTGCACCCGGCCCTTTATTTGCTGGAGCCGTTATTGTATCTGGCAATTGCCGGGTCTGCCGTTGCCCAGGGTCGGGAGGCATAAAGTCCATCCCTGGTTGAAGCTCATGATGGAGGATGGGCATTTCAAACCGTGAACCGACAAGCCCGATTTGGGAAAATGTTCGTGGTAAGGTCAAATTAATCATAGACGAGAAAAAGGTCAACGGACGCGCTTAAGGTTCCTGCCGCGCTCCGGTTTGGCTCCTGCTGGTAGAGGGATATCGGCAGCCCAACAACTTATCTGAAAGACGCTGAAGGGTTTCTTAAAAACGGAGGGGCGCATGGATTGCGCCCCTCCTGGTTCAAGCCGATGGCGGAATGACTACGGTTCTATGGGGTGCCGTAGACGTAGAAGCAGACGTCGGAGTTGTAAGGATACCAGGTGCCTGCCCAGTTATAAGACAAATTGCCCGCATGGGTCGGGGAGGAGAGATCAAGCCCAACCCTGATAATGTTAGATGCCGTGCCTCCGGTATATTCCACGGTCACTACATACCGAGTTGCATTCGTGGTTTTGTAGGGTGTGGGGAAATTGAACTGCACCAGGCTGTAGGAGGTCGGGATGGTCGAGACCGTGACCGCGCTGGAAGTGGCCAGGGCTGCTCCGGCCGGCTTGGCGCTGGAGCCGAATGTACCGGTAACAGCATAAATTTTGGCGTAGGCGCTGCCGGTGGGAGAGCCGGATTTTTGCAGGTAAAACTTCGCCGAGGTTACCGAAGCTCCGTTTCCGGTAAATGCCTGCCCCCAACCACGCATATTATTGTCAAGCTGCCCGTAGTCATCCCGGTTGGTTTCAGAATAGGAATCGATTACCACCGGGGTAGGGCTACCGGCGGTGATGGTGACGGTAGCTGGACTGCTGGCGGCGCCATGAGAGTCGGTGACGATGAGTTGCACCACATAACTTCCGGTCAGGTCAGCCGTAAAGGTGGGCTGCACGGTGGTGGCGTTTGCCAGGGTGGCAGTGCTGCCCGCTGGTTTGGAGGCGAAACTCCAGGCATAGGTTATGGTGTCCCCGTCGGGGTCGGAGCTCAAGGAGCCGTCCATGGTGACCAGTGCACCCACAGACACAGTTTGGGCGGGGCCGGCATTGGCCACCGGGGGAGCATTTTGGGTGCTGATGGTGACAGTGGCCGGCGTGCTGGCCGCCCCATGCGAGTCGGTGACGATCAGCTGCACCACATAGCTGCCATCCTTGTCAGCCGTAAAGGAAGGGTTCACCGCGGTTGGGTTATTGAGAACCGCGGTGCTCCCCACCGGTTTAGAGGTGAAACTCCAGAGATAGGTGATGGTATCCCCGTCGGGGTCGGAACTCAGGGAGCCGTTCAGGGTGACTAGCGCCCATAGAGCCACAGTTTGATTGGGGCCGGCATTGGCCACCGGAGCGGAATTCTGAGTGCTGACGGTGACGGAGGAAGGACTGCTGGCAAGTCCATGGGAGTCGGTGACGATCAGCTGCAACACATAATCCCCATCCTTGTCCGCGGTAAAGGTGGGGTTCACGATGGTGGAGTTTGACAGGGTGGCGGTGCTCCCCGCCGGTTTGGAGGTGAAACTCCAGGCATAGGTTATGGTGTCCCCGTCGGGGTCGGAGCTGCCGGAGCCGTCCAGGGTAACCAGGGCGCCCAGGGCCACGGTTTGATTGGGACCGGCATTGGCCACCGGGGGAGAATTTTGGGTGCTGATGGTGACGCTGTCCGGATTGCTGGCCGTTCCCTGAGAGTCAGTAACAATCAGCCGCACCACATAACTTCCGGCTTTGTCGGCCGTAAAGGTGGGATGCACAGTAGTAGAACCCGAAAGAGTGGCGGTACTGCCCGTGGGTTTGGAGGTGAAGCTCCAGGCATAGGTTAAAGTGTCCCCGTTGGGGTCGGAGCTGCCGGAGCCGTCCAAGGTGACCAGTGCACCTGGAGATACGGTTTGTGCAGGGCCGGCATTGGCCACCGGGGGAGAATTTTGGGTGCTGATGGTGACGCTGTCCGGAGTACTGGCCGCACCATGTGAGTCGGTGACGACCAGCTGCACTACATAACTTCCGGCATTGTCGGCCGTGAAGCTGGGGTGCACGCTAGTGGAGTTCGAGAGGGTGGCGGTGCTCCCCGCCGGTTCGGAGGTGAAACTCCAGGCATAGGTTATGGTGTCTCCGTTGGGGTCGGAGCTGCCGGAGCCGTCCAGGGTGACCAGGGCGCCCTGAGCCACGGTTTGATCGGGACCGGCATTGGCCACCGGCGGGGAATTGCCGGTGGCGTTGGCGGTAATGGTAACCGTGGCCGCCGTGCTGGCGACCCCCAGGCTGTTGGTGACCACCAGTTGCACTGCATAACTTCCCGCCATATCCGCGGTGAAGGAAGGGTTAACGGTATTGGCGCCGCTGAGGCTGGCATTGCTGCCGGCCGGCTTGGATTGAAAATTCCAGGCATAAGTCAGGGGGGTTTGGGCGCAAGGGTCGGAACTGCCGCTCCCGTTCAGGGTCACCGTGGCTCCTTGATTCACCGTTTGGTTCGATCCGGCATTGGCCGTGGGAGGAAATTGCTGAAAGACCTGGGTAAAGGTCGGGGTAGGATAACCATGACTCTGGATATATTGCAGGACCTGTGTAAGTGGAGTTGTTCCGAAAGAATATTCGTCATAGGGATCAGAATTGCCCTGGTTGACTCTGTGGAAAGTGAGCACTAACCAGTAATTATTGCTCCGGGCGGTCTCGATCCACTGAATTATCTGGGAGGCAGTAGTATTGTTGTAAGCTTCATAGCAGTTGATAGTAAAGGGGACAGGTGGCAGATGGTTATAATCAAAAGGGTAATCGACATTGCGGGCGAAGTGATAATATTTGGCGATAGCATTTAACACTGTCTGATTGTAAGCCCCCCCCGGAATAGCAAAAGAGTAGACCTTGATATTCAGATTGGTTTCCAGAAGAGACTTAGACTGGCGTAATTCGTAATCCAACTGGGAGGAGCTAAGGCTGGTAAGGTTTGGATGGGTCATGCTATGGCTGCCGATTTCCCAGCCATCGGAGAGCAGTCCTCTCAGTTGGTCCCAGGAGACTTCTTCTGAGTCAATCCCGATATAATATACGATGGGGAACGTCGTGGCCACCACGTTATATTGCTTGAACAACGGACGCGCGATACTCATCGAGGCTGAATAACCGTCGTCGAATGAAAAGGTTACCCCCGGCCAGGGATAAGCGGATTGGGCCGGGGTGGAAAACGCGGCAAGCAAGGCCGCGAGCACCAAGCTTTTGATGAAAAACCTGATTTTCAACATGATAAACCCCCGACTATTGGGCCTCCTTATCCTCGCTCTGCGGCACCATTCCTCCAAATAGTGCTCCCACAAAATGCGTCAGTCTGTTCTTATGCTTGATACTGAAGCTAAATTTTGTTCGGCCTTAAGAATAAAACAACACCTTTAGAAGTTCAATTGGCGGGTATACCTATTATCATAAAATATTTAGATAGTTAAGCTAACGAATAAAACAAGGTCAGGTGCTCTTAGTAAAAGAGGAACTATAAATCTACTTATTTAATACTAAAATAATTTATTAATTCGTCGTAATTAGTTCTATTCAATGAGGAGCAAAGTACTTAATATTGTTCACTTGCTTCAGCTTTGAAGATATCGGGTTCGAAATCTTCAGAAGTACCTTAAAAATATGTTCAACCAGGAGTGTCCGGCAAGCTTCTTGCTATCAAAAAGATAATAAATTTGGCCAAATTTGGGAGACTCAAATAACATACCTAATTTTTTCCTTTTTCCCTCTCCCCCCAATGGGGGAGAGGGAAGGGT
>JAMCQY010000212.1 GCA_023381945.1 Deltaproteobacteria bacterium
AACCAAAGCAACCCGGTGGGGATTGGGAAAAGTTAGAAGATATTTCCATGAAGACCAGAATCAGCCACTAGGACTCTTATCCAGATTAGGCAAATGGCCATTTAAAGACTTCCATTTTTTTTCGGATCAAGGTCGTTGCCATGGCCATTTTGAATGATCATTCCCATTATGTGGAAAAAATTATTCGTAAAAAACAGCTCTTAGATACACTTGTTTGAACCCCAGGTCCTGCCTGACTGAACTCCGATAAATATAGCGTTTGCCAAAAGTTTTTTCCGATAACCCGATGGATTGTAGGAGCGGACCCATGTGTCCGCCCGCAGGAGGGCGCACACGCGGGTGCGCCCCTACAAGAAATTAATTTTGGCAATCGCTATAAATCCAGGACTGCCAAAATTATCCCAAGTTTTCATCAACCCGAAGGCAAAGGACTTTTTGATAGGCGCTTAAAAAAAATTCCAAAAAAATAAAGCCGCAGACCAAAGCCTGCGGCTTCAATTTTTTAATTTTAGTCGAACTAGAGTCCCGAGGCTTCTATAGGCAGGAGCAGAAAACGGCTCTTGCCCGAGGCGATACGCAGGCCGTCGGCAATCCGGACGATTTCGCCTTCGGCGTGGCGGCGGCTGCCGTTGGGGGTATGCATGACGCCCCGGACCCTGATAGGCTCATCGGGTTTCAGGGGGGCGTGAAAGCGCACCTCCATGCTGAGAGTGAGGCCCGGGCCGGCGAAATGCCAGATGGCGTGGGCCATGAGTTCATCCAGGAGGGTGGAAAGGATACCGCCGTGGATCACGTCGGCCCAGCCCTGGTATTCCCGGGGTATGCTCAGTTCGGTTTCTGCTGACAACTCCGGCTCCGAATAACGCACCTCGATCTGGAACCCCTGGGGGTTGTCTTTGCCGCAGACGAAGCAGTAGTTGTCTGATACGGGCGTCGGCAAGGCAGGCTTCGGGGATTTTTGATCTTTTGCAATCATCTGCCTGTTTCAAATCCTCGGGACGGTAGCGCAGGCTTCGCAGCCCAGGCCGATTCAGGTATGGTTTGCGGAGCCTGCGGTTAGCAATTTTCTAATAACTCTGTATAGCACAGGTGAAACTTCAGTGCCAGTTTTAGTGGTCAGTAATTTCATGTCGAAGCACTTGCGGCAAACCTGGCAATTGACTATCGGCCTTTGGCTACTTCCTCGGCTCAGTAGGGTAGCCTGAGGCTTCCCATTCCTCCCAGCCGCCTTTCAGAGCCCAAACGTGCTTGAAGCCAAGGCCAATTAATTGCTGCGCCACCCGGGCGCTGGTGCCCTCATTTGGTCAGGCGCAGTAGAGGACGATTTTCTGGTTTTTGGGCAGACTGGCGGCCCAAGTTTTCACCTCTTTGGGGTCCTGGCGCACCGCTCCCTTAATGATTTTGTCGCTGCTTTGCCAATCTTGAGGTTGTCTGACATCCAGGATAAGTAAGTGGGGATCGGCGAGCCAGCTTTTCAGGGTGCCTTTGTCAAGGCGCGGCGCCGCCGCCCCCTGGCCAAAAGCACACGACCAGGTGAACGCCAGCAGCAAACCGACTGTCAACACCATTACCGATAACCTTGCTTTTTTCATCTTCTCTCCTTTCCTATATTGCCGGTTTTCTAGAAAAGATAAGGCACCGGTAACGATGCAGCAATCCTGATAATTAACCACTGGCCACTGATCACTGCTCACTGCTTTTTGGGCTCAGTTCCAGCAATCTGGCAATCTGACCGGCCAGGTCGGCGGTCTCTTGCGCCGGGTCCCCGGTTTTCGGGGTAAGCAATTGCGGCCGATTCTGATATTCCGGTTTCGGCTTGATCTCAAATTCCGGCGGAAAGGTGTTTTCGAAATACATCTGCTGAAAGCCGATGAATTTTAAATGGTGGGCGGTGGAGTCCAGGACCGCCACCTCGCCTTTGGCAATCAGCTTCTCTTTCAGGGCTTCCCGGAAGCCCGCCAGGGATTCGCCCCCCTGGGTGTCGGCGATGTGGCCGTGGCGGTTGGCCAGGAGCATGGAGTCCATGATCTCCTGTTCGCTCACCTGCACCACGGCGACACTGCCCTCGCCGGCCAGCTGGTGATATTCGTCCACCAGACGGATGACCCGGGGCATGGACACGGGGTTGCCGATCATGGCGGCCTGGGCCACGCTGGGGGCCACGGACACCGGAGTGAAGATGCGTTTGTTTTTGTCGGGCTCCAGGTAGTAGCGGAACACCGGGTCGGCGTGGCGGGACTGAACGCCCACGACCCGGGGCAGGCTTTCTATTATTTTAAGATCATGGAGGCGCAGCAAACCCTGGAGGATGGCGGTGATATTGCCGGCGTTGCCGATGGGCACCACCACGACCTTATTGGCTAAATCGTAATCGAACGTTTGTGCCACTTCAAAGGCATAAGACTCCTGGCCCCGGATGCGCCAGGAGTTCTTGGAGTTGAGCAGGGCCACCCTGTAGTTATCCGCCAGGGCCTCCACCACCTTCATGCAGTCGTCGAAGACCCCGGGGATCTCCAAGACCTGGGCGCCGCTGCCCAAAGGCTGGGCCAACTGCTGCGGCGTCACCTTGCCGTGGGGCAGGAGCACCGCGGAGGCGATCTGCTTGCCCAGATAAGCGGAGTAGAGGGCCGCGGCCGCGGAGGTGTCGCCGGTGGAGGCGCAGATGGCCAGCATCTTGCCGGCCCCGGGCCGGTGCGCCAGGTAGTTGAGATAGCTCAAGGCCGCGGCCATGCCCCGGTCCTTGAAGGAGGCGCTGGGGTTCTGGCCGTCGTTCTTATAATAGAAAGCCGCGCCGACTTCCTCTTGGAGGGCCTCGTTGGCCGCCACCTGGGGGGTATGGCCTTCGCCCAGATAGATGATGTCCTCAAGGGGGATGACCGGCGTAATCAATTCATAAAACAGGTGGATGCCCTTGAGCGCCGGGATATTGAGCATCTTGCGGTAATCGAACAACTGCCGCCAGAAGGTTCCCGAATGCCTTTTCAGGCGATCGGCGGCCTTGTCTTCCAGGAGGAACAGACCCTTGCATTTGGGGCAGGTGTAAAGGAGCTGGCTGATGTCGTATTCTGAGCCGCATTCGAGGCAGCGGTAAACCAGGTCACCTTCGGGCTTGGGGATCAGATGCGGGCGGATATCGTCAGGGAATTGGTCGAGTTTCAAGGGGCCTCCAGGTGTTCTTTGATTATGTCTTTAATAAACTCTGGAATATCTTTCTGAAGTTCCTGTGTGCGCTTTTTTAGTTTTTCATAAATATTAACTTCATCTTCGGACCAAATAATATCTACTCTCCTGATTTGACGCATTGCTATGTGCTCATAATTTTCCGGGTAAGCCCAATAACATTTTTGGCATATTTCGACTTTTTTCAATTCTAACCAATTAACACAATGTTCACATGACCATGACTTTGCTCGATTAGCTGAGCCACAAAGCAGCATATAGGAATTAGGATCATTCATATTCCCTGGGTCATCGCCAGCAACCTCGTAAGGTATTCTATGATCAATCTGTAAGTCCCTCTCATTAAATATCTCTAGATGGATTTCACAGCGGGAGCCATTGATCTCTATTAGGTTTTTCTTGAGTTCTTTAGAAAATGCCGTCCGTCCTTTCAACCTTCCAAATCGTGCCCTTTGGGGTTCGCCAAACCGATAGGCTCCGATTTTTCGACCATCAGAACCCTCAACTCGAAAAGTTTCCAACGGTATTCCCTGCTCTCTGACATCTCGTGCGGCTCGGGGTGGATGATTATAACCGTACTTATCTTTCAATTCCTGTGTAGTTATAAACCCATATTTTTAATATATGGTCAATAACAGTTCGAGGACGCTTTGCCTTTACGGATTTGCATTTCTTAATAAAATCAAGGGGCAATTTATTTACCATTCTTTGTGACTCTCCATAAGGCATAATTGTTCACCCCTAGTATATTTATATACCGTTGGAACATTGACTAACTCATCAACCAAACTGGATGAAAGATATAGCGATTCTATCGTTACATCATCTCTCCCTAATAACGTAGCTTGTGATGATCTGCCTGCATATAACTCAATGAGTGTTAAGTTAAGATCATCAGGCAAATTTCTCCCGTGGGTCTTGGCTCCAGTACGGCCATCATAGCTTACAATATACCGAATACCATTTTTATTAAGAGTATTAAGCGCTTCTACAAATTCACAAAATTGAACACTTTGCAAATATCTCGTATCTCTATCCCCACAAACACCCTGATAAGGCGGATCCATGTATACAAGATCCCTATTTGTAACTTTTTCCAAAATGTCTCTATAATTTACTGATGAAATTGTGGTCCTTCCTTTTAAATAATATGATACGCCTAATATTTGAAGTTTCATAGTTTTAGGATGCATTCCTTTTCTACGATTGTCTGGACTCTGGTTAAACTCTCCTTGTGAATTATATCTTACAGAACCTTTAACACAACGAGCCAAGAGATATAAAAAAAGATCACTACGTCCCGTTAGATTAAATTCATCTCTGACTTTATTATAAAATTTTCTAGGATCAGCCAATTGTTTTTGCCAAAGTGATTCGTATTGGGCAGAGATTAACTCAGGTGTTTCAATTATAGCTCTCCATAAATCCATTAAAGGCTTATTTAAATCATTAATATGGTAATTTTTGGCTAATCCTTTAACAGCGGCAGCAATTGTGATAGCTGCTGATCCTGCAAAAGGCTCATAAAGCGTATCGATTTCTGGTGGGAAATATCTCAAAATATCTTCGGCAAGATTACGTTTACTGCCTTGATATGGGATAGGATGAGGTATTTTCCTAATCTTCATAATTTTTATGAGGTAAGATGATACTTCTTCAGTTTGTATTGCAGCAGGCTTTTGGTGATGCCCAGGAGTTCGGCGGCCCGGACCTGGACCTGGCCGCTTTTCTCCAGGGCCCGGCGGATCATCTGCTCCTCGATGGCCTCCAGGGCTTCGGGCAAAGGAGTGTGCAGCGGCACGAAGCGGTCGATGTCCAGCTTGGCCTCGCCCACGGGCGCCGGCGCCAGTCCGCCGGGGAGATCTGCGGGCGTGACCAGGTTGTCGTGGCAAAGGATCACGGCCCGCTCCATGACGTTTTCCAGCTCCCGGACGTTTCCCGGCCAGGAGTATTGCACCAACACCTTTAAAGCTTCCGGCGTCAGGCGGATTTTGCCCCGGACGTTTTCCTGGGCGTACTTCTTGATGAAATGGGCCGCCAGCAGGGGGATGTCTTCCTGGCGCTGCCGCAAGGGGGGCACGCTCAGATGGACCACGTTGAGGCGGTAGAACAGGTCCTCCCGGAAGCGGCCCTCCTGCACGTCTTCTTTCAGGTCGCGGTTGGTGGCGGCCACCACCCGCACGTCCACTTTGATGGTGCGGTTGCCGCCCACCCGCTCGAATTCCATCTCCTGGAGGACCCGCAGAAGTTTGACCTGGAGGGCCTGGGACATCTCCGCCACTTCATCCAGGAACAAAGAGCCGCCGTCGGCCAGCTCGAAGCGGCCCTTGCGCATGGCCACCGCATGGGTAAAGGCGCCCCGTTCATGGCCGAAGAGTTCAGACTCCAGCAGGGTTTCGGTCAGCGCGGCGCAGTTTACCGAGATAAAGGGCTTTTGGGCCCGGTTGCTGCACTGGTGGATGGCCCTGGCCACCAACTCCTTGCCGGTGCCGCTTTCGCCGCTGACCAGAACCGTGGCCTTGGATTGAGCCACCCGCTTCACCAGGGCCAGGATTTCCTGCATCGATTTGGCTTCGCCTACAATATTGGGGAAGCCGTATTTCTTTTCCAGTTCCTGGTGCAGCAGGCGATTAGTGAGGATAAGGTGGCGGTACTCCAGGGCCTTGGCGATGGTCATCAGGATTTCGTCGTTCTTAAAGGGCTTCAGGATATAATCGAAGGCCCCTTTCTTCATGGCGGTGACCGCCTTCTCCACGGTGCCGAAGGCGGTCATGATGATCACCGGCAATTCTTGATACAGGCGGTGCAGTTCATCCAACAATTCAATGCCGCTCATCTTGGGCATCTTCATGTCGGTGAGCACCAGGTCTAGATCTGCGGCCGCGGCGATTTTCAGGGCCTCGGTGGCGCTGGAGGCGGTGACGACCTCGTAGCCCGCCTCACCCAGTAAGGCCTCCATGACCGTTAAATAATTGATTTCGTCGTCAACGACTAAAATGGTATCCATGAGTTTTTAGTTTCAAGTTTCGGGTTTCGAGTTTTCTGGTTCCCAAGTTAAACTTGGGAACCGGAGCAATCAGATCACGCCACCTTCTCCATGGACAGCTCCGGCAGGGTGATGGTAACCACCGTGCCCTGGCCCAGTTCACTATCGATCTTCAGGCTTCCCTGATGCGTTTCGATGATGCTCTTGACGATGGGCAGACCCAGGCCGCTGCCCTTTTCCTTGGTGGTGAAAAAGGGATTAAGAACTTTCTTCAGACTCTCTAGTTCAATGCCTTCCCCGGTATCGGCGAACCGAATCTCGCCGCCGTGGCCTTGGGGCCCGCTTTGGGTTGACACGGTAAGCCGGCCGCCCCCGGGCATGGCCTGAATGGCATTGAGCAGCAGATTCAAGAAAGCCTGATGCAACAGGTCCGGGTCAGCAGCCAGCATCCGGCCGTTAAGCCGGTATTCCCGGATGATACTGACGCCGACCCGCTGAATCTCGGGCTCCAGGAACTCCAGGCTCCGGTCCACTACGGCCTCCAGGCTGCAGAGGCGCAAGTTGGGAACCCGAGGCCGGGCGAAATCCAAAAATTCCGTAACCTTTTCATTGAGGCGGTTAGATTCCTCAACGATGATCCGGGCCAGACGATTCTGAGGTTCGTAGCGGGCCAGGCGCTCTTGCAGCAATTCGGCAGTAGAGCTGATAATCCCCAGGGGATTGCGGATCTCGTGGGCCACGCCGGCCGTCATTTCACCCAGGGCCGCGAGGCGCTCGGATTGGTGCAACTGAGCCTCCAGGGCCCGCTGCTCTTCCTGGCGCCGGGCCAGGATGACGCCGGCCTTCTTGACAATCTGGCGCAGGACCAGGAATAACAGCCCCATGATGACTACCAGGGTGACCAGGATGATGAGGCGGAACTTGCTGATTTCCGCCAGATCGGCGGTGATGTTCTGGGTGATCTCAAAGACCCCCACCACGGGGCCGGAGAGAGGGGCTCCCTTGCCTTCCAGGCGGAAGGGCACGTAGGCAGTGAGAGTCTGCACTTGCTCGCTGCCGGGCCAAAGGATGCTCCACAAGGCGCTGTAGCCGGGCATTTCGAAATAGTTCTCACCGGCCAAAGCCTTCTGGACTCCGAGGACGTTGTCACACTTTTTGCCCAGGCGCAGGTTGGCAGTGCTGTAAGAAAAGACTCCCTCCTGATCGTACTGGTTCAGCCGCTCCACGTGGAATCCATGGATGGTGTTGCGCACCACTTCATCCAGACGTCTGGATTGCTCGGGGTCGGATAAGGTGATGCGCCCGCCCTTCTCAAAAGCGGTCGGCAGTAAGAATTGCTGATAAATCTGGTGGTTCAGGTTGGAGGCCAGCAGGATGAGATAGTCTTCATTTTTCTTCAGGGTCATCTGCTGGGCCCGGACCGTCAGAAAGACCACCAGGATGCCGGTAAAGATCAGGATGACAATAAACCCGGGCAAAGAGAAGAATTTTACTAATCCGAAGGGGTTAAGGTCCTTACCTGGGCGTAACCACGAAGTTTTAAAATTAGGGCGTTTCATAAGACTATCATTGGCGGTTTGGTTATCCCGCCTGTCCTGATTTTGAGGGCGCAGTGCGCCTTAATGGCGGACGGGACGCGCGCCTAAGAAAGCTTGTATTTCTCCAAAAGCGGCCTGGCCTGGGAGAATTCTCGCCGCTGGGCCTCGAACCCCGGCCGCCCCATCAGTCCGTAAGTGGTCTGCTTGCCGCCTTCCACCCCCGGCTGGTCCAGTGGATTGACTCCAAAGAAGCGGCCTGCCGCCACGGTGGCCACTTCCAGGAGGTAGATCAATTGGCCCACGGTAAAGGCGTTAATCTCCGGCAAACGCAGGCTGAGGCTGGGCCTGCCGGCTTTCATGAGGTTGAAGGCCGTCGCCTGCCATTCGGTGGCCAGAAGCTCATCCAAAGAATGGCCCCCCAGGTAACTCAGCTCTTCCTGGTCTGGGAAGAGATTGGGGATTTCTACGTGGTTCTTGTATTTCTCCAAACCCACAAAAGTGATCAGTTTGTCCTGGGGTCCCTCCATATAGAGCTGCAACTGCGAGTGCTGGTCCGTGACTCCCAGGGCCCTGACCGGGGTGCTGCCGGCATCGGTCCTCTTCCCCAGGCTTTCGGCCCAAAGCTGGCAGAACCATTCGGCCAGGCCCGAAAGCAGCGAGCTATAGGGCATAAAGACCTGATTGGGCCGCTGCTTCAGGGAAGCGAATAAATAGTAGAGGGCCGCCAGGCGGTGAGCCAGACGGTACTCGGTTTCTTGCAGGCGCTGATCCATGAACCGGGCGCCGGCCAAAAGCTCTTCCAGGTCGATGCCCACCAGGTGCGCCGGCAGCAGGCCGACCGCCGAGAGCACTGAAAAGCGGCCGCCGACGTTCGGCGGGACGCTGAGGGAGGCAAAACCTTCCTGTTTCGCCAGGCGGCGCAGAGGACCCTGGTCCGGATCAGTGGTGACGATGATCCGCTCCCGGGCCGTGTCTTCTCCCACCCGGTTTTTGAGCATCTGATAGACCCAGAGGAACTGGGCCAGGGTCTCGGCGGTGGCTCCCGACTTGCTGATGACATTGACGAAGGTGCGCCTAAGGTCCAGACTGTCTAGGATACCGAAGCAGAAATCCGGATCGATATTGTCCAGCACCCAAAGGCCGGGACGATGTTGCCGCCGGCCCATGGGCAAGCGGTTGTGCTGCGGATGCACCAGGGCCTGCTGCAGGGCTCGGGCTCCCAGGGCTGAACCGCCGATCCCCAAGACCAGGAAATCCCAACCCCACTCCAGCACCGGCTTGGCCACCCGGCGGATCTCCTTAAGAACTTCCGTCTGGTGCGGCAGGTCCATGAAACCGAAGCGGCCCTCTTGCCGGGATACAGCCAACTCCCGGGCCAGGCCCGCGGCATCGGGCTTCAGGTCGGCCAAATCCGAATCGCCCAGGCCCTGGGCCCCCACAAACTCGGCCATGGCGTAATTATAATCAAGGTGCAAAACCTGGCCAGCAACCCATTTTGGGTCCTGGTGACGCTTAGTCGACATATTTCTCCAATTCGGGCTTTGCGGTGCGAAAATATTTTATTATATAAATAATTTAGCTTATATGCCAAGGAGATTCAAGAAAAAGCAGTAATCAGTAATCCGTAATCAGCAGTCCGTTAAAATATCAAATAATCGTCGCGGAAAAATTGTTGCTAACCGGAAACTGGGGATCGGCCACTTCTTAAATTATACCAGAAAGACCGGCAGGCCTGCGTCCTGCTTTACAATCTGTAAAAATTATTGACAGAAACGGTGCAGGTATGCAAAGTTATTTCATAAAATTACCCAATTAGTACAGACAGTTATCCTACTGCCCACCTTGGAACGACCATTGCTTATTACGCTTGTGAAAGAGAAGGTCCTGGCTGACTGCTGAAAGCAGACCAATTGCAACCCATGGAAGAGCGGCAATATAAAAAATTGTGGTGGGATATCATCCTGGCCACCCTGGGCTTTTCGGTGATCCCGCTGCTTATCCTGGGTTTTGTCATTTATCAGCAATTCAGCTCTTCCTATACCGCCAAGATCATGGAAAACATGAAGACCCTGGCGGAAAACCGCGCCGCCTCCATCGACCTGTTCTTCGAGGAGCGTATCTCCCAGCTCATCGGCCTGGCCAACACGCAGTCTCTGGAAATGCTGAAAAATGAAGATTACCTGCATCGGATCTTCAATATCATCCAGGCCCGTTCCAAGTCATATCTTGATCTGGGGGTCATCGACCAGGAAGGCAACCATCTGGCTTATGTGGGACCGTACCATAACATTCTGAAATCGGTAAACTATAAGAACGAGGATTGGTTTCATGCGGTAATGTCCACCGGGGTCTATGTCAGCGATGTCTTTATGGGATTTCGTAAGTTGCCTCACTTCATAATTGCGGTAATGGTCAGGGAAAAGAACCAGAGCTGGATCCTGCGGGCCACCATTGATTCGGACATCATCGACAACATCGTCCGGGCTGCCTGGATTGGCAAAAAAGGCGACGCCTTCATCATCAACAAAAACGACATCTTACAGACCATCCCCCGATTTAGTGGGGCATTGCTGGAAAAGCCTCACTCCCCGGATTTTTCCTCCGCCACCGGCATCAATGTCGAGGAAATCACCAGCAACGGGGATGATTTCCTGTATGCCACCAGCCTGATTAAGCCCAAAAAATGGGTCCTGGTGATCAGAGAAGATCCGACCGAGCAGTTGACGCCGCTGCTCAGGGCCCGATTTATTGCCGCTCTGATCGGCCTGGGCGGCGTCTTGCTGATCATCGCTGGCGCAATACTGACTACCCGGTCGATGATGAAAGAACTGCTGAGCATGGAACGGAAGAAAGCAGCCAGCGATGAGATGTTGCTGCAGTCCAGCAAGATGGCGGCCTTGGGGAAAATGGCGGCGGGCATCGCCCATGAAATCAACAACCCCCTGGCGGTGATCGGAGAAAAGGCCGGCTGGATCAAAGACCTGCTGAAGATGGAGGATATTTCCGCCAGCGAGAATTTTCAAGAATATGCCGATGCGGTAAACAAGATTGAACAACACATCAACCGGGCCAAGACCATAACCCACCGGCTCTTGGGTTTTGCCCGGCGGATGGAGCCGATGGAGGAGCGGGTCAACATCAATAGCGTCTTGGATGAGAGTGTCTCCTTCCTCGAAAACGAAGCCCGCTACCGCAATATCGACATCCAGGTCGATTATGCCGCCGATCTTCCCCTGATCACCAGCGACTCGGCGCAATTACAGCAGGTTTTTCTCAATATCCTCAATAACGGCATTGACGCTATCGGCAAAGAGGGCGAAATCGTTATCCGCACCAAATTGATCAGCAAGATTAATACCATCTCCATTGAGATTTCCGATAACGGCCCCGGCATCCCCAAAGACGCACTGAACAAAATCTTTGATCCGTTTTTCACCACCAAAGAGGTGGGCAAGGGCACGGGCTTGGGCCTATCCATTTCTTACAGCATCGTGGAAAAATTGGGCGGCCGCATCATGGTGGCCAGTGAGGAAGGCCACGGCACCACCTTCACTATTTACTTGCCCGTGGTTTAGCGGCGAAAAGGGGATTATATGGACAAATTCAAGGTA
>JAMCQY010000220.1:0-9856 GCA_023381945.1 Deltaproteobacteria bacterium
GCAAAGACCATGGCCCGGAAAATTTGGCCATCTTGCGCCACCTGGCGACCAACATGCTTAAACGGGAAAACTCCCTAAAGGGGGGCATTCAAACCAAACGCCTCAAGGCCGCCTGGGACCATGCTTATCTGCTCAAAGTTCTTACAACGTAATTTTTACATGCGATTGCCCTGAAGCACAGGAGAAAAAAAGAGGGTTAGCCCGCTTGAGCTAACCCATTGATTTCATTTGGTGGAGCTGAGGGGACTTGAACCCCTGACCCCTTGAATGCCATTCAAGTGCTCTTCCAGCTGAGCTACAGCCCCACGCCCGAATTTAAAATTTTTAACAGAAGCGCCCGACCCTGTCAAGGGGCGGACCGGCAAAAACGTCTACAGCGGCACAGAGGAATATGCAATTAATGACAACCTTATCACAAGCCTGCAGAAATTTTGCTATAATTTGATTATGGCGGAGAAGCAACAAGGGTTGCCGGCCCGGCGCCTCAAGGTTTTGCATCTGCTGGTGAACCTGCCGGTGGGAGGCGCCGAAGACCTGGTGGCGGCCATCGTCCGGGGCCTCGACCCTGAACGCTTTGTCGTCGAGGTGGCCTGTCTGGGCTTTCCCGGTCCGGTGGGAGAAGAACTCTTGGCCGCCGGTTATCCGGTAAGGTATCTGGGCCTGGATGTCAAGCATACCTCGTTCTGGCGGCTGGTGTCGAAAGTGCGCAGACTTCTAAAGCAAATTCAGCCGGATATCCTGCACACCCATTTGTACCATCCGAACCTTTACGGCCGCCTGGCCGCCCTGGGGCTTAAAATACCCGTGGTGGCCGCGGTCCACAATTCCTATACCCGGGTAAAGTTCCACCGTCGTCTCTGGAATTTTTTGCTGGGTTGGGCCTCGGACCGGATTTTGGTGGGCAGCGGCCAAGTCTGGAGGGATGTGCGCCATTATGACGGCGTGCCGGCCTCGCGCCTGCTTCTTTTACCGTACGGCATTCGCCTGGCTGAACTGGATACAGCCTGGAGCCGGGCAGAGGCCCGCCAGGCTTTGCAGGTTTCCGGCTTTGTCATGGGCGCGGTGGGACGTTTCGAGGAGCAGAAAGGGCACATTTACCTCCTGGAGGCCCTGGCGCAGGTACGGTCGGAAATTCCCCAGGCCCCCCTGGTCCTGGTGGGAGACGGACGTCTCAGGCCCGACCTGGAGCGGCGGGCCCGCGAACTGGGTCTGAGTGAGCGGGTGCGGTTCCTCGGAACCCGCCGCGACCTGCCCCTCATCTACCGGGCCCTGGACCTGTTCGTCCAGCCCTCCCTGTGGGAAGGCTTGCCCCTGGCCCTGCTCCAGGCCATGGGGGCTGGCTTGCCGGCCTTGGCCACTCGGGTAAGCGGCGTGCGCGAGGTCATAGAGGACGGGGTTAACGGCCGTTTAGTTCCACCGGGTGATCCCCAGGCCCTGGCCCGGGTGCTGTTGGAGCTTTACCGGCAACCGGAGCTGCGGGCTCGTCTGGCCGCCGCAGGGCGTGAAACCATCCGGGAAAACTATTCCCTGGAGGCGATGCTGGCCCGGCTGGAGCGGCTGTACCTGGAGCTTTGCTAACAAACCAGGCGGTGGTCTGGACTTGGGAATTTTTTTTAGATGATTTTTTGGCGGTTTGACACTAAAGTAGGGCGGTTCGAGAGCCGCTCCCACCGGTGGCGCTTAGCGTAATTACCTGGAATTTCTTTATGAACCTAGAATCTCCACGTCGGAGCCTCACCATTTTGCACACCGAATCCTCCCTGGGGTGGGGCGGCCAGGAGCGCCGCATCCTGGCCGAAGCGGAGGCCATGCAGCGGCGGGGTCATCGGCTCCTCCTGGCCTGCGATCCCCGGGGCGAACTCTATCGCCGCGCCCCTTTGCGGGGCTTCTCCCCTGTTCCCTTGGCCTGCGGCGGGATACGCAATCTCGGGGCCTGGTGGCGGCTGCGGCGTCTGCTCCGGGAACAGCCAATAGACATCTTAAATACCCATAGCTCCCTGGATTCCTGGATCGGCGCCCTGGCCTGGCGGAGCCTGAAAGACCGCGCCCACTTGGTACGGACCCGGCACCTTTCCACCCGGGTGAAGAGCAATAGCCCCACGCGCTGGCTCTACCGGGCCCCCGAGGCCGTCATCACCACCGGCGAAGTTACCCGGGACTTGCTCAGTCAGCACCTGGGGGTGCCGGAGAACCGCTTGTTTTCTATCCCCACGGGCGTCTCATTGGAAGAATTTTCGCCCCGTCAGAAGAGTGCTTCACTGCTGGCCCGGCTGCAGATCCCGCCAGGAGCTTTTGTCTTCGGGACCGTGGCGGTGTTGCGCTCCTGGAAGGGCCATCTCTACGTCTTGGAGGCCCTGCAGGAATTGGTCCGGGGCGGCCAAACCGCTTATTTTCTGATAGTGGGAGAAGGGCCTTACCGGGTGGTAATCGAGGCCAAGGTCCGGGAACTGAACCTGTCAAACTGGGTGCGCTTTGCCGGGTACCAGGACGACGTGGCGCCGTGGTTTGCCCTGATGGATGCGGTGGTTCTGGCCTCTTATGCCAATGAAGGCGTGCCCCAATCGCTGCTTCAGGCTATGGGTATGGGTCAGGCAGTGGTTGGGACCACGGTGGGAGGCATTCCGGAGGTGGTGATCGAAGGGGAAACCGGCCTCCTGGCGCCGCCCCGGGACGGCGCAGCCCTTGGCCGGGCCTTGCGGTTGCTGCGGGATGACGAAGGCCATCGCCGGGAACTGGGACGCCGGGGCCGGGAATTGGTGGCCGAGCGGTTCTCCATCGAGCAAATGGCCGCGGCAGTGGAAGCGGTGTATGAGGCGGTGGCCAGTAAGTGAGCAGTGAGCAGTAAGCAGTGAGCAGGAAAAAACAAGACCATTTCAAAGATAAAACTCGAAACTTATATGTCCCTTTCGCTGAATAATCCCTGGCTCATCTCAGTTCTGGTATTCCTCTGGATCGCCTCTTTGCTGGCCATGCGATTTTGGACCAAACGCCAGCTTCTGCGCCAATTTTTGATCCAGGAGGCCCAAACGGAAATTCCGCTGCCGTACGAGCCCCGGCCTGAAGACGAGACCGCCCGGGAAATCATCAAGACCTACCGGGATGGTTATTTGCGGAGCTATTGGCCGGAGACGCCCCTTTCCTTCAGTGCCATCAATGATATGTCTTTAAAATTGATCCGGGAGATTGCCGCGGTCTACTATCCTGAAGAAGAACGGCCGGAACTCAAGGCTTCTCTGGCAGATCTGATATCCTTTCACAACCGGGTAGGCAGCCGCCTGGCCGTCTGGCTGGAGAGTGCTCCGATCCGCCCCTTTAAGGAGGTGGAACTGGGAACCGTTATCCGCTACTATGACATGTATCATTCCATCATGGAGCATCCCGTCAGCCGGTTTATCCAGCGTCACCGGCTGCACAGGGTGGCCAAGTGGAGTTGGGCGGCCTTTAATTTTAGCAGCCCTTTTTATTGGGGCCGGCAAGCCGCCTATGAATTAGGGCGGCGGCTGCTCCTGGCCCGGGTCGCCGATCTGGTGGGGGAAGAAGCCATGCGGCTCTATGGCCGGAGGGACTGAGAATTGGCCGGTGGTGAGCGGATTATAGACCGGCTGGCCGGGGTCCTGGCCCGGCTCTGGTACCGCCTGGATGCCCGGCATCGCAGGATCGCCCTGCGGAACCTGGAGTTTGCCTACGGCCCGGATTTGTCTGCCGAAGCCCGGGAAGGCCTGGCTCTGGAGGTTTTCCGACAGTTCATCCTGTTTGGCTGGGAAACCCTGGAACTGCTCCTGGCCCCACTGTCTTATATCCGCCGCAAAGTGATCATTGTGGGACAGGAGCACCTGGCCGCGGTCCTGGCCCAGGGCCGGGGGGCCATTGCTATCGCCGCCCACGCCGGCAATTGGGAATATACCGTCATGGGGTACGCGCTGCAATTTGAGCCGCAGGTGGTCGTGGGCCGGGAGTTGGATCATCCCCTGGGGGCACGCCTGGCCCGGTATCTCCGGGAGAGGGGGGGCAACCGGATGATCTCAAAGCAGCGGGGATTGAAGGAGATACTGCGCCACCTGAAACAAAATCAGATAGTGGGGATTGTCATCGATCAGAATACTGCGGCTTCCGAGGGGCTGCTGGTGGATTTTTTCGGCCATCCGGCCCGCACCACTCCGGTAGCAGCCCTGCTGGCCCGGCGGGGAGTGCCGGTCCTGCCCAGCCTGTCCCGGCGGCTCCCCGGCGGCCGCCACCTCATGGTGATCTTCCCCCCCATCCCTATGGAGAAAACCGCCGATGCCCAGGCGGATATCAAGCGTCACTTGCAGCTTCAAAGCCGGTTTATCGAGGCCTGGGTGCGGGCCGCACCTTCTCAGTGGCTCTGGCTGCACCGGCGCTGGAAGAATCAATTTCCGCAGATCTATGAGGAGAGCTATCAGCCGTCAGCGGTCAGCCTGCAGTAACAGAAGGGCTCAAAATGAAAGTTGTGGCCGCAGGTTTTGGCCTGCGCCAGCACAGGCTGGAAAGCCTGTGCCACCGAATCAGGGGGGAAAAATGACTAAACCTGATGAAGCCTTCATAGACGCGTTCAAAGAACGGGTTGCGGACCAGGGAATCAGCCGGCACTTCGGCCTGGAGTTGGAGGACCTAAACCCCGGGGAAGCCCGTGTAGGGATGACCTGCCGCCCAAATATGGCCAATATTCTCGGCATGGTGCACGGCACCGCGGTTTTCGCCCTGATTGACGAGGCCTTTCAGGCCGCCTGCAACGCCCACGGCACCGTGGCCGTGGCCCTCAATATGAACCTCACCTTTCACGCCGCCCCTGAGATGGGAGAGCGCCTCACCGCCCAGACCCGGGAACTCCACCTGGGCCGCCGCACCGTGACCTATTTCATCGAAGTCACCGGCCCCGGCGGGGGTTTGGTGGCCTCCTGCCAGGCCCTGGCCTATCGCAAAGATCAGCCGTTGCCTTTTGGGAAGGAATAAGGACCTGGCGATGGAACAAAGGGCAATCATCACGCCCTTAGGCCTTAGATGAGGATTTCCCCTCAACCGCGGCTCACTGCTTTCAAATGAGCCTTGAGGCGAGCCACCAGGCCCTGGTAGGAGCCGGTAGATAGGGCCTGTTTGAATTGGGTGCGAAAGTTGCTCACCATACTGACGCCTTCAATATTCATGTCATAGATCAGCCAACCTTCGGGTTTCTGCAGAAGGCGAAAACTTACGGGAATCCGGTCGTTGGGGCGGACTACGGTGATACGCACTTCGGAACCCTCGGCGCTACTAGTCTCTCCCTGGTAAGTTATCTTAGTCTTGGCAAATTCGTCCAGGTGATTCGCATAGTGCGCCTTCAGCAGTTCGCTGAACAGGTGGATAAATTCCTTCTTCTCATTCCCGTTCAAGGTGTCCCAGGTCGATCCCAGGCAACGTTTGGACATTTCTTCGTAATCCAGATGCTTGGCCGTGATTTTTTCGATCAGAGCCAGGCGTTCGGTCTTGCCGGAATGAGTTTGCAGGGTGGTTTGAACCTCAGTAATCAAGCTCTTGACGTCTTCCAAAGGGCTGGCGGCCTTAGCCGCCGGCACCCAAATGCTCAGGTTAACCGCCAAGGCTAGGATTAAGCCCCATCTCAACATGCTGCCAGGTTTCTTAACTATCATAAATCACCTCTCTGTTATGTGCCGGGTTCGATCAGGGGGTTGAGCCTAAAACCCGCCTATCCGATGGATAAACAAAATAATGACTACAATATAACCAAAACAACCTGGAAATTTCACCCGGATTTCGGCGAGGGCAGATGGGTGAGCGGAGACGGCAGGGAATGGTTGCCGCGGCGGGCCTTCACCTCCGGGAAGGCCCGGCCTCGGATTGACAAAGTTGGCCTTAGCCGTGGCGTTCCGCCGCCAATCTCTCTTTCAGACGGGACACCAGTTCGTTGTAGGAGAATTCTTGAATCATGGCCGAGAATTGGTTGCGGAAATTATCCACCAGGCTCACCCCTTCAATGACCATATCATAGATCATCCAGCCTTTCGGTCCTTGCAGAAGGCGGAAATTCACCGGGATTTTATCATTGGGCCGCAGGACCACAACTCGCACTTCACAGCCATCACATTTATTGGTCTCGCCCTGGTACTCCACTTTAGTTTTGGCGAACTCATCCAAATGATTGGCATAAGAAGCCTTCAACAGTCCACTGAAGACCTTGACGAACTCGTCCTGCTGGGACCGGTTCAGCTTGCCCCAGGTCGAAGGCAGACAGCGTTTGGACATTTCCCGAAAATCCAGGTGCTTGGCGGCAACCTTTTCGACCAGTTCTATCCGTTGAGATTTTTCCGATTTAGTCTGTAAAATGGTCTGAACTTCCTGAATCAGACCTTTAACGTCGTCCGAGGGATTCCCGGCGGCTGTGGCTCCCGTCAGCCACAAGGTCAGATTTAATGCCAGCACTAGAATGACTCCATGAATTAACACCCTTTTGGATTTGCTCAGAGCTTTCATGATCGCGGTCGCTCCTAAAGGTAAAATCAAGCGATTTGACTCAAGCGGCTGGATTTGCTGATGGCCGCCGGGTAAATGACCATTAAGACTCTGTTCGGTACGGTAATTCCTTAAAAAAAGAGTGGAAGGATTTTCGGGCTTTTTGGCCATCGCGCCTTCATCCTGGAGCCGGTTCTAAACCTCCAGACAGACTTTGCAAACAACTTAGCAACTCGTGGCCATAAAGTACATCGGCAAAAGTACACATTTAGGGGAGGTAAATGTACCTATTTGGGATGGTTTTCTTAAGAGGAATACGGGGGCTCTGACAAGGTATAGCGATTGCCAAAAATAATTTCTTGTAGGGGCGCACCCGCGTGTGCGCCCTCCTGCGGGCGGACACATGGGTCCGCCCCTACAATCCATCGGGTTATCGGAAAAAACTTTTGGCAAACGCTATAGATGGATTATCCCAAGCAACGTTCTCTGTTGCGGGTAAATGAATCAAGAAAAAAATAACTTTGGCAGGATAAGTTGCGGCAGGGTTAGGAAATAGTTTTTTGGGCCGGTTTGTAGCCCCGCAGGAGCAGATAAAAACAAGCCACCAGGATGAGGTTGATCAAGGCCGTGAGCAGGAAACCGTTGGTGAAGCCCAGCCGCTGGATGACCGGTCCCATCAAGGCCGAGCTGAGCATCATCCCCAGATAGATGGAGGCGTTATAGCCGCCCATGGCCAGGCCTCGAAATTCCGGGGCTGCAGCTTCAGCGGTGAGGGCCCCGATGGAAGTGAAGGCCAGGCCCATGCTGGCGCCCAATGCCGCGGCTCCCAGGATGAAAGAGGCGACCCGGCCGGCCAGTCCCAGGGCGGCTACGGACCCGGCTACGCCCAGGATGCCGGCGGCGGCCAGGATGCCGCGGTTGCCGGCCCGGTCACTCAGGTGGCCGAAAGGGATGCGCACCAGAACATTCACAATGCCCTGGGTGGCGAAGACCAAGCCAATCTGTCCCAGGGGCAGGCCCTGGTTTTGGGCGTGCAGTGGCAGGAAGGTAATAAACATCCCCAGCCCGAAACAACCTCCCAGGGTGGCCAGCCAGCAGCCCAGCAAGGGCCGGTTATGCAGCAGCTGCCACACCGCCGTCCAGGTGGCCGCGCCTTGCCCGCCCTGGGAGGGCCGGGAAATCGGCAAGCCGCGGCTCCCAGGCAGGTAAAAGAATAACAACCAGAAAATTAAAAAGATGCTGAGGCCGGAGATGAAAAAAGTCGGGATGAAGCCGAGCCCTTGGGCTAAGAAGCCGCCCACGGCCGGACCCAGAGTCATGCCGGCATAGATGGCGGTGGTATACCAGCCGTAAGACCGCCCCAGGTGGGTGGGCGGAGAAATGTTGGCCACAAAAGCCATCATGGTGGGCCCGAAGGCAGCCAGCCCCACTCCGGAAAAGAGATAAATCCAAATGAGTTGCCCCGGGGAGTGGCTGAGGCAGACCAAAAAAGAGGAAGCGGCTAAAATCAGCACCCCGGTTGCCGCGGTGAGCTTAGTGCCCAGGCGGTCCGAGGCCAATCCCAGGGGCACCGACAAGACTCCGGCCATGAGCAGAAAGGCCGCGTTGATCAAACCCACTTCCACCGTGTCCGCCCCCCGGGTCACGGCATAGAGCGGCACCACCGGCATCCGCATGTAAGTGCCGAAGTAGCACCCGAAGACCACGACGCAGCAGGTGCAAAGCAGGGTTAGATAGGCCCGGGGGGTTAATTCAGCGTTCATAAGAGTAGCAGGGGAACAGGAGATGCCGAAGAAATGAAACCGGATACGGAAATTAACGTCATGAAAAGGCAGGCGCGGTTATGGAAGTTGTCGGACATGGGGTTCGGGATGCCTGCCAATCTCGATAGGAATAGGCTGCAAAAAATGTCTGTGGACACTTCACCCGGTGGCCAGCCTAATTCTTTCCGTCTTTCTTCAAGAGGGCCGTGTAGCTCCGAAAGATTTTGGGATGGTCGACGACCTTCAGTCCATTTTGTCCGGCCGCCTGGAGGCTTGCTTCGAAATCCCGAAATGGCACATGAAATTTGGGTTCTGCCATCAAACAATAAGCCTCGGGCTTCAAAACCCTCCAAATTTCAGCGAACAAGCCCTGGACATCGGGAACCTCGTGCGCCACGGCGAAGGCCAGGGCAAAATCGACCCGTCCCTCCCAATCGTCCAAACCGAGAGAAGTTGGCCCACTGAGGCGGGTGACGATCCGGTCCGAAAGTTCTGCTGCCCGAGCCCGCTTTCGGAGAGCAGCCAGCATCTTTTCTTGGACATCCACCGCGATGACTTTACCAGAGGTGCCGACCATCCGGGCCAGGGGCAAGGTAAAGTAGCCCATGGCGGAGCCGATGTCCAGAACCGTCATGCCGCGGGAAACGAAAGGGGCCAGGATCTTGTTAGGGTTGTGGACGAGACGCCGCAGCGGGTTGATTAAAACATAACCTATCCAATAGGGGCAGACTCGTTGAGCCATGTTTAACGTTCGACCCTTTTGCGAGGCCTTGGCCCACCTGCAAGGCCCCCGCCGTCCTTTAGGTTCAGCTGCGGTTTTCCTTCACCTTGGTGCGCAGGCGCTTCATCAGGTCCTCATAAGAAGACTCACTAATTATCCGGCCGAATTGGGTGCGGTAGTTGCTTACCAGGCTGACTCCTTCGATGCTCACGTCATAAACCTTCCAGGTTCCAGCCTCATTGAGGAGACGGTAAGAAATAGGGATCCGGTCATTGGGCCGCACCACCACGGTGCGCACCTCGGCATAGTTGTCGTCCTGGGTCTGACCGGTGTAATCGATCCTGACGCGCTTGGCGTAGCGGTCGATCTTGTCGGCGTAGGAGGCCTCGAGGAGTTCGGCGAAGAGACGGACGAACTCGTCTTTTTGGGTGTTGTTGATTTTATTCCAGGTGGGACCAAGGCTGCGTTTGGCCATTTCCCGATAGTCGAAATGTTGATCAACAAGTTGCTTCACCTTCGAGAATCGGCGATTCTTCAGGGCCGGGCCGGCCAGGTTAGGATCGTTAAGAATATCCAACGCCTTGTCAATGACTTGTTTGGTCACCTCGAGGGGCGCGGCGGCCGTGGCCACCTGCACGGCCAGGGCCAGAGTGAAGATGGTAAGAAGGATAAAGGTTTTATTGATTAGTTTGAACATAGGCTGCTCCTTTCCATACAGGCCGGAATCGCGGCCCCAGCAGTCAAAAAGCCGGCGGGGTTGCTATCCTGGCCCGCGGCGAGTCAAATCGCGGATTTAAGTGCCTGTCGCAGTGCGATTCCCGGTGCGGCCCAGACAGCCCTGGACCGCATACTATTTGATAATATCGGGATTATTTATATCAGGTTAAATCTTCCAGAGTCAAACCGC
>JAMCQY010000220.1:9884-11215 GCA_023381945.1 Deltaproteobacteria bacterium
ACGAACTTGTCGCCGATGATTCCTTTGGTGCGGATGGAGGCAATGGCGTCATCATTCAACTTGAGCCCCGGCTCCACTCTAAAGATCAACTGGGCCCGGTCTCCCGGGGAGAGGCGAATGGATTCCACCCGGCCGACGTCGACCCCGGCCACCTCCACGGCCGCGCCTTCCTTGAGACCAGAGACGTTGTCAAAGGTGGCATTCACCTTGTAACCGCTCCCGACGACTTCCATCTTGCCCAGATGGATGGCCAGGTATGCCAGGCAAGCCAAGCCTGCCAGGACGAAGATCCCCACCATCAACTCAAGATTGCCTCTCTTCATAGTCTCTGCCTATCCTTACTGAAAATCGACTTCACCGTGAAGAAAACTCTGGACCACCGGATCCGGGTCGCTCTGGATTTCCGCAGGGGTGCCGCAGGCTACGATGCGGCCCTGGTGGAGCATGGCCACTTGGTCGGCAATGGAAAAAACCTCCGGGATGTCATGGGCCACCACCAGGGCCGTGTACGGGCTGTCCTGGTGGGTCTGCTTGATCAGATGGAACACGGTATTGGTCATGGGCGGGTCCAGTCCGGTCACCGGTTCATCGAACAGGATGATCTCCGGCTCCTGGATCATGGCCCGGGCCAGTGCCACCCGTTTCTTCATGCCGCCACTCAATTCGTCCGGGAACTTGGCCTCCACTTCGGCAGAAAGATGCATCTGCTCCAGACGAAGCCGTACCCGCTTAGAAATCTCGGCTTCCGACAACCTGGTCTTCTCCCGCAACGGAAAGGCGATATTCTCGAAGACGTTGAGGGAATCGAACAACGCTCCACCTTGGAAGAGCACGGCAAAGTGTTTCTTAAATTCTCGCAGGCTGCGGCCGCGCAGAGTGCTGATATCCACGTTGTCCACCAGGATCTGACCGCTATCCGGTTTCAGGAGGCCGATGATATGTTTCAGCAGGACGCTTTTGCCCACCCCGCTCTTGCCGATGACCACCGTAATCCGGCCTGTGGGGATGGTCAGGTTGGCGCCGTCCAGCACCCTCTGGCCGTTGAAGGATTTATGTAAGTCAATGAGTTGAATCATTGGTTGGTAGCCAGTAGCCAGTTGTCAGAAAAACCCCTTTGCGCCTAGGCGTCTTGGGGTGAGAAATTTCTTTTTCACATAAAGAACGACGTTAGGATATAGTCCCATGCCAACACCAGCACCGCGGACAGAACTACGGTCTGATTGGTGGCCTTGCTCACACCTTCGGCCCCGTGTTCGGTATAGTAGCCCTTGTAACAGGCTACCAGGATGATAGTGAGACCGAAGACCAGGGACTTGACGATGCCGCCGTTG
>JAMCQY010000393.1 GCA_023381945.1 Deltaproteobacteria bacterium
AACCTTGATAGGCAACTCCAGAGGCTGCAGTCCTGCCGTTAGACGATCCCCCAGTCACGACTTGACCCATTTTATATATGCGGTCGGGGGGATTTTGTCAAGAGGCGGGGGGCTCAGCGCGACATAAAGCAAAAGTCCCGGGTTACCTTCGCAAAGAGCGGGATAGCCAGTAGCTGGATAAGTACGGAAAAGGCGATGAGGCCGCCCAGAGAAACATCGTATAACCAACCCATTAGGGCGCTTCCCATGAACCAGAAGAGGCCGAAACCGGTGTTGAAAATGCCGTAACCGGTGGCCCGGCGATCCCGCGGCACCATTTCCGCCAGGGCGGCCTTGATAATGGATTCCTGGGCTCCCATGCCGATGCCCCAGAGGACCATGCCCAACAGGGCGAGATCAAAGCCGCCCAGAAAGACCAGGGGAGCAAAAAGCGCCGACAAGATTGAGATGCCCATGATCACCGGCATCCCCAGGCGGTCGAACAGGCGGCCCAGGATCAGCGCCGCCACGGCATCCACCCCCATGGCCACGGCATAAAAAATGGGAATCCAATTGGGCGAGGCCACCGCGGCTTTGCCGAAATGGTAGGCGATCAAGGGAAAATCGGCATAGCCTGCGCCAATCAGCCCCACAGCCACGACATAAAGCCAGTAAGGGTGAGTCAGGCCGGTGGTTTCCAACTTCGGGACGGTCACTTCCAGGTGCTGGGGATGAGGATAGAGGCGGGCGGCAAGAGTGATTACCAGAACCGCCAGGATAGCCGGGATCAACAAATAAGCAAACCCGGCCCGATAGCCGCCGTTAAAATAGAGAACTGCGGCCACAATGAGCGGCCCCAGCATGGCGCCGATCTGATCCATGGCCTCATGAAAGCCGAAGCCCCAACCCCGCCCCACCTCCGTGGTGGCGTGGGAGAGCATAGCGTCCCGGGCGGGAGTGCGGATGGCCTTGCCCATCCGCTCGGTTAAGATCAGCAAAGCCGCGAATTGCCAACTCCCTGCCAAGGCCAGTAGCGGTACGACAAACAGGTTCAGGGCGTAGCCCACAAAAGTAATGGACCAGTACTTGCCGATACGGTCGGTTAGGTAACCCGAAACCAGCCGCAGGGCATAACCGATAAATTCTCCCAAACCGGCGACAATCCCGACCACGGTGGCGCTGGCGTTAAGCATGCCGAGAAAAGGGCCGGTGATGCTGCGGGCTCCCTCATAGGTCATGTCGCTGAACAGGCTGACCACGCCCACCAGGAGGATGAATTTCCAGGCCGCGGCTTTATTGAGAGTTTCTACCGTTTTATTCATAAGGCTTAGAAAAGGATTCAGCCTAACGAGCCGGGTTTGCTCAGCAATGTCTTGATGTGATCTAAATATTGCAGGATTCGATGAGCCTTGGGGTCCAGATAATCAACCAATTCCGGCGGCGGTTCGCCAAAACCCCGCAGATACTTGCCGGTCATTTCCAGGACGTCCACCCAAAGAATGTAGCAGTGTCCCCGAATGGTTTTGACAATGTCTTGAGAACCTGGCTGCAGTTGTAGATCATCCTGAAATTCCTGCATGAGGCCGCGGATACCGGCAATATCGGCCAATAGTCCGGCCCGCCTGCCGGGATCCAGGGTGTTCTTTTCGCGGTAAAGCACAGAGCGCACTTCCCGTCCCCGAGCCCACTCCTCAAATTTAACTAAAGCTTCGTCGAGAAGGGTGAGGGTTATCCTGATTCGGCTGCGGTGCGCCTCGCTCAGGTTTGGAATAACTCCATCCTGCATCACGCAGACATCCTGCTATCCCGATTTATCCTCTAAGGGGGCCTATTACCGCACAATCAGCACGCTGCATGGGGCATGGCGGCTCACCTTTTCGGCGGTGGTGCCCAGAAAGGCGGCCCAGACTCCGGAGAGGCCGCTGTGGCCCACCAGGATCACGTCAAACTCGCCCTCTTTGGCCACTTCCACAATGGTCTGGGCCGGGTGGCCGGCGCGCAGGAGGGCTTTTAACTCAATCCCGGCTTTTTCGGCCCGGGCCCGCGCCGCTTCCATAAGCTTGCGGAACTTTTGGTCGGCCAGATCCTTGGCTTCCTGGAATTCGCCGACAGTGGCGCTGACATGCGGCAGCTTTTCCTCCACCGCCAGGGCCCAAATTTTCCCCTGATGCAGCTTAGCCAGATCGATGGCAGCCTCAAGGGCCTTATTTGCCCCTTCCGACCCATCATACGCCAGCAGGATTTTTTGAAACATCGTTCCTCCCGTTATCATACTCGTTTGGATGTTTCATCAGCTATCCTTGAAATTGCCGCTCATTCTTCGACGTAATGCAAAAAATGCTCCGTACTGCCCAAATATACCGGCTCATAAGGGACCACGGTCCTGGGCTGAAACCAGGTCTGGGCAATAAAGGTCGGCACCACCGCGGAGCCGATGACCACCGTCACCAGGACGGAATATTGGTCTTGGCTGATAATCCCGCGAGTCAGCCCGTAAAGGGCCGAAATGCTCCCGAAAGTGAGGCCGGTGGACATGAGTAAGGTGGTGTAATTACTTTCCCTAAGCGGCATCTTAAAGACCCGGCATAACGGCCAGACCCCGATGATTTTGGCGGCGATCTTTACCCCCAATAGGATAAGGATTAACACGATTCCCGCGTACAAAGCCGGTAGGGAGATCAAGGCCCCAGCCTTGATAAAGAAAAACGGGGTCAGCAGGGTGAAGGTGATGGTCCGCATGCGCCGCATCAAGACCTTGTCCCGGACGAACACGCCGGCGACCACCAGCCCGAAGAGATAGGCCGGCAAGACCGCTTCACTGTTGGCCGTGACCGCCAGGGCCCCTAGAAAACAGAGCACCAAAAAGACGAATTTGACTTCCGGCTCGCTGACCCGGCCGCCCCAAGTCTTAAACATCCAGCGGCTGACCCGCGGCAGTAGCCACAGGGCAATGCCGGTAACTACGACAAACACCAGCATCCAACGGTTAAAATTGGCAAACAGCACTCCCAAGGCCAGCACCGTGCCCAGGTCGGTGACGAAGCAGGCGGCCAGGATGAGCTTGCCGATGTCGGTCTCATTCAGACCGGTCTCCACCATGACGGCATAGACCACGGCCACCGAGGTGGTGGACAGGGCGATACCGGCGATCTCGGCAGCCTGCAAATCCCAACCGGTGACATAATAAGCAAAGGCCATGGCTCCCAGGAAGGGAAAGAGGAAGGAAACGAAGCCGATTACCAGGCTGGGTTTGAGATGTTTCTTGAAGGAAGCTGGGTCAATCTCGGCTCCAGCCAGGAAGGTCAGCATCATGGAGCCAAAGGCGGCCAGGACATCTATCCAGGGAGCCGAGTGGAATCCCAAAAAATTTCCCGCCAGGGTTCCCAGGAAAATTTCCACCAGGGCTACCGAGATCCCGGTGCGGATGGAAATGAGGCTCGCCGCGAGCGCTACGCCCAGCCAACTGGCCGCAGTAAACCATACCTGTTCCACTTTATTCCTCCCGATAACAGAATGGAGGGCAATAAAAAAGCCCCTGCTTCACCAAAGGTGAACACAGGAGCCATCAGCGTCTACGCGGTTCGGGCGGATTTCTTTTCCTCCCAGGCGGACCCCATCGCCACTAGTTGTCGTCTTCTTCTTTACAACTTCTCCCGGATCAGGTCAAGCTGAATGTGCAAACCCGGCGCGCAACAGGGCCTCACGGCTGACCATGCCGCGATATTTTCCCTGGGCGTCAATTACCGGCAAACGTTTGATCGCCCGGTCGAGCATCAACCGGATGGCTTCATTGATCGGGGCATCTTCCTGAACCGTGATTATATTCGTGTTCATGACCTCACCGGCGGTTTTCATACTCAGGAGAAATTGCTGGAGTTGCCGGTGTTTTCGGCCCCGCTCGGTAAAAGGAATTTTGCTGACAAAATAGTCCCAGATACCCGGATGGCGCTCGGAAAAAGCGATCAGGAGGTCCCGGTCTGAAATCAGTCCCAGAAAATCTCCTGCTTGATTCACCACACAAACCCGCTGAATGTCGTTGCTGTCGATGAGGCGAATCACTTCCTCGACGGGAGTGTCCGGGAAAACCGTGGGAGTGTCCCGGCGCATGATGTCGGAGACAAACCGCAGGTTTTCCACGGCGATTTCCTGTTCCTGAAAGGCCTTCCAGTCGGGGGACTCACGCATGATGCTGCGAAACACGTCCACCCGCGAAAGGATCCCCACCAGTCTTCCGGCCTCGTCGATAACCGGCAAACGTTTCACCTGTTTCTTCAGCATGAGATTCACTGCCTCGGTGACCAACTGGTCCTGGGCAATCATCACCGCCGGCTTGGTCATGACTTCTTTGGCCTGCTTCGGGGCGAGGGCCGCCAGTATCGCGCTCACTTTTCCACGATCCGATTCAGCCAGCAAACCGAGCCGCATCGGCATTCCTGCCTTATAGATCAAATCCCCCTGAGCAATAACGCCCACCGGCCGGTCTTCTTGGTCGACCACCGGCAACCCGGTAAAGGTGGAAGAGAGCAGCAGGCGGGCCACTTCGGCCAAAGAAGTGTCCGGGTTAACCTTTTTAGGAGCAGGAGTCATTAGATCGCGAACCCTGGTGTGTCTCGGAATGAGAAGGCCACGGGTCTTGTGGGAAACGACGCTCAAATCCTGCACCGCCACAATACCATCGGTAACCATCTCCGCAGCCTTCGCCAATATCCGCTCGGACTCGACCGCCGGCACGATAATCGTAATCCGCACCGGCATGTTGTAGGACAGGACTTCGATTCTGCCGGTGGCAATTTCGCCGCTTTCGTAAACACCCTCTATCCCTTTGGTCACCAAACAACGCGCCGCGATTTTCAGGTCGCGCACAAACTGGACGATGGCATCGTAAACGGGCTGCCCCTGCCAGCGGGCCTCTTCACTGGTGAATATCTCGATTTTTTTATACTGCTGCATAATTAGCCTCACCTTACCTTAGACGGCCCACCAGCATGCCCAAAAAAACCAAGGCCCCACCAATTAGGTTGTTGGACAGGAAGTTGGCCACCGCGACCAGGTGCATTCCCGCCCGCATGGAAGTCGCCGTCTCCAGGGCATAGGTGGAAAAGGTTGTCAAGCCCCCCAGAAACCCGGTCATAAAAAACAGGCGAATCGTGGGATTCATAATATTCAGGCCGCGGTCGGCCAGGGCAAAGGCAAGACCGATAAGAAAGCAGCCTGAAAGGTTGACAACAAGGGTGCCCCAAGGGAATTTGACGCCAAAAAGCTGGACGGCCAGCAATGACAAGGCGTATCGGCAGACCGACCCGATGCCTCCACCCAGCAACACTAAAAAAATCTTCATTATCCAACCATCAGTCCTGATCAGGTTTGGCAGCCAATTCAAAATCAAAAGTTAAAACTCCCGCGTCCCTCTATCAATCTGGAAAATAAGGCGGTTTTTGCCGGAATTCGACCTATTTCATTAGAAAAAACGGTTCTGGTAATTTGATAAAAGGCATAACGCAGAAACTCGTAATGGTCAACCTTCCCAGCAATATTTTTGCTGCGGCTCGATCAAGCGGTTTTTCCCTGCCAGCCGGCAATAAAATATTGACAGTTACCGGAAAAAGTCTTATTTAAAATTTAAATACTTAGGGTGATGAAGTCCACCGGAACCGCTGCTTTGAGGCTAATGACTTCTGTCCCGTTCGGGGCAGAAGTTTTTTTTTGCGTAAAGATCAAGGAGAATTAATGGGAGCTTACCGGGAACTGAAAGAAGAGCTGGAAAAGGAGCTGAGCCGGTTAGCCGGGTTGCCCGAAGTAAAGGGGCCGCAGTTGACGCGGCTCCTTCACAAATTAAGGGAAAACCGCTTCAACCTGGTGATCCTGGGGGCTTTCAAACGGGGGAAAAGCACCCTGATCAACGCCCTGCTGGGAGAGCCGGTCCTGCCCACCGCCATTGTCCCTCTCACTTCGGTAGTCACCATTTTAGGTTACGGGGAGAGCCTCGATATCCAGGTGCACTTTCAGAACGGCCAGAGTCAAAAAATCACCCAGCCGGAATTGGCTGACTACATCACGGAAAAAGGGAACCCGCGCAATCAGAAAGGGGTGCGGCAAGTAGAGATCGCCTACCCCTCGGATTATCTCCGGGATGGGGTGCGCATCATTGACACTCCCGGGGTGGGCTCGGTCTATAGCCATAATACCGAGGTGGCTTACAATTACCTGCCCCGGGTGGACGCCGCCATCTTCGTGGTCACGGTGGACCCGCCCTTATCCGCGGCGGAGCAGGAATTTTTGCAGGATATCCGGGAGTATGTCCATAAGCTCTTCTTTGTGTTGAACAAGATCGATTACGTGGACGAATCTGAGCGGCAGGAGGCGCTGAGTTTTACCGCAGAGGTCCTGCAGGAGAACCTGGCCGCCCAGAGGGTGATGATTTTTCCCCTGTCGGCCAAGCTGGCCCTGGAAGGTAAGTCAAATGGCGGCTCAAAATTATTGAACGCCAGCCTCCTGCCCAGCTTTGAGGAACATCTGCGTCAGTTTCTTTATAAAGAAAAGGGCCGCGTCTTGCTGATTTCCTGCCTCAACGGGATTCTCAAAGCCTTGTGCGACTCCACCCTGGCCCTCAAGGTGGAACGTCAGGCCGCCGCCATTCCCTTGAAAGAACTGGATGAAAAGATTACTCGATTCCACCAGGAAAGACAGGGTCTGGAGAAAGAACGGGAGATGTCTCTCCTGCTCCTTGACGGTCGGATCAAGGGGGTGATGACCGAATTAAATAAAGACCTGGAAGCCTTTAAGCGGGAGACCGAGGCCCGGCTGCGCCGGGAAGTGGAGGCCGAGTTTCACCGGCAGACCCAACTGGCCGGTGATTTGCGCCAGGAAATGGAGAAATATTTATGCGCCGCGCTGCGGGATGTCTTCACGGATTGGCGGTGGCAGGAAATTGACAAACTGGCGCTCTTATTGGCGGATACCCATCAGGAGTTCGCCGGGCGGATCAGCGGCATCCTCGAGCGCCTGACCCAATTGACGGCCCGCATCTTCGAATTTTCCCTGCGAGGTTTTGCGGCCGAGGAAGCCTTCACTGAAAAGAGCCGCTTCTGGTTTAAATTTAAAGAAGAACCGGTGGGGCTGGAAATCCTGCAAATGACCGTGACTTCGCTTCTTCCCCGCGCCTTCACCAAAGGTTTGTTGCTGAAGAAACTCCTGGAAAATGTGGCTGAGCTGGTCGATAAGCATTGCGGCCGGCTGCGTTACGATTTTCAGCAGCGGCTCCAGGATCTGGGCCGGGATTTCCGGCAGGACTGGCTCTCTAAAATCGATGATACCACGCAAAGCATCGCCGGCGCGCTGGAACGGGCCCGGGCCCAGAAGCAGAGCAGCGCCCAGGCGGTGTCGCGCCGGGCCGGAGAGGTGGAGCAACGCCTGGCGGAAATACTGCAAGCCGAAGGTTCGTTAATCGGTTTGAAGGCTCGTATTGAACAATCCCTGCCCTAGGGAAAATCTTAACAAGAGCGGATAGAGGCAGATTAGCCCTTGAAACTCGATAAACTAATCTTATGTTCACCGTAAGCCCTAACCATTCTCCTCAGGAGGTGACATTATGGAAGAATATCAGAAAATCATGAGTGAAAAGAAGCTTCCCAGTGTGGGGCAGACCGTGCGCAGCAAGAAGTATGGCACCTTATGGCGCGTTATGGAGAAAAAAGAGGTCTGGCAGAACATCCAATTTCCCGACCCCAAGACCAATGAGCCCCGCATGGTCCCGGCTATCTATCTGATGTACTGGAAGATTCAGGAAGGGATCATGCCCGGAGTCGGCAAGATGATGGGCTTCCTGTACACTCTTTACGATAACACCTTTGAGCTCAACTGGGAAATCATCCCCTAAGCCGACCTGCTTGCCTCCCGGGCAACTCAAAGAGCGGGGCCGGGCCCGATCCGGCTCCGTTTTTTTCTGGGCAAGTAATAATCCATTTAAGGTATATCCCCGGGGCTAAAAATGCGATAAAGTCGCATAAACGGGCTGCTCTGGTCCCTCTACTGAACCAATGGGCAAGTTGAGCGGGCAGCTCTTTTCCTGGAAAACCGGGGAGGCGGCTAAATGTGTGAATTTTGTCATTCGCATGGGGACGGTAAGAAATGGTATCTGAAGGCGGAGAACTACTCCGAGGAACTGCTCAACGACCTGGAGCGCCGCCGTTACTTCGAGGAATTTTTACCGGGAGCTTTAAATTGGGGCGCCAAGGTCGAGCCAGGTTTCCAAAAGGCCATGCAGTCTCCGGCCTGGCTGCGAAAACTGCTCTATTGGTACCGGGAGCGGCGCCAGCAGCGGGATCACTTCGGGCAGGTGGTGCCCCTGGAAGACCTGGCCCAGATTTTCGACCTGGCCAATTCCATCGTCCGCATTCCCTGCATCTGCCGCAAGATGAACAAGGGCAAGAACGACGCCACCTATTGCTTCGGCCTGGGCCTGGACCCTGAAAAAATGTTCGGCATGAAAAAAGCCTTCATGGAAACCTTCCAACTCGGTCCCGAAGACGCCCACTTCGACCGCCTTACCAAGGCGGAGGCCATGGATTTGCATCGCGGCTTCGAAAAACAGGGCTTGATCCACACCATCTGGACCTTCAAGACCCCATTCATCGGCGGCCTCTGCAATTGCGACCGGGCCGACTGCATGGCCATGCTGAGTTATCGCTATAATTTTCGCGCCTTCTTTCGGGGCGAGTACGTGGCCGAAGTGAGCGTTAATGATTGCACCGGCTGCCGGGCCTGTCACTCCATGTGCCAGTTTGGAGCCATAGGTTTCTCGGTGGTCGACCAGAAGACCTTCATTGATCCCGTCCGCTGTTACGGCTGCGGCATCTGCCGCTCGGCCTGCGAAATGGCGGCCATCGACCTGAAATCTAGGGACGACCACCCTATTGCCTCTAACCTTTGGTGATTTTTAGGACGGGAGTATGACTAAAATCATCCTGGTAAGACACGGCCAGACCCCTTGGAACAAAGACAAGATATTTCGCGGCTCCCGGGACATCCCCTTGAACGACCAGGGCCGGGAAGAAGCCCGGTTGGCGGGAGAGTGGCTGAAGGGTGAGACCATGCACGCCGCCTACTGCTCGCCCCTGTCCCGGGCCAGGGACACCGGCGAGGCCATCGCACGGCACCACGGCTTGACGGTTACGGACTTGCCGGGCCTGACCGACCTCTGCTACGGCGATTGGGAGGGGCTGCCGCTCGCCGAGGTCAAAGTTAAATACGCCGACCTTTACAGCCAGTGGGAAACTTCCCCTCAGACGATGCGGTTCCCCGGAGGCGAGACCCTGGAAGAAGTCAAGGCCCGGTCCCTGGCTGCGTTAAACCAGGTGTTGCAGCGCCACCCGGACCAAACCGTCTTGTTGGCGGCTCACCGGGCGGTGAACAAAGTGGTGATCGCCGCGCTCATCGGCCTGGACAACTCCCATTTCTGGCGGATCGGTCAGGAGACTACGGCCATCAACTGCTTCGACTGGACCGGCGACACCTGGCAGATCATGGGTCTCAACGACACCTGCCATCTAAGGGGGATGAAGCGAGGAGAGTACGTGGATTTCTAAGTGAGCAGTGAGCTGGAAAGGTCTTTGGTATTCGGGGCACCCGTAAAATATAAAAAAAAATTGGTGGGGCGGGTGTTCTCGCCCGCCATCTTCTTTATTCTCGTCTTTTCTTTACGCCTTGGCGTCTTCGCTTGAGATTCTTCTCATTGCTCACATTTAACCGGCTGGGCCGCTGTCGAACCCGGGCCGGCCAGCGGACGAAACATCTGTTTGCCGGCGCCGCAGCAGGGACATTTCCAGTCGTCGGGCAGATCCTCAAACCGGGTTCCTGGCGGGATTTTGCCTTTTTTATCCCACCTGGATAACCGCAGTTGGTCATCTGGCACTGCCACATATCTTCGGGCCTGGATTTTCCCATCATCACGTTCTCCCCAAGGGAAAGCAGTTCTTACCATAACTCCGGGACTGCCTTGAATATCTGCGAATATCGTCCCACTTTCTGGGACCAGACCACCGCGCCCACATTGTTGATGTGAGGTTGGAAATGGTCCACAATGTCCAGGGTGATGGGGCCGTGGATGGAAGAAACCACCTGCCAACTGTCACTGATCTTTTCGATCCAGACCACCTCTCCCGCATCATTGATAGCCGGCTGCTCATGATCTTTGAGGGCGAAGGTGAGCTGCCCCCGGCGGCTGGAAAAAATCTGGTCGTGGACATCCACCGGCTGGACCCAGACGATCTCGGCATTGCTGTTAATGGCGGGTTGGACATGATTTACCGGGTCTTTGGTCACCTGGCCTTTGAGGTTAGAAAAAATCTGGGTTTTACCCTGGACCATTTGTACCCAGACGATCTCGCCCGCGGCATTCACCGCCGGGTCCAAATGGTTGGCGGCACCCTTGGTTACCTGCCCCCTGCGGCTGGAAAAAACCTGGCTGTAGCCATCCACGATCTGGGTCCAGACCATATCTTTGAGGTTAAAACCCGCCGCAGCCACGCAAGCGGAGAGGTTCAACACCTGTTTCTGGAGCACCGTGGAATAGGACTCGTAAATTGGCCCCTTGGCCACGCACCAGCCAACCTGCCCCAAGTCATTAATCGAAGGATTAAGATGGTTGACCGGATCGTTGGTGACCTGGGAGATCTTATAAGTAAGTTTGCCGACGGCTGCGGCGGCCGGGCCCGAGAGCGCCAGGATCAGAATGGCCAGAACCGTGAAAATCCGGCAGAGCATGGGCTGTTCCTCCTTTGACCTGAATAAATCGACCGGACAAGTAGAAAATGAAAAAATAGGCCTTAACTTATTAGATACGCTGCGACCGGGCACCAGGTCTAGACAACTACAAGATAATTCATTTGCGTCCCTGGACAAGGGGCGTCCAGAAGAGAGGCTAATTATATGGAAAAATACAAGGAGCAGAAGTGGAGCGGGGAAAAGGGCAAGAAATTCGGTCACGCCGGCCGGGTCAACGAGCCCTACGAACTGGCGGCAGGCCAGGAAGCCGCGGTGTGCGAAGAATGCCACGCTCTCTACCAGGATAAACGCTGGTTTTTCGATGAAAACCTCTATGCCAAATTAGCCGGCGCCAGTAAGGTGCGCCAGGTAGTTTGTCC
>JAMCQY010000351.1 GCA_023381945.1 Deltaproteobacteria bacterium
TCCGGGGCCAGGAAATCAGGGTTGCCCTGGGAGCGGGAGTACTCGTAGGCAATGGCCCGGCAACCCCGGCAGTCGGCCCAACGGGCGCAGGCGCCGCATTTGCCGGAATAGCGGCTTTTGTCCCGCAGGGCCTCCAGGACCGGTGAAGTGGCCCAGATCTCCCGCAAGGAGTCCAGCCCCACCAGGCCCAAAGGGAGATTGAGCCGGCGGCAAGGGACCACGGCGCCATCCGCCAGCAGGGTAAGGCCGGCTACCCCGGCGGAACAGCCGCCGGCGGGAAAAGTTCCGGCCTCCTGCGGGACCGGAGCGCGCATTTGGGCTGCCATGGGATCGCCGGTGGTGATCGTCAGGCCATTATCTTTTAAAGACAGCACCTGTTCATAAAGCTCTTTGACCTGGGCCGTGGTCAACATCTGGTCCAGCCAAATCCGGCCCCGGCCCGACGGCACCAGCCGGGAGAATCCCAGGCGGGGGACGCCCAGGGTGCGGGCCAGCTTCACCAGGTCTTGGAAATAGCCGGCATTGATCCGGGACAGAGTGGCATTGAGGGAGACCTTCACCCCTGCATCCAGGAGGTAGCGGATGCCGGCCAGGGAGGCGGCAAAGCTGCCGGGGCCCCGGATGGCTTGGTGAATCTCAGGAGGACCCTCCAGGCTCACCTGGACGCCGTTCACCTTAAGTTCAGCCAGACGCCGGGCCCGCTCCGGGGTGATCAGGGTGCCGTTGGAGAGGACGTAGATTTCAAAGCCGATGCCGGCCATCCGTTCCAGAATGGCGAAAAAATCAGGCCGAAGAAAGGGTTCGCCGCCGGTAACATTAAAACTGGGCTGAAACTCGATCTCATAAGCCTGATGCCAATCCTTCAGCATCTGGTCGATTTCATCAATCACCGCGAAAATTTGGCCCCGCGTCAGTTCCCGCGATTGCCCGCCTTCCTGGTAGCAGTGCTTGCACCTCAGGTTGCATCTTTCGGTGAGATGCCACTGGATCAAGAAATCGTAAGTGCGGGATATGGACATGGGCTATTGGCTCTCAGCAATCAGCTTTCAGCTTTCAGCCTAAATAAGGGGCCTAAGAATTGAGATAAAAACTAAGAAGCAGATATGGCAAGAGAGGTTATGGCCGCCCCTGCCATACCTGCTTTGTTTAAGTTGCTGGACCAGCAACCTCAGTTTTTTCATTCCTTTCATTTGCGGCATACCTTGCGGGGGTCAATCTGCTTGACCTTGCCCCAAAAGGCAGCCTCCTTGGCCAATACCTCTTTGCCAGGTTTCATCCCGCCTTCACCTCCTTCCATGGTGGACTAACAATAAATTAAGCACCACGGGGAGAGGCGTCAATGCCGCGGGGGGTACCGGAGAAGGACTGCCACGGGCATGGGGATAGGACGGTACCAGGAATCGCTTTGTGGGGGCACAACCACGTGCGCGCCTGATGATAAAACTTCGACTCGAAAGGGTTCTAATATGGTGGGAATTAGCTGGCGGAATTCTCTTCCTGGCAACGCTTTTTGGCTTCCTTGCGGCAGAGTTCCCAGATGACGCAGCCCGGGCGGAATTTGCAGTAGAGGCAGGGGTCGGTGCAGGCCTTACATAAGTCCAGGCATTCCTGACAATAACCGACTTCGTGCTTCTGGCACACGACATAGGCGCCCCGCTCCGGATGGAAACGGCAATGATTCATCAAGTCCATAGATAATTATAACAAAAATCGAGCTGAGAAGGCGCTGACTTGGTCAGGTCTAAAACTACAGTTATTATTCCTATTTCCGGTCTGGAATTTTGGCCAATAGCTAAAAATCTTACGTCCAGCCCTTTAAAATCCGGGATTTATTTCCTATTTTAATTGTACTTGCCGGCGGAGCTCGACCCGCAGGCGTCCCTCCAATAAAGGATTATCCATGACCGAAGATAGCTATGCCGCGCTCCGGGAACGCATGGTGGACCAGCAGATCGAGGCCCGGGGGGTGGCCGATTTACGCGTGCTGGCGGCCATGCGCAAGGTTCCCCGGCACCTCTTCATTCCCAGCCATCTCTGGGATCAGGCCTACAATGACTATCCATTGCCCATCGGCGAGAATCAGACCATTTCGCAGCCCTACATCGTCGCCCTGATGACTGAACTGCTCGAGATCACGGAGACCGACCGGGTCCTGGAGGTCGGCACCGGTTCCGGTTATCAGGCGGCCATCCTGGCGGAGTTGGCCGCAGAGGTCTTTAGCATCGACCGGGTGGGCGGTCTGGCGGATCAGGCCAGGCAGGTGCTGGACTCCCTGGGTTATACCAACATCAAGATTCGGGTGGGGGACGGCACCCTGGGCTGGCCCGAGGAGATGCCCTTTGACGCCATCATCGTCACCGCCGGGGCGCCCAAAGTCCCCCGGCCTTTAACGGAGCAACTGGCCTTGGGGGGGCGGTTGGTGATCCCGGTGGGGGACGTCTGGTCCCAAACCCTGACCTGCGTTCGCAAGACCAGGGAAGGGTTGAAATTCGAATATCACGGCGGCTGCCGGTTTGTGCGCCTCATCGGCAAATACGGCTGGGGTGGCGACAGGGAGGTGGAGTTAAGGTCTGATTGAAATAAGCCCAAAAATTCATATACTTAGCGAATCAGGAATAGAAAGTTGAGAGCAGGCTCCCTCGTCTGCTGAAAAAAACAGCGGAGGGCGGCTGTTCACATAAAACTCTGCTAACGTGGTGGGCGTCCCTGCCTGCCAACCTCAGCGAGTTGGCCCGAAGACGGCCCTCACCTCATAATTATTCGGATTTGGCTACCCGGGGGCGTTCCGTCAAGGCTGCGGCGATAACCTGCCGGGCCAGGGGACCGGCGGCGCTGCCGCCATGGCCGCCGTGCTCGACTATCACCGCCACGGCCACCCGGGGGTTATCCGCCGGGGCGTAACCCACGAACCAGGCGTGGTTCTCGTAGCGATGGCCCGCCAGGACCTCTTTGGCGTCTTTCTTCTCCGCCTCCAGCCGTTCTACAGTCACTACCTGGGCGGTGCCGGTCTTGCCGGCTATCCGGATATTTGGGAGGAAGGCCGCGTGGCCGGTCCCCTGGTCTTCCTCCACTACTCCTTCCAGGCCTTTCTGCACCGCTTCGATGGTAGCCGGACCGGCCCCCAGGCTGTACTTAGCCACAGGATGCAATTGGTACAGGACCTCACCTGAGGGGCTCTCCACCTTCTCCACTATCTGCGGTTGGTAAATGGTGCCGCCGCTGGCTATGGCCGCAGCCACCTGGGCCATCTGGATCGGGGTGGCCAGGTTGTAACCCTGGCCGATGGCCACCGACATGGTCTCACCTTCGTGCCAGGACTGCTTAAACCGGGCCTTCTTCCATTCGGAGGAGGGCACCAGGCCGCGAGCCTCCCGGTCCAGGTTCAGGCCGCTGGGCTCCCCCAATCCGAACCGCCGGCCCCATTTGGCGATGCGGTCAATCCCCAGCTTTTTACCCAGGTTATAGAAATAGACGTCACAGGATTCCACCAGAGCTTCATGCAGATTCATGTCGCCATGGCCGTGTTTTTTCTTCCAGCAATTGAACACATGGTTGCCCACGGTCATCGACCCGGAGCAATGGACCGCTTCGTCGGGAGTGATGGCGCCCTCTTCCAGGCCGGCCACCGCCATGACGATTTTAAAAGTGGAACCTGGTGGGTACTGGCCCCGCAAGGGCCGGTTTTCCAGGGGATGCCTCTTATCCTTGATGAGCCCTTGCCATTCCCGGGCGGTAAGGCCCCTTTCAAAGGCTTCCTGGGAGAAGCTGGGAGAAGAGGCCAGGGCGAGGACTCTTCCGGAACGCGGGTCCAGGGCGACGATGGCCCCGGCCATCCCTTCCAAACAACCCTCGGCCTCTTTTTGCACGCGGTCGTCCAGGGTCAGATAAATATTGGCCCCAGGGGTGGGCAAGACCGAATCCAACTGGCGGAACTCCCGGCCGTAAGCATCCACTTCGATGCGACGGTAACCTCTGGCGCCTCGGATGAACTTATCCCAGGCCAGTTCGATGCCGCAGCGGCCGACATAATCTCCCGTTTTATAATTGGCAAATTTGCCATTTTTTAACTGGGCCTCGGTAATTTCGCCCAAATAACCCAGGGTATGAGCCGCCAGACCGTTTTGCCGATACTCCCGCTTGGGTTGGATCTGCACCGTCACCCCCGTCAGCTCTGGCTGATAAGTTTCTACCAGGCTCATTTCCTCCCAAGTAAGGTCGCCGCGCAGCCGCACCTGGTAAAGACTTGCAGCCTTGGCGTTTTCCAACTGTCTGGTGACCTGTTTCTGATCCAATTTCAACAGACTCGCCAAACGCCGGGCCAGAAGCGGGATATCACCCACGTCCTCCAGGACCGCCACCAGGTCGTAACTGGTGCGATTTCCCACCAGAACATCGCCGGTACGATCCAGGATTTTGCCACGCCAGGGAGGCAGGTCTTGCTGGCGAAGGCGGTTCTGCTCTGACCGGAGCTGCATATCCGCTCCTTGCACCAGTTGGAGAAACCAGAGGCGCAGGAACAGGAGGGCAAAGAGGCAGAGGACGGATAAGGCCACGACGGAAAAATTGCGCCGGACCTGTTCCTGTTCCTCCGGCGACATGGCGCCGCCGCTGGAATTTCCCAGGAATCTAAAACCCCAAAGATTCTCTTTTTGCAGATCAGGCATCAGAGTCCAAACTCAAAGGAGTACCTGTGAATGCGCCCCTTCACCGCAATTTCAAGAAAATGACTGGTAGGGCGAAGAATCACCGGGGCGCCAGCCGAAATGCCGCAAAAAAATTTCCATCCGCTGAATCAGGAGATACATCAAAGGTCCCACGGCCGCAGTGCCCAGAATTTCCACGATATGGCGAGTCAACAGATGATAGGCAAAAAGACCTTCGTGTCCCAGGGTCATAATGCTTACCTGCATAAAGAACTCTTGCACACTTAAGCCCGCCAAACTACCCACCACCTGGGAGCCGAGGCGTTGCCAGAGGAGCCGATGCCTGAGGAACCTGGCTGCGGCCACCAGCAGCAGGGCGGCACCCAGATGCAATCCGAAGGGGGTAGTGGCATAGCTGTCCTGCAAGGCCCCCAAGACCAGGGCCAGGGCCAGGGCCAGCCCCAGGGAAGGACGCAAAGCCACAAAAAACAGGAGCAGGGACAGGAAGCGCAAGTGCACTTGCGGAAAGAACACCAAGTTCTGCGCGTAAAAGAAGCAGAGGGCCAGAACAGTATAACCAAAAAGGGCGGCAATCATGGCTCGGACAGAGAGATACTGGCCACTTTAATCACCAGGACCTCATCCAGCGCCGCCAGGTCCACGGTGGGGGCAACCTCGATCTCCTGATAGACTCCGGGGTTTTTCTTGTTGGCCTCGGTCACCTTGCCAAAGACCAGCCCCTTGGGATAAATACCGCCCAATCCCGAGGCCAGGACCAGGTCACCAACCTGTACGTCGGCGCTTTTAGGAACGAAATCCAGGGAGCAGCTCCAGCCTCCCTTACCTTTGAGGATTCCCCGCACCCGGCTGCGCTGTACCACGGCTTCGGCGCCGCTCTTGCGGTCTACAATCAGCATCACCTTGGAGTACTGAGGAAAAGTCTCCACCACCCGTCCCACGATGCCCTCCGGGGCCAGCACCGGCAGGCCGTTTTTCACTCCCTGGGACTTGCCCTGATCGATCAGGGCGCAGCGGGACCACATGGATGGATCATAGGCGATGATCCGGGCGCCAATAACCGGCAAGGCCACCTGTCTCTTCATATCCAGCAGTCCTTCGAGGCGGCTCAAGGCCTGCTGGGCCTCCTGGTAGCGCACTTCCCTCTGCTGGTATTCTTCCAACCTGTGGCGAAGGCGGATATTTTCATGCCTGGCCCCCACCAGGTCGAAATAACCCTGCCAGAGCTTTTTTACGTTGCGGGCCAGGTACTCCAGGGCTTGAAGTCCCGGGCTGGTTATGGCGATCACCGTCCCCTGAACCCTGGATACGGCCGGTGATTGCTTCAGGCTGAGGGAAAGGACGGAGATAACCAGCAAGACGGCCAGGGCAATCAACAGCGGGGTGCGATAGCGCAGTCTAGGGCGCAAAACCAACCGCCTTAATCAACCATAACTTCCTTGAGGATGTTAAGGTTGTCCAGGGCCCGGCCGGAACCCAGGACCACCGTGGCCAGAGGATCGTCGGCGATTTTGATGGGCAGCCCTGTCTCCTGTTTGAGCAGTTCGTCCAGCCCCTTAAGCAGGGCGCCGCCGCCGGTCAGATAGATGCCCCGGTCCACGATATCCGCGGCCAGTTCCGGAGGGGTTTGTTCCAGGGCGGACTTTACTGCGGCGATGATCTGGTCGATCTGTTCCTGGATGGCCTGACGCACTTCATCGGAATTGATGGTGATAATCTTGGGGATGCCGGTGACCAGGTCCCGGCCTTTGACGTCCATGGATTCGACCTCGCCCGGAAAGGCGTTGCCAATGGTGGTCTTGATGATTTCGGCGGTGCGCTCACCGATGAGGAGGTTGTAGCTGCGCTTGACGTATTGGAGAATGGCTTCATCCATCTTGTCGCCGCCCACCCGGACCGAACGGGCATAGACGATGCCGGCCAGGGAGATGACCGCCACTTCGGAGGTGCCGCCGCCAATGTCCACCACCATGTTACAGATGGGCTCGGTGATGGGCAGGCCGGCGCCGATGGCCGCGGCCATGGGTTCTTCAATCAAATAGACTTCCCGGGCGCCGGCCGATTCCGCCGACTCCCGCACCGCCCGCTTTTCCACCGGGGTGATGCCCGAAGGAACGCAAATGATGATACGAGGCCGGATAAGGGACCGGCGGTTATGCACCTTGCGGATGAAGTGGCGCAGCATGGCCTCGGTGATTTCAAAGTCGGCGATAACTCCATCCTTCATGGGCCGAATGGCGACGATATTGCCCGGAGTGCGGCCCAGCATCATCTTGGCCTCACGGCCCACGGCCAGGACCCGGTTGCGGTCCCGGTCGCTTTTGCGCACCGCTACTACCGACGGTTCGCTTAAAACGATGCCTTTGCCTTTGACGTAAACCAGGGTATTGGCGGTGCCCAGGTCAATGGCCAAATCATTGGAGAACCATCCGAGGATGGGATCTAGAAACATACGCACAACTCCTTAATATTGATGGAACACCGCCTGAGGGTGGAAAGGGCCTCCCTTCCAGGGCGCCTCATGGAGACATGACGAACCCTGCACCCTCTATTGTGCCTACTTGTGAAGAAAATTCAAGCTAAAAATCCTGCCAAGACTCTGGACCGCGGGATAAAAGCGACCGCTGGCGAGGGGTTTAAACAACCCTCCTTGACCATCCAAGCTTACCGTGTTTCTCCTGGCATTGTATAAATTTCTATTGACTTGTGCTAATATGGAAACAATGAGACAAAGGGAGGGCAAAGATGAAGACCTATCATAACAACAAGTGGGGATTCACCATCACTTTGCCCAAGGGTTGGCGGGAGCCGCCGTGGCTGGTTCGCGTGCTTTTCAGACGCCGGCAACTGGCAGAGCAGCCGGAGTTCTATGGCCCCTATCATTCCAAATTACAATTCACCATCAACTCGATACGTTTGGTTCCGGAAATCGTCGAACAGCAGAAAAACTTGGAACGCATGGCGGTAAAGTGCGGTCACCTGGTAACTGATTTTGATGTTATCCGGGTGCAGGGCAGGGATCATGCCACCATGGTGTTCGATGCCCGCGGCATTGGTGAGGTAAAAGTCTATAGTTTGATATTCGGACACACCGAATATCTGATAACCGGCCATGGCAGGGTGCATGAGACTGACTATATTGTGAAATCATTTAGGGTTTAGCTCAGGATGAGATTATTAATCACTGGCCGGGAGCAAGAATGACTCATTACTGATCGATACTTGAGCCCTGGCAACGTCGCCGAAGGTTCACCGCAAGGCCTGGATTAACCCATCCGGGCTTTTTTGCCTTATTAGGAGGCAATTTTTCTGAGGCGCATTTAATGGAAATTTCTAAGTCAAACTTGGTTTCCCAGGCTTTGAATTTGCCGCTCGCACCCTTGACAAAAGCGACGATAAATGGTTTATAAAATGTTTGGAAAAAGTTCTGGGAGTACAAGGATAAATAAATGTCAAAGCGCACTTTTCAGCCACATAATCTGCGCCGGTCCAGGACCCACGGCTTCTTGGAGCGGATGAGCACTAAAGGCGGCCGCCAGGTCATTAAGCGCCGCCGGGCCCGGGGCCGCAAACGCCTGACGGTTTAGTCTGGTGGAGTGTTCCTGAGTTCTGTCCCGCATTCCGTCGGCCGGCGCCCCATCCCGAACCCAACCGCCAAAGGGACCGCAAGTTTCACCAAAGCGGATCGGCTCCGCCGTCGCTCTGAATATCTCCGGGTCCAGGCCCAGGGGAGACGGATATACTCGCGTCATTTTGGGGTCACTGTGGCGCCCGCGGAGGCTTCTATTCCCCGGCTGGGGCTGGTGGTAACCCGGCGTTTCGGCAAGGCATGCAGGCGTAACCGTATGAAACGCCTGCTGAGGGAATTTTTTCGGCGCCATAAGAAGTGGCTGCCTTCTCAGGACCTGGTAATTATGGCCAAAAAGGGGGCCGAGACCTTGAATTATGACCAGGTGGCCGAAGAGCTAGGCCGCCTGCTGCTTTCTCACCAGGTCGCGGACCATGATTAAAGTAGCCTTGTGGGCCATCAGGGCCTACCAGTTATTGATTTCGCCCCTGTTTCCCAGTTGTTGCCGTTTCGCCCCCAGCTGTTCCCATTATGCCGCTGAGGCCCTGGAGCGCCACGGCTGGCGGCGGGGTCTGTACCTGAGTCTGCGGCGCCTGCTGCGCTGCCATCCTTTTCACCCCGGGGGTTGGGACCCGGTGCCTTAGGAGTCACCCATGGAAAAAAGGGCTTTGATCGCCCTTGGTTTAAGTTTTTTGGTCTTCATCGTCTTCATGTACATCGGGGAGAAGACCCGAGCCCCACAGCTCCCGCCCGCCCAGCAGGCTGAGCAGGCTAAGCCGGCTCAACCAGTCCCCGCACCGGCTCAGGCCCCGCCCAAGCCCGCGGTGAGCGTACCTGCGGCCAAGCCTGCCGCACCTCCCAAGCGCCCGGCCAAGGACGTCGTGGTGGAGACCCCGCTGTTCCGAGCGGTATTTACCGATGCAGGCGGCCGCTTAAAAAGCTTTCAATTAAAGAAATATAAAGAATCCCTGCCTTTCACCACCATCTCCGATGTCAAGTTAGGGCCGGTGGGCTTTGAGTTGGAACGCTACCATGATCCTGAGAATTCTAGATCAAAGCCTAAGGAGCTGGTGCGCCCGGGACCGGCCCAGGAGTATCCCCTGAGTCTCAATTGGCAAGGCCCGGGGCTCAATATTGCCGGGGGCAGTCTGATATGTGAGGCCTCCCAACCGGGGCTCAGCCTCAAAGACGGCGACCAGGGGATTCTCAAATTTACCTGCGCCAGTCCTGAAGGGCTGACCTTCGTCAAGACCTACACCTTCAAAGCCGACAGCTACGGTTTTGACCTGACGGTGCAGGTGATCAACCACACCGGCAAGCCCCTGGAGGGCCAGGTTAGCCTGGACCTGAGTGAGGATTTTTCTGGGGAGGAGGCTTCCCGCTTCCACTTCCTCGGGTTCAACGGCTCGGTCAACAATAAATGGGAAGAAATCAAGAGCGGCGGCCTCAAACAACCCCAGACTTTTACCGGCAAGATCGATTGGGCCGGGTTGGACGAAGGCTATTTTCTCACCGCGATGGTACCCAATGCCGCATCGAAATCCATTCTTAATTTGAATGAGCCACTTGAGCCACAAACCAAAAAGCTGGCTGGACCCATGGTGGCCAGCCTGCAAACACCGGTAGAGGGCCTGGCTCCCGGACAGGACCTCCGGTTATCCTACGGTCTTTTTTTCGGCCCCAAAGATTTGTATGACCTCAGGACCATGGGGCTGGAGGGGGCCATCAACTTCGGCTGGTTCGATTTCCTGGGGAAACCGCTGCTGCGGGTTTTGAAGTTCTTTAAGAACTATTCTCTGAATTATGGTTGGGCCATTATCATCCTCACCTTCCTGATCCGCATCGTCTTCTTCTATCCGAACCACAAAAGCTACAAGTCCATGAAAGACATGCAGAAGCTCCAGCCCAAGGTGGCCAAGCTTCGGGAGAAGTATAAAGACGACAAGGAGACCATGAATAGGGAGCTCATGGCCCTGTACAAGACTTTCAAGGTCAATCCCCTGGCCGGCTGTCTGCCCATGGTGATCCAACTGCCGGTCTTCATTGCCCTGTATAATGTCCTGGGGTATGCCATCGAGCTGAGGCACGCCTCTTTTATTCCGACCTTGCCGTTCACCAACATCGTCTGGCTGGCCGACCTGTCCACCAAGGATCCCCTGCTGATCACCCCCATCGTCATGGGGGCCACCATGTTCATCCAGCAGAAGATGACTCCTTCGGCCGGCGACCCCACCCAGGCCAAAATGATGATGTTCCTGCCCTTGATCTTTACCTTTATGTTTTTGAATTTTGCCTCCGGGCTGGTAATCTATTGGCTGGTGAACAACGTGCTTTCCATCATCCAGCAACACTATACCAACAAGTACCTCACGTAGGTCTCAGGGGAAGCATTGATGGAGTTTCAGGAATTTGAAGGCAAGAGCACCGAAGACGCGATTTCGCGTGCTTGCGCTCATTTTCAGGTTACTGCGGAGCATCTGGAGATTGAAATTTTGTCGGTGGGTTCTCCCGGTCTCTTTGGCCTGGGGGGGCGCAAGGCCAAGATTCGGGCCGCCCTCCGGGAGGAATCGGAAGAAAATTTATTGACCGCGGCAAAAGAGATCCTGGAGAACCTATTGGGCCATATGCAGGAGAAGGCCACGGTCAGCGCCCATCCCGAAGACGACCGCATCAGCCTGCGCATCGAGACCGACGACGCCGGCCTGCTCATCGGCAAACAAGGCCAAACCCTGGACGCCCTGCAATATCTGGTCACCAAGATGCTGGCCAAAAGGTCCCAGCGCAAGGTGAGGATCGCCATCGACGTGGAGGCTTACCGGGCCCGTCACAACGAGGCCCTGGCCCTGTTGGCCCAGAAATACGGGGAGAAGGTGAAAAGGACCGGCAAAGCCGTCACCCTTAATCCCATGAATCCCTATGACCGCCGCATCGTCCATATGGCCCTTCAGGGAGACAAGGACTTAAAGACCACTAGCCGGGGCGAGGGTCTCTACAAGAAGGTGATCATTTCCGCGGTCAAAAAGAAGGAAGGCCAGGAGGATGCCGCAGGCCCCGCATGACCCGGGTTGATCCGGCCGCAACCATCGCCGCCATTTCCACCCCACCGGGCGAGGCGGGTATAGGCATCGTTCGTCTCAGCGGCCCGGAGGCCGCCGCCATCGCCCGAAAGATCTTCCGCCCACACCAGCCACGCCAGACCTGGCGCTCCCACCGGCTTTACCTGGGGCACATCGTCGACCCCCAGGGGAGCGTCATCGACGAAGTGCTCCTCACCTGGATGCAAGCCCCCCAAACCTACACCCGGGAAGACGTGGTGGAGATCAACTGCCATTCCGGCTTTGCGGTGCTGTCCCGCATCTTGGCGCTGGTCCTCGAACATGGGGCCCGCCTGGCGCAACCCGGCGAATTCACCCTGCGAGCCTTTCTCTCCGGCAGAATCGACTTGACCCAGGCGGAAGCGGTCCTGGAGGTGATCCGGTCCCGCACCAGTGCCGCGCTCCAGGCGGCTGAGGGACATCTGCAAGGCAGCCTGGGGCTGGGTTTGGCGCGGATTCGGGAGGACTTGCTGGATTGGCTGGCCCGGGTGGAAGCGGCCCTGGATTTTCCGGAAGAGGCCGAAGAACTGGCGTCTGAGGCCATGATTGAGGCTTTAGCCATCCAGGTTGCGGCCCTGGAGGATTTGGCCGCGACTTATAAATCCGGCCGGTTGCTGCGGGAGGGCCTGCTCGCGGTCATCGCCGGCCGCCCCAACGCCGGTAAATCCAGTCTGTTAAATCGTCTCCTGGACCTGGACCGGTCCATTGTCACGGAGATTCCCGGCACCACCCGGGACCTCATCGAAGAGACCATCACCCTGGGAGGCATCCAGGTCCGTTTAAGCGACACCGCCGGCCTGCGCCCGGCCCGGGACCGCCTGGAAGAATTAGGGATTGCCCGTACCCGGGAGCGCCTGGCCCAGGCCGATCTGGTCCTTTATCTGGTGGACGGCAGCGAACCCTTGAGCCCGGAAGACCGGGAGGCCTTGCAAGAACTGGCCGGCCGCCGCGGCCTGGCAGTAATCAACAAGATTGATTTACCGCAAGCCATCAAGGAAACCGACCTAACCGGGGGCATCGCCTTCCCGGTGCTACGAATTTCGGCTCGCACCGGCGAAGGAATCGAAGCCCTGAAACAGGCCGTGGTGGACCTGGCCCTGGGCGGCGGTCTCAAGCTCAGCGGCGAGATGATCACCCAGGCCCGCCACCACCAACTTCTCGAAAGCTGCCTTAATTCCTTGTCCCGGGCCAGGTCCTTGCTGGCCTCGGCTCCAGCCCCGTCCTGGGAGTTGGTGGCCCTGGAGCTACAGGAGGCCATCCGGGAATTGGGAGAGATCACCGGCCAGGAAGTGGGCGACGAGGTCCTGGAGCGCATCTTCGGCGAGTTCTGCCTGGGGAAATGAGCGCGCAAGAACGATAATCTCACGCAAAGACGCCAAGGCGAAAAGAAAAGGGCAAGGATTTAAGGTGGATAATGCACCCTTCTGCCAAGGTTTTCCACTGCGAATAAAATACCCCTGCCCCCCTTCGCCAAAGGGGGGTAAAGTCCCCCTTTGGAAAAGGGGGATTTGGGGGATTTGATGTTCACCGGAAAACCTGCGGATCAAAGAACCTGCTATGCCTATCCAGCCTCCGCCTATCGTTAACCCTCTGGATCTATTGCAAGAAGGCGCACAGACGCTGGGCCTGGAATTGACTTCAGAAATGCTGAGGCAGTTTCAATTTTATTTGACTCAACTGAAGTTATGGAATGCTCGCGTCAACCTCACCGGCCTGAAGACCGAACGGGACATCATAATCAAACACTTCCTCGATTCCCTGGCGATTCTGCCCTTCCTGGGGGAGGCCCGCTCCCTGGCGGACCTGGGGGCAGGCCCCGGCTTTCCCGGCCTGGCCCTGAAGCTGGTCATGCCGGAGCTTAAGCTCACCCTGGTGGAGGCCCGGGAAAAGAAGGCTGCTTTCCTGGAATATATTATTTCCTGTTTACAGCTGCCGAATACCATGGTGGCCTGCACCCATCTGACCGTGGCGGAGGCGCGGGAATGGGGGCCCAGATTTGAGGCGGTGGTTTCCCGGGCGGCCTTTAAATTGCGGCAGTTCTTCGAATTGGCGGCCCCCTTGCTGGTGATCGGAGGTGCGGCCCTGGCCCTCAAGGGACCGCACCTGGATGAAGAAGAATGGGAAGCCGGTGTCACTGCCAGCAAGCCCCTGGGGCTGACGGTCCACGAACGGAAATCCTACCGGCTGCCCCTGAGCGGCGAGCCACGCTTGGCAGTGCTGGCTTACCGGCAATCCTCCTGAAATTAATCATTTCTGCCGGTGCGCCATTTCTCCTAAGATTTGTGTATAATGAAATAATTCTTTATAACACCCTGACCTCCGGGAGCCTATGTCCTTCATTTCCTGGCAATATCTGCTGTTTCTGCCTTTAATTTTCCTCCTCTATTGGGTTTTGTCCGGCAGGAAAAGGCTCCTCCTGCTGCTGGCGGCCAGCTATGTCTTCTATGGTTGCTGGGACGTTCGTTTTCTGGCCCTGGTGCTGGCCACCACGGTCATTGATTTCCTCTGCGGCTTAAGTATTGACGGTATCAGGACTACGCCTCTCAAGGCTCTGCTTCTGGCCCTATTGCCGGCGTCCTGGACCGGCGTCTGCTTTCTCGCCCTGCCGGCTGCCGGCATTTCCCCAGGGGTCCTGGGCGTGGCTGCCGGTCTGGGAATGTTGTTTTTTGCGGCGCATGAGGCTCTGTGGGCTTGGGGCGGGGAGAGACGGCGGCGCTATTTTCTCTTTCTCAGTGTCGGCTTCTGTCTTACCATCCTCGGGTTTTTTAAATATTTCGGCTTCTTCGTCGAGTCGGCCCGGTCGCTGCTCGAATATGCGGGCCTGCAGCCCGGCCCGGTGCTGTTGAAGATCATCCTGCCGGTGGGCATCTCCTTTTATACCTTCCAGTCGCTGGGCTATGTCTTCGATATTTACCGGGGAGTGGCTCCGGCCTGCCGCGACTTCATCACCTTTGCAGTCTTCGACGCCTTTTTCCCCCAGATGGTTTCGGGGCCCATCGAGCGCGGCCATAACCTAATCCCGCAGCTTTCGGCCGATAGGCGTTTCCAGCCCGCCTACCTGCAAGACGGCCTCAGCATGATGCTGGTGGGTTTCTTCAAGAAGGTCTTTGTGGCCGATAACTGTGCGGTGCTGGCCAATTATGCCTTCGCCCCCGCCACCCATCTTAACGGCTACTGGGCGGTCCTGGGCGTGATCGCCTTCGCCTTTCAGATTTACGGGGATTTCTCCGGCTACACTGACATCGCCCGGGGCTCGGCCAAACTTTTGGGCATCGACCTGGTGGAGAATTTCCGCTTTCCATACCTGGCCCAAAATCCTTCGGATTTTTGGTCCAGATGGCATATCTCGCTGTCTAACTGGTTTCGGGATTATCTGTATATTCCTTTAGGAGGCAACCGCGGCGGTAAATGGCAGACCCTGCGCAACCTGGGGGTGACCATGCTGCTGGCGGGCCTCTGGCACGGGGCTTCGTGGGTCTTCGTGCTTTGGGGCGCCTACCACGGGGCCTTGCTCATCGTCTACCGTTTTCCACCCTTGAACCGGCTGGACGGCAAGGAAAAGGGTTTCTCCGGACGCGCCCTGGTCGCGGTGCCCCTGATGTGGCTCCTGGTCTTGGTGGGCTGGGCGATTTTCCGCAGCGCCGATCTTAACCAGCTCTGGTCCTGGTTGGCGGCACTGGCCCACTGGCAAACCTCCCTGGCCCTGCCCTGGAGGTCTTCAGTAACCTGGCTGCTGATTCACACTGTGCCCCTGATCCTATTGCAGCTCTTAACCTTGAAATATCGCCACGAAACCGGCCTCCGGCAGCTGTCCTGGCCGGTGAAGGGCCTGGTTTACGTGGTGCTGGTGTTCCTGGTGGTGTCGTCTTCCGAGCAGGACCGGGAATTTATTTATTTTCAATTTTGATCGATAGGGCGGGCGTCTCGCCCGCCGTAGGGGCGGGTTTAAAACCCGCCCCTACCAAGGCAGCAGAATATTTGATGAAGAAGCTCATTACCCCGGCTTTCCTGATGATGGTGGTGATTTTGGTCCTGGCCGAAGGCATCGCCCGTATCTTTTTTGCGCAGGACATTTCGGGGCGCTTCGCTTACGGCTACGACCCCCAGGCGGGCTTTTTGGAATGCCGCGATGGTACGGTGAAGCTCGTCCGGGCCGGGGGGCGGCGGTTCCATCCCCAAACTTTTCAGCGGCAGCGGCCGCCGGACACCTACCGGATCATGGTCATCGGCGACTCAGTGCCCCGGGGCCCCAGCTTCAAACAGGCCTACCCCTGGCTCCTGGGAGCGGACCTGCGCCGGCGCCAGGTGCAGGCGGAAAGCCTCAATATGGCGCTGCCCGGCTACGGGGCCAGGCGCTGTCAGGTGGTGCTGGAAAAGGCCCTGGAGTTTATGCCCAGCCTGATCATCCTCCATATCAATGACACCAATAAGTGGGAAGATGACCGGGAATGGCGGCGCAGCCAGGAGTTCAAGGGCTGGCATCCGCAACATTGGCTGATGAAGGTTTTTATTTTCCGGCGGCTCTATGAGGCCAAGCAGGAAAAGCTTTTCTGGCCACTGGTGCCGGATGAAATTCGCTTGAAAGGCGCGGTGAGCGATGCTGACGCCCAGGTGGTCGCCGGCAAGGACCCGGTGGAAATCGCCGCCCGCATCCGCCTGGCCCGGGAAAAGCTGGCGGAGAATGTCGCCATGGTGCGGGCTTGCCACATCCCCTTGCTCCTGATTTCCCAGTGCCGATTGGAGAAGGAAGAAGGGCGGCCGCCTTACCTGGTTGATCATGGTCTGGACTCCGTGTGTGCGGCTTTCCACGGGCCTGGGGTCTTTCACTTAACCATGCGTGAAGTTTTCCAGCGGCCGGACTTTGCGTCATACTTTTCCGACAGCGGCCACCTTAAGCCCGCGGGGCACGAGTTGTTGGCCCAGGCCATCTGCCGGAAGATATTGAGCGAGCAGACCCGGTTTGGACTCCCCGGGGTCAAGGTGGCCGCGGGAACCTCAGCCCCGCCGAGCCAGGCTGGGATGCCGGACAGATAATCGGGGTTTCATTTACTCGTCATCAGGCAGCTTCTTGCATAAAGCAACCATTCAGGCTAAATTCCTCAAAAACTAAAAACTCGAAACTCAACATGTCGCTCTATCTCTTCAAACGCCTGGTCTTCATGATCCCCATGCTCATCGGGATCACCCTGATCTCCTTCCTGGTGATCCATCTGGCACCGGGGAAACCCGTGGAAATACAAAGCTCTATGAATCCAAAGGCGTCGCTGGAGGCTCAGAAGCGCCTCATGGAAATTTACGGGCTTGACAAACCCCTGCACGTCCAATATTGGAATTGGCTCAAGCGGGTGTCAGTCCTGGATTTTGGCCGCTCCATATCCCCGGACCGGCGCCCGGTATGGGATAAGATCAGGGAGCGTATACCCATTACTTTGGGCCTTAATCTCCTCAGCTTGATCATCATCTTGATGGTGGCCATTCCCCTGGGAGTGATAGCAGCCTGCCGGGCCCACTCCTGGTTCGATAAAATCACCACGCTGGTGGTTTTTCTCGGCTTCGCCATGCCCAGTTTTTGGCTCGCCTTGCTCCTCATTCTGTTTTTCGGGGTCTACCTGGATTGGCTGCCCCTTTCCGGTCTCACCTCCCTGGGTTTTTCCCATTTTTCCTTCTGGGGGAAGATTCAGGACTTGGCAGCGCATGTCACCCTGCCGGTGCTGGGAGCCGCCTTCCTGGGCCTGGCCAGCATGTCCCGGTACATGCGTGGCAGTATGCTGGAGGTGATTCGCCAGGATTATATCACCACCGCCCGGGCCAAGGGCCTGCCGGAGGGCACGGTTATTTTTAAACACGCCCTGCGCAATGCCTTGCTGCCGCTGATCACACTTTTGGGGCTGAGCCTGCCGGGTCTTATCAGCGGCAGTGTCATTTTCGAAAAAATTTTTTCCATTCCCGGTATGGGGCAACTATTTTGGCAGGCGGTAATGGCCCGGGACTATACGGTGGTGATGGGTGAGCTGGTTATCGGGGCCTTGTTGACCTTGCTGGGCAACTTGCTGGCGGATGTGAGTTACGCCCTGGCGGACCCGCGTATCCGGACGGGCTGAGGGGTTTTGAGTACCATGAAACCACGAAAAACTAACAACTCGAAACTCGAAACTCGAAACTCGAAGCGGGAAACCTTCTGGAATAGACTGCGGCGCAACCGTATGGCCATGGCCGGCCTGATCCTGGTCCTGGGCTTGTTTGCCGTGGCGCTGCTCGCCCCGTGGTTGGCCCCTTATGATCCCACTCTGATTAATCTAAAAGAAATTCTCAGACCTCCCAGCGCCGCCCATCTTATGGGTACCGATACCCTGGGCCGGGATGTGTTGAGCCGAATCATCTACGGTTCCCGAATCTCTCTGTTAGTGGGTTTTGTAGCGGTGGGAATCGCCACTATCATCGGCATGGGAGTTGGGGCTTTGGCGGGTTATTATGGCGGCATTATCGATACCATGCTGATGAGATTGGTGGACCTGATGCTCTGTTTTCCGGTCTTTTTTCTGATCTTGGCAGTCATTGCCATGGTGGGGCCGAGCATCTGGACTATCATGGTGATCATTGGCGTCACCGGCTGGATGACGGTGGCGCGGCTGGTGCGGGCAGAATTTCTGTCGCTCCGGGAACGGGAATTTGTAGTGGCGGCCCGGGCCCTGGGGGCCTCGGATGCTCGCCTCATTTGGCGCCACCTGCTGCCCAATTCCTTGACGCCGGTGATGGTTTCCGCCACCCTGGGGATAGCCGGGGCCATTCTGACGGAAACCGCCTTGAGCTTTCTGGGTCTGGGGGTGCAAGCCCCTACGCCCAGTTGGGGGAACATCCTCACTATGGGCCAGGATAACATCGAGATCGCCTGGTGGCTGTCAGTTTTCCCGGGCCTGGCTATCCTGGTGACGGTCATGAGCTACAACCTCTTAGGGGAAGGCATTCGGGAAGCCATTGATCCCCGCTTGCGGGAATAATTGGGCCGGCGGGATATGGTGTGACTACGGCGCCGGGGCCATAGCGAAAAATGTATACCGGAAGAATTATCATTTAATTGTTTTGACAATCTCAGCCGATGATTTATAGTAGATCTTTGTGAGGGCGGCTACTTAACGAATCCACATTCTTTCGAGGGAGAAACTATGAAGCTGACCTGGGTTAAAGTAGTTTGTATTGCGGTGGCCCTGACTCTGTGCGGTGCGGGATTGGCTTTTGCCCAAAAAGCCCAACCAACGGACTCCGGCAAAGCGTTGCTGGACAGCTGGGAAATGATCAACAAGCAGCAGTACAAAAAGGCCGAAGACCTGCTGGGCAAGGTCTTGCAAAAGGATCCGGGCAATCCCCTGGCCCTGAATAACCTGGCGGCCGTCATGGTGGCCGAAAAGAAGTTCGACAAGGCGGACACCTACCTGAATCAGGCCCTGCCCAAATCTAAGGGCTATATGGTTCAGGTCAACCGGGTCTGCACCGTGGGCAATATCTGCAGCGCCTTCAAACCTGTTGCCGGCGGGACTGGCAACCAGGATCTCGAACCTCTGATCAAGGTGAACATTGAGATGGTTAAAGGCTATATGTCTGCGGCCCCTATGCCTGGCAGCGGCTTAAGGCCGAAATGATAATCCTTTAATCCTGCCGCCCACCAGGAGCTCCTGGGCCCCCTCTCACGGGGGCCTTTTTTATTAGTCACCAGTAGCCTGTTATCCGTAAAAGACCAAGGCGAATGAGGATGCTTCGTATTTGACGGAGATTGACAGCCGCCAACCTCCCTCTTATTTTTGAGGAATACTTTAAAGGGAGAGGGAGTAAGATGAGGCGACCAGGGCGGCTAATAATAACCCTGCTGCTCACTATGCTCCTGGGCTTAAGCTTTAAGGTCCTGGCGCAAAGCGACAGCAAGATTATGCAACAGTTGGTGGAGAGCTACGATCTCTTGGAGGCGGGCAATCTGGATCAGGCCAAGGCCAGGTTCCAGGAGATCCTTCGACAGGATCCGGGCAACCCCTTGGCCTTGAATAACCTCGGGTATATTGCGGTCAAGGAGAAGAAATACGAGGAGGCCCTCAAGGACCTGGAGCAGGCCCTGCCGCGGGCCAAGGGCTACAAGATAAAGATCAACCGGGTGTGCGACGTGGACGGCATTTGCCTGGCCTTCCGTCCCCTGCAGGAAGTCTACGGCGAGCAAGACCTGGCGCCCCTGGTGCAGTTGAATTTAGAAATGGTCAGGGCCCGGCTGGCGACGCGGAAGTGAGTCATTTGTCAGTAATCAGTTTTGTAGGGGGCGGCTCTCAAGCCGCCCACACTAGAGCAATTGCCAAAAGTTTTTTCCTAAATGTTGTGTACGCAACTTCTTAAAATCCCCCCTATCCCCCTTATTCAAAGGGGGGAACTCAGTGGTGGAATTCCTTTAAAAGTCCCCCTTTGAAAAAGGGGGATTTAGGGGGATTTAAAAGCCAGCTACCAGAAGAAACTTTTGGCAAACACTATAACCCCTGGGCCCTTATTTCTTTGCCTTTGCCTCATCGGCTGCCAGCTTTTCCTTCAGGTAGGTGAGCACAGCCGGATCGGGGTGTTCATTGATAAGTTTCTGCCAGTAAACCGCGGCTTCTTTGAAATCTCCGGCCTTTTCGAAAAGCACGGCCAGGCGTTCGTCGATCTCACTTTTTAAAGGCCCTGAGAGGTGCTCTGCTGCATCTTTAAGGGTCGCAGCCGCCTTTTTGTAGTCCCCCATCTCCTCATAGCAATAACTGAGGCTTTCCTTGACCAGGGCGTCCCAATCGGGGTCGCCGCTGGGGAGGAGGGCTTCGTAAGCCTGGGCGGCTTCAGCGTAGTTCTTCATCTGATACAGCAGGTTGGCTCGCAGCAGCCTCGCCTCGCGGGCGCTCTTAGTGCCGGGGTGCTCCCGAATTACCTGCTCCAGAGCCTTGGCGGCTTCGGCCCCGGGGGCGGCCAATTGGGGACGCACCTGGACCAGGGCGACGGCGGCCCGGGCTTCCCGACGGGCCTGGAATTGGGCGTTGATGTACCAGGCCGCCAGACCAAGCACCACTAACGCCAGACCCAAAGCCAGCCATTTCCAATAAAGCTTGGCCTGGTCCAGCAAGCGCTGGGCCAGCGTTAAAACCTCTTCGGGATTGTCCAACATCGATTTGCGCCGGACGGTTGTCTTGGCCATTTTTGTCTCCTAAAGAAAATATCTCACGCCAAGGCGCAAAGATGCAAAGGGAATATCTGAGAACTTAGAAATTTTCATTAAATTTGTTCAGCAGTTCCTGCCCGCGGGGGCCGTGGCCCACAAGGGTGAGCTGCCGGTCGGTGTCGCTTAAGATAGCCAGGCGGATCTCCAGGTAGTCTCCGGCAAGCAAGGGGGTTAGACGCTGGGCCCATTCCACCGCCACCACCCCGCCACCAGAGAGGTATTCCTCCAGGTCAGGCAGCATCTCGGCCGGCAGGTCCTCCAGGCGGTACAGGTCCAGATGCACCAGAAGGAGCCGCCCGGGGTATTCATGGACCAGGGCGAAGCTGGGTGAGGCCACCGGCGCCTCGGGCGGCACTTCGAGGCCCGCAGCCAAACCGTGGACGAACTCGGTCTTACCGCTGCCCAATTCGCCGTTCAGGGCAATGATATCCCCCGGGACCAGCCAGGCCGCCAGCCGAGTCGCCACAGCCCGGGTCTCGGCGGGAGAATGGGTCACATATTCAGGCGGTTTCACCCGCCTCCTCCCGGGCCAGGGCCCGGACCAGGTCCATTTTCCCGACGATGCCCACCAGTTTGCCGCCGGCCATCACCGGCAAGGTGTGGATTTTCTGCCTGTCCATCAGGGAGGCGATCTGGCGTATGGGCGTCTCCGGCGAGACAGTCAGAGGTTTGGGGCTCATGACGTCGGCCACCGTGGCTCCGAGCATCTTTTGCACCTGTTTGAACATGTGGGAGGGCAAATCGAAATACAGGTGAAAATCGAGGATATTTATGACCGGACCCAGCTCCAGGTCCTTAGTTCGCTCCACCAGATCACTTTGGGTGACGATGCCCACCAGAAGGCCGCCGGCATCCACCACCGGTACGCCGCCGATGTTTTTACCCGCGATGATCTTGGTAAGCTCGCTCACCAGGGTTTCCGGTGAGACCGTAATCACTTCGGTGGTCATGATATCACGCGCTTGTAGCATATCTCTTCCTCGGAGCGGGGGATAGAGCCCTGGGTGAATCGGCCCAGAACCTCGGGGAACAACTCGAGCAAATCTCCAGCCACCATGCTGCGGGGGCCGTATTGGGCGGCGAACTGGTCCGCGGTCAAACCGTGGAGGTAAACTCCCAGACGGGCTGCGTCCCACTGCGACAGGCGCTGGGACAGCAAGCCGCCGATGAGGCCGGTGAGGACGTCGCCGGTGCCGCCGCTGGCCAGAGCCGGATTGCCGGTGGGGTTGAGGCTGAGGCGGCCGTCCGGGGCCGCCACCACTGTTTGTGTGCCCTTCAGGACTATAAAGGCCCCGTGTTTGGCCGCGGTTTCCCGGGCCACTTCCAGGCGGCGGGATTGGACCTCCTTGGGAGAGGACCCTATCAAGCGGGCCATTTCGCCGGGATGGGGGGTGAGAATCCGGGGGCCGGTGAGGCCCTTAAGACAGGAAGGGTCTCCGGCGATGGCATTGACACCGTCGGCATCCACCACCATGGGCCGGTCTAACTGGCGCACCAGGCGGCGCACCAGTTCCTGGGTCTCGGAATGGGTCCCCAGACCGGGCCCCAGGGCCAGGGCGGTGCAGCCTTTGGCAAATTCCAGAATAGGTTCCAGCGCCTTGATCCCCAAGGCCCGGACGCCCTCGGCCTGGGGCAGGGGCAGGGTCATGGCCTCGGTAAGCTTGATTTCCAGGATGTCGTTGAGGCTCTGGGCGATCCCCAGGGTCACCAGGCCGGCGCCGGCCCGCAAGGCCCCCATGGAGGCCAAGGCCGCCGCCCCGGTCTTGCCTTCGGAGCCGGCCAGGACCAAAAGATGGCCAAAGGTGCCCTTGTGGCTGCCGGAGGGCCGGGCGGGCACCAACTGGCGTAGTTCCCTGGCTTCGGGCAGCTCTTGCTTAACTTCTCGGGCCAGCTCCGGCGGGATGCTGATATCTACCTGCCAGAGACGCCCGGCCACGTCGCGGCCGGGTGGCATTAACTGGCCGATTTTGGGCCAGCCGTAAGTTACCGTAACTTCGGCCTGGAGCGCCACCCCCAGGATTTCGCCGGTGTCGGCGGACAGGCCGGTGGGCATATCCACTGCCAAAACCGGCGGCCGCAGGTGATTCAACTTGTCGATCAGGGCGGCCAGCAGGCCCTGAACCGGCTTATCCAGGCCGGTGCCCAGGAGGGCGTCCACGATGAGGTCGGCTCGGGCCAATTGGTGCAACAGCGGATTGAGGTGCGACTCTTCCGTGACCTCCTCTACTTCCAAGCCTTGATGGGCCAGGATGTCCAGGTTTACTTTGGCGTCTCCCTTTACCTGGTCCTTCCGGCCCAAAAGAAAGACCGCCACCTGGATGCCGGCCTGGGCCAGATAGCGGGCTACGACGAAGCCGTCGCCGCCGTTGTTGCCCCGGCCAGCCAGAACCGCCACCTTGCCGTCCAAATCCGGAAATTCCCGGCGTAGAATTTGATAGGTGGTGCGCCCGGCATTCTCCATGAGCACCAGGGAGGGGATACCCACTGCTTCAATGGCCTGGCGGTCCAGTTCTCGCATTTCGGCGGCAGTGACTAGTTTCATGGCTAGAACCCGGGAATAAATTTTATCAAATTAACATAACACACCCATAAAGGGATTTCCAGGCCGAGATCCAGGAATGAATCATTGCCGCAGGCCGCGACGCCGGCGCTGCCTCAAAAAAGAGGCGGCCAGAAACTGGCCGCCTCGAAATCAGGCTGAAGAGGGGATTACCAATGGTACGTCACGCCGAAGATGACCCGATGCAAGTCGTAGCCCGACAGAGTGGCAGTTCCGGCGCCTATAAGGTTGTTGACTTGAACCAAATTTAATGCCACCCACTACCCCGGTGGAAAAGAAATTGTTGAAGACAATCCGGATGGACGCCGTTAAGGCAGTCGGCTTGATTAGTTTTTCACCAAGGTCCATTCAGTAGGGAAGAGGTTGACTCAGGGCCTCAGGATTGTTACAGTTTTATAGTTGATCGAAACGAAGGTATCTATCTATTGGTTATTATCGATTATCAGGCGGGCAACCTCACCAGTGTAGTCAGATCCTTTAAGGTCCTGGGGGTGGAAGGCCGGGTGACGCAGGATCCGGCCCAGGTGGCGGCCGCCTCCCGAGTGGTCTTTCCAGGGGTCGGGGCGGCGGGTAAGGCCATGGCGACCCTCCAGGAACTGGGCCTGGACCGGGCTCTGAAAGATAGCTTTCAGAGGGGCGTTCCCATCCTGGGCATTTGCCTGGGAGCCCAAATCATCCTGGAATACAGTGAAGAAAACCATACCCCTTGTCTGGGACTAATGCCGGGCCATACCCGGGCTCTGCCCCGGCAGGAGGGCTTGAAGATTCCCCATATGGGTTGGAACCGGGTGCGCTTTTTGCGGCCGCACCCGGTTTTTCAGGGTTTGCCGGAAGAAGCTGAATACTATTTTGTACACAGCTACTACCCGGACCCGGCTGAGGCTGCCATGGTCTTGGGAGTCACGGAACACGGCGTCGAGTTTCCCAGCGCGCTGGGATGGCGCAATCTGGTGGCCACCCAGTTTCATCCGGAAAAGAGCGGCCGCTATGGCTTGAAAATCCTGGAAAACTTCCTGGCCTGGGATGCGGCTGATGTTAAGTAAAAGAATCATCCCCTGTCTGGATGTGCGGGACGGCCGCACCACCAAAGGCATCAAATTCCGGAACAACGTGGACATCGGCGATCCGGTGGCCATGGCTCGGCATTATTACGAAGCCGGGGCGGACGAACTGGTCTTTTATGACATCACCGCCTCCAGCGATCGCCGTAACATTATGATCGAGGTGGTGCGCCGGGTAGCTGCCGAGATCCTTATTCCCTTTTCAGTGGGGGGCGGGATCCGCACCTTGGACGACATGCGGGCTGTGCTCCTGGCCGGGGCCGAGAAGGTGAGCGTCAATTCCGCGGCGGTGAAGAACCCGGAGATCATCAGACAGGGGGCGCGGGACTTCGGCAGCCAGTGCATCGTTCTGGGTATGGACGTTAAAAAGGTGGAGGTCAGGGAGGACATTCCCTCGGGCTACGAGATTGTCATTAACGGCGGCCGCACGTTTATGGGGATCGACGCTCTAAGGTGGGCCCGGGAAGCGGAGGAATTGGGCGCCGGGGAGATTTGCCTTAACTCCATTGACGCTGACGGCACCCAAAGCGGTTATGAGTTGAATCTGACCCGGATGATTTCCCAGGCGGTGTCCATCCCGGTGATAGCCTCGGGCGGGGCGGGAACGCCGGAGCACCTTTACGAAGTTTTGACCCAGGGCCGGGCCGATGCGGCCCTGATTGCCTCCATGGTGCATTACGGGACTTACACGATCCACGGAATCAAAGAATACCTGCATGACCGTGGCATTCCCGTAAGGCTGGCCTGGTAAGGGGCTGCTTTGACTCAAGTCAGGAAACCAGAAGTGACCGATCAGTACGAACGGGAAACTTCCGAATATCCGGAAGAGCTGACAGAAATCCTGGAACCGGAAGTTCAGGCGGAGGAAAAGGAAGAGGAGCCCGAAGTCGAGACCTCCCTTCCAGTTCCAGCCGACCTTGACCTGGTGCAGCGCTACATCCGGGAGGCGAACCGCTTTGCCCTGTTGACCCCGGAGGAAGAAAGGTCCCTCAGCAGCCGCTTCCATGAAACCGGCGACCAGGAGGCCGGTTCACGCCTGATCACCAGTAATCTCCGCCTGGTGATCAAGATCGCCCTGGAGTTCCAAAAATATTGGATGAAGAACCTCCTCGACCTGATCCAGGAAGGCAACATCGGCCTGATGCACGCCATCAAAAAGTTTGACCCCTATCGGGGCATCAAGCTGTCGTATTATGCCTCTTTCTGGATAAAGGCCTACATCCTCAAGTTTATTATGGACAACTGGAAGCTGGTGAAGATCGGCACCACCCAGTCCCAGCGGAAACTTTTCTATAACCTGAAACGAGAGAAGGAAAAACTCCGGGCCTTGGGGTTTGAGCCGGGCCCCAAGCTGCTGGCCGACGCCCTCAACGTCCGGGAGGAAGAGGTTATCGAAATGGACCAGCGTTTGGGGGGCTGGGAGCTTTCCCTGGATGCGCCCCTGAAGGAAGGCTCCGACGAGTACCACAAGAATTTTCTGCCTACCACGGAGCCCCAGGTGGAGGAAGTGCTGGCCCAGGCGGAACTGAAGGGCATCTTTCGCCAGAAGCTGGCGGAATTCCGCCAAGAACTCAATGAAAAAGAGCTGGACATCCTGGATTTGCGCCTTCTGGCGGACAAGCCCATGACTTTGCAGGAGATCGGGGCCCGGCACCGGATCTCCCGGGAACGGGTGCGTCAGATCGAAGACCGGCTGATCAAGAGGATGCGGCAATTTCTCAAGTCTGAAATCGCCGATTGGGAAGATTACCGCAGCCCCCTGGGAGATTGACCTTTAGTGGAATCAGCCGGATTACTTGAGACTATATGCAAAATTTGCCTTTGCACCTAAATTCTGCCCGGAGACTGCTGGCCGCCGTCTTAATCTTGGCGCTGGTCTTGAGCCTGGCGGGCTGCGTCAGCCTTGGCCAGCGCCCGGCAGAAACCGCCCAGGCCGGAGCAAAAGAAAGCTCCAAAGGGCTGGCTTATTATCATTTTCTGCAGGCCCAGCAATTCTTGCTGGCAGATGATGGCCCAGGGGCCATCCGGGAGTATGAAGAGGCCCTGAAGGAGGACCCCAACTCGGCCCGGATGGAGTTGGAACTGGCCTCGCTATATCAGCGCCAGGGGGATATCAAGAAAGCCCTTGCCCATGTGGAAAAGTCCATCAAACTGGACCCCAAACAGCAAGAGGCCTATTTTTTGCTGGCCGGCCTGCACGTCGGCCTCAACCAATTGGAGGAGGCCATCCAGGAGTACGAACATATTTTGGCCTTGTCCCCGGATAATCGGGAAGCCCGCCTTTTCCTGGCCACTCTCTATGCCCAACAGCGAAAATTTCCCAAGGCCATTCGCACCATCCAAGAAATCTTGCGTTTGGAGCCAAACTCGGTGGTGGGCCATTATTACCTGGGGCGTTTCTATGTAGAAACCGACCAGATGATGGAGGCGAAAGAGGAGCTTAGCCGGACCCTGACTCTGGACCCCAAGTTCGTGCCGGCCATGTTCGACCTGGCCGTGGCCTTTGAAAAGGAAAAGCAATACAACCGGGCGCTGCTGATGTACCAGCGGGTCCTGCGCCAACAGCCCAACAACACCAGGGCCTGGGCCAACATCGGCCGGGTGCTGCTGATCCAGAACCGTTACGCCGCCGCCCAGCGGGCCTTCAACAAGGTCAAGATCCTCGAGAAAAACGATCCCTCCGCCAGTTTCAATATCGGCATCATCAATTTGGAACAGAAGCTGCCGGATGACGCCATCAAAGAGTTCCGACCCCTGTTGAGCAATCCGCGCTACCAGGAGCGAGCTCGCTATTATATCGCCCTGGCCCTGGAGGAGAAAGGCGACCTCAAAGCGGCCGCTCGAGAATATCAATTGGTGAGCCGCAATTCAGACCAGTACCTTCCGGCCCGTCTGCGGATGGCCTACCTCTTGTATCAGCGGGGAGAAAAGGAGCGGGCCCGACAGGTCCTGGACGAACTGCGGAGACAGTCCCCGGACCGGGAGGAAATCTATCTCACCAGCTCCTATTTTTTCGAAGAAGATAGTCTCTGGGACCGGGCCATAGACATCCTCAAAGAAGGCGTGGGCAAGGTGGATAACCCCGGGGAGATTTATTTTCGGCTGGCGGTGATCTACGAAAAAAAGCAGGACCGGGACGAAAGCATCGCCTATATCAAAAAGGTCCTGGAAGTAGACGCCGACAACCCCGACGCCCAGAATTTTCTGGGCTATACTTACGCTGAACAGGGCACCAACCTGGATGAAGCTGAACAGCTGATTCGGGCCGCCCTGAAGGCAAAACCGGGCAGTGGCAACATCATCGACAGCCTGGGCTGGGTCTATTTCAAAAAGGGACAGTATGAAAAAGCCGCTTTAGAGCTGGAACGGGCTCACCGGCTTATGCCTAATGACGGCACCGTCACCGAGCATTTGGCTGACGCCTACTACCGCCTGAAGCGCCTGCCTGAGGCACTAAAGCTGTACCGGAAAGCTCAGGAAATGGAAAACTCCAATCCCGCGGAATTGCGTAAAAAAATTAACGAACTGGAATTGCGGCTACGAGAAAGGAGCCTGTGAAGCTGTCAAAGAGCGCCTGGCTGGCATTAACCACACTACTGACCCTGATGGTCCTGAGCGGCTGCCGGGCCATGCCTACGCCGCCGGCCGCCCCGACCGCCAAGGTATCGGCCGAAGAACTGCTGGCCAGGCTGCAGACCCGGGAAAGTAACATCGATTCTTTTCAAGCCCGAGGCCGCATCACTTTTCTCTCCCCGGAGCGGAACTACTCCGGCGCCGCCCTGATCAAAGCCCGCCGCCCGGAAAGCTTGCGGGTGGACATCCTGGACCTGATTGGCCGTACTCTCTTGAGCTTTGCCAGCGATGGCGCCCAGGTTCAGGTTTTGTCCCCCAGTGAGGCCAAATTTTTCCAAGGCCCGGCCAGTCCCAGAAATATGGCGGCCTTCATTCCGCCTGCCGTTGCCCTGCCCCAGACCGTGCGCCTGCTGGCGGGCGTCTTGCCCCTGAGCAGTGGGCCGCCGAGCCGGTTTGACTATGATGCCGCCACCGGCCAGTACCTCCTGGAGTGGCGCAAAAATGACCTGGTCCAAGAGCGCCTTTGGGTAGCTGCCCAAGGGCTTTATCCGGTGAAAGAGGAATATTTCGGCGGGGGCGACCGGCCCCGCTTTACCGCGGAATTAGCCGATTACGGCGCCGCTATAGCGGATTTCCCGGGCAAGATCACCCTCAAGACCGAGACCCCCAAACTGGAACTGCGGCTGGCTTATAGTGAGCTGCGCCCCAATGCTCCCCTGACGCCGGCGGACCTGATGTTGACGCCGCCAACCGGCGTGGCGGTGGTCAAACTGCCTTAAAGGACAGTTTTCAGTGGTCAGTGGTCAGTTTTCAGTTATAAACTGCCTATATTTTTCCAATTATAGCGATTGCCAAAAATAATTTCTTGTAGGGGCGCATCCGCGTGTGCGCCCTCCTGCGGGCGGACGCATGGGTCCGCCCCTACACAATCCATCGGGTTATCGGAAAAAACTTTTGGCAAACGCTATATAAGGTGTAGCTGAACATTTCACTATTCACTGATCACTGACTACTGGCTGCTACCCCATGAAGTTCCTCGTTGACTTGCCCCTGGGCGGGCTGGCCAAATGGCTGCGGCTCTGCGGTTTTGATGCCGAGAACCGGCGACTGGGGGCCGAATTGCCGCCGGCATCGCCGGAAGTCTGTGTTCTTACGCGACAAGAGTCTTTAGAGCGGCTGAACAGAACGGATCTATTGTTCATCAAGGCGGCCGAACCCGAGAGCCAGCTTCGGGAAGTGCTGGCTCATCTGAAAATTTCCCCCCACCAAATAAAGCCACTGAGCCGGTGCAGCCGCTGTAATGAGCGGCTCATCCCTGTTCCCCGAGGGCAGGTCCAGGGACGGGTGCCGGAGCACGTCTTCCATTACCACGAGCAGTTCCTGGAATGCCCCGGTTGCCATCGGGTCTTCTGGCCCGGGAGCCACCTGTCCGCCATCATCAAGACCCTTCAGAAAAGCTTGCGGGACTAACCTGCAACGGTCGTTCAAGCTTTTTCCCCTAAAGATAGATTGCAGAGTCCGCCAGCCATTCCTATATTGAATCTAAAAGACCATAAACCGGGAAGGCGGTGCGGCTGGACCTGCCTGACCCGGTCCGCAACTCAAGGAGGAATCTATGAACGACACAGCAGAAAAACAAGTCTCGGGGGCCAAAAAAGCCTGCTGTAGCCTGTGGAATTTCACGGTCAATACCGGCAGGCGGACCCAGATCCTGGGGAAATACGGCCAGGCATGCTGGCAGCAGGCCAAGATCAAAAAGGCCGAACGCGACTTGGGAGAAAAAGCCTTTCAAGCCCTGGAGCGGGGCGAAACCAATCCCTTAACGGCTCTGGAAGTGAACGAGGCCGTCCAACAGGTCAAGAATCTTAAAGAAAGGAAGGAGAAGACTTACCAAGACATCGCCGACATCCAGGAGAGGATCAGCTCTTCCTGCGTCATTCCCGCGCCGGAGGAGCCGGGAGGGATTGAGGAGAATCCGCCGGTGCCTTAAAGGCAGTGGGCAGTGGTCGGTGGTAAGTAAAACTATAGTGTTTGCCAAAAGTTTCTTCTGGTGGCTGGCTTTTCAAATCCCCCTAAATCCCCCTTTTTCAAAGGGGGACTTTTAAAGGAATTCCATTGAGTTCCCCCCTTTGAAAAAGGGGGGATAGGGGGGATTTTGAGAAGTTGCGTACACAACATTTAGGAAAAAACTTTTGGCAATTGCTATAATTTCGTCTGCTCCAAGTTAAACTTGGGAACCAGCCATTCATGTTCCAAAAGACCGCCCTCGGCGGTTCTTGTAGCCGCAGGCTTCAGTCTGGGCTTGCACAGGCGGGACGCCCGGCGGGACGCCTGTGCCACCGACCACTTTCAGAGGAAAACCAGAGGAAATTGACTGCCAAAATGCAGGGGCGGGTTTCAAACCCGCCCCTGCTGTTCTATTCTTACAGGGCTCCGCATTCTGAAGGGTCGCCGGCTAGTTTTTCCAGGGCGTGGGGCAGGGCGGGAAGGATGGTGGTGAGGTTTTCCCGGGCTCCTTTAGGGCTGCCGGGGAGATTGACGATGAGGCTGCAGCCTCGAATTACCGCGACGCCCCGGGAGAGCATGGCGTGGGGGGTTTTGTTCAGGCCGGCGGCCCGCATGGCTTCGGGCAGCCCCGGAACCAGGCGCTCGGCCACTTGCAGCGTGGCCTCGGGGGTGACGTCCCGGGGGCTCAGCCCGGTGCCGCCGGTGGTGAGGATCAGGTGTATGGCCTGGCAGTCGCACCACTCCCTCAGTAGGGCGGCAATGGCCTCCTTCTCATCGGGCGCGATGGCGGTAGCCGCAACTTCAAATTGCTGCTCCGGCAGCAGCCGGCCTAATTCCGGCCCGGCGGTGTCGGCTCGCTCGCCCGCGTAAGCTTTATCACTGACCGTCAGAATCCCCACCCGGAACATCCAGCACCTCGACAGCGTCGCCCAAGTTCACGACGCCCGCTTTGAGCACCCGGGCGAAGACGCCTTCCCGGGGCATGACACAGTCGCCCACCAATTCCCGGATGGCGCAGCCCTTGTGGCAGGACTTGCCGATCTGGGTAATTTCCAGGAGCACGTCATTTCCAACCCGGAGGCGCGTGCCCACTGGCAGGGCCATTACTTCCAGGCCGTCCACCGTCAGGTTTTCGGCGAAATCGCCTGGTTTAACCTTCGCCCCCATGGCCGCCATCTTGTCGATACTGGCAAGCGACAGCAGGCTTACCTGGCGGATGCCGCCTTCGGCGTGGGCATCGCCCTCCAGGCCATGCTCGACCAAAAGACGGGCGGAAGGGACGTTGTGCTTGACCACGCCTTTGCGGTCGCTGACGGAGACGGCGTGGATTTTGCCGGTCCGGTTTGGGGGAGAAGGCTGACTCATAGGCTAAAATTAGGAACAGGCGAATAAACCTTTTCCAAAAATATATGGAGCTAAGGGAGGGAGTTTGAGGGAGGGTGCAGGGGCCCTCGGCCCCTGGCCCGCTCCCTCAAAACATCATTCCTTTTCTCTTGCGGCCCTGGCCTCAGCGATAATCTTTTCCGCCTGTTGGGGCGGGACTTCCTCGTAATGGTCGAACTCCATGGAATAGGTGCCCCGGCCGCCGGTCTTGGAGATCAAATCCGGGGCGTAGAGCAGCACCTCGATCATGGGCACGTGGGCGGTAATAACCTGCAACTTGCCTTCGGCTTCGACCCCGAGGACCCGGCCGCGGCGGCCGTTGAGGTCGCCGATGATGTCACCCATGTTGTCTTCAGGCACGGTCACCACCATCTTCATGATGGGTTCCAGCAAGGTGGGCTTGGCCTGTTCGCAGCCCTTCTTGAAACCCATGGAACCGGCGATCTTGAAGGCCATGTCGGAGGAGTCGACGTCGTGGAAGGAGCCGTCATAAAGGGTGACTCGGAAGTCCACGCAGGGGAATCCGGCCAGGACGCCTTCGTTCTTGGCTTCGACGATGCCCTTTTCCACCGAGGGGATAAAATTCCGGGGGATGGCGCCGCCGACGATCTTGTCCACGAACTCGAAACCGGCGCCCTTGGGCAGGGGCTCCAGTTCCAGCCAGGTGTCGCCGTATTGACCGCGGCCGCCGGATTGGCGTTTATATTTGCCCTGGACCTTGACGGTGCCTTTGATGGTCTCCCGGTACGGCACCTTGGGTGGCTTCAGGTTGAGCTCCACTCCGAATTTGCGTTTCATTTTTTCGGCGGTGGCTTCAATGTGCACCGCTCCCACGCCGGAGACGAGGATTTCCTTGGTTTCGGCGTTGCGGGTGATGGACAAGGACGGGTCTTCTTCGATCAACTTGGAGAAGGAGGAAAAGACCTTATCTTCTTCTCCCTGCTTTTTGGGCTCGATGGCGAAGGTCACCATGGTATGGGAAGGCAGCAAGGCCGGCAGCAGGATGGGTTTGGCTTCGGTGGCCAGGGTGTCGCCGGTCACCGTCTCCTTGAGCTTGGCCACGGCGGCGAAGGCGCCGGGGCCGACGCTGGGCACGGCCTTCTGGCCTTTGCCCTCCAACAGAAAGAGCTGGCCGAACCTTTCGGGCGTATCCTTATTGACGTTGAATACGGTGGAGTCGGCGGCCATGGTGCCGGAATAGACCCGGAAAATGGAAAGCCGGCCGGCATAAGGGTCGGCCACGGTCTTAAAGACCTGGGCCGCCAGGGGGCCATCCGGGTCGGCTTCCAGGGCCACTTCGTCGCCGGAGCCGGGTTTGGCGCCCTTGACCGCGCCCTTCTCCTCTGGGGAAGGAAGATAAGCATTGATGGCGTCCAGCAACAGGCTGACGCCAATGGGACCGGCGTGGTTGGAGGCGGCCCCGCACAATACCGGCACGAAGGCTCCTTTAATGACGCCGATCTTCAGGCCGCGATAGATCTCCTCCGGGGTGAGCTCGCCTTCTTCCAGGAATTTTTCGATCAGGGCGTCATCGCTTTCGGCGGCGAAATTCATCAGATCGCCCCGCAGTTCCGCCACCTCGTCTTGCAGGTCCTCAGGAATGGGCCCGGCCTCCGGTTTGCCGCCGGCGGCGGTGTAGGCCTTCTGGCTGATGAGGTCCACCACCCCCTTAAAGCCGGCCTCCTTGCCGATGGGCAACTGCAAAGGCACGGCCTGCACTTCCAGGATATCTTTAACGCTTTTCAGGGCAGTGGCGAAATCAGCCCGTTCCCGGTCAAGCTTGTTGATGAAAACCAGGCGGGGTAACTTATAATGATCTGCGGCCTGCCAGACCTTCTCGGTGCCCACCTTGACGCCGTCCACGGCATCGATCACCACCAGCGCGGCGTCGCCCACATGGAGGGCGGCCCGGGAGTCGGCCAGGAAGTTGTCGTCGCCGGGGGTGTCGGCCAGGTAGACCGAGTGCTTCTTCCACTGGTAATGATGAAAGGCGCTGGAGATGGTGATCTTGCGCTTAATTTCTTCGGGCTCGTAGTCGAGCACGGAGGAGCCGTCATCCACCCTTCCTAACCTGGAGGTGGCCCCTGCCGTGAATAGCAGGGCTTCTGCCAACGAGGTCTTGCCGCAGCCGCTATGGCCGATTAAGACCAGATTGCGGATATTTGCCGTTTTGCCGGACATCAAATTCTCCTTCCCTCAGTCTTGCCTCCCCGGGTCGGATGCTGCTGTGCTATCCGGGGCAACCTTTTTTAATTATCAGATTTTTGCACTGATCACAACAGGTTTTACTGACGCGGCGAGTAGCTTCAGTCGCCTATGGTAATCAGGGCCAAGGCGGTTTGAAACCATCTGCTTTCCCAATGTCACTCTATCTGAGCGATAACCACTTCACCCTTGAATTTTCCTGATTTTTTGATAACTTCTCCGTATGTCGGCGCAAATTCCGGTAAGCGTCATCATCCCCACTTACAACCGGGCGGCCCTGGTCCAGGAAGCGGTGGCCTCGGTGCTGGCCCAAAGCTTCCGGGATTTTGAGCTCATCGTGGTAGATGACGGCTCCACCGACGGCACGCCGGAGGTATTGTCCCCCTATGCCTCCCGGCTCAGGTTCCTGCGCCGCGAGAACCAGAGCGGCGTCTCGGCGGCGCGCAATACCGGGATTGCCGCGGCCCGGGGAGAGTGGCTGGCCTTTCTCGACTCCGACGACCTCTGGCTGCCGGAAAAGTTGGCCAGGCAAATGGCATACTTAGAAGAACATCCGGATCTGTTGATTTGTCAGACGGAAGAAACCTGGGTGCGCCGGGGGATTAGAGTGAACCAGCCGCAGACTCACCGGAAAATCGGCGGCCAGATTTTTTATCAATCTCTGGAGCGCTGTATGGTCAGCCCTTCGGCGGTGATGCTGCACCGGCGGTTACTAGCGCAGCACGGCGGCTTTGACGAGGAGCTGCCGGCCGCGGAAGACTACGATCTCTGGCTGCGCCTGGGCTGGCGCTATGAAATCGGCCTGGTGCCGGAGCCCCTGATTATCAAGCGCGGCGGCCATGCCGACCAACTTTCGGCGCAATGGGGCCTCGACCGTTACCGCATCCGGGCCTTGCTGAAGCTTTTGGAAGAGCCCGAATTGCCGGCTTCCCAGGCCCGGGCGGCGCGGCAGGTGCTGGCCCGCAAATGCGCCATTTACGCCCAGGGCTGCGCCAAGCGGGGGAAAACCGCCGAGGCAAATTTTTATCAAAGATTAGGAGCTATTTCAAACGTTCAGTTTCCACACATTGGTGTGGTGGGCGTAGGGGCGGACCCATGTGTCCGCCCTGCTTAAGGTCGCAACTGGAGGCCCCATGGACGTCTATGCCGCCATACATCAGCGCCGCAGCCACCGGTCCTACCGGCCGGAGATGCCGCCCCGGAAGATTCTGGAGCGGATCATCGAGGCGGCCATGTGGGCGCCCTCCGGCGTCAACCTCCAGGGCTGGGAGCTCACCGTCATGGCCGGGAAGGAACGGGATGACTTTGTCAACCTGGTGAGCCAGGCCGTCAAGTACCTCCTGCCCCGATTGAAGCAGGCCAACTTCCCCGAAGAGGCCCAGAAGCAGGTGATGCAGTTCTTTAAGAACCTGGGAGGCGCCCCGGTGGCGGTGGCGGTGACCATCTTCAAGGCGGCCGATGCGCACTCTCATAAAAGCATAATCCAGAGCGGCGCCGCCCTGATGCAGAACCTGCTCCTGGCGGCCGCCGCTGAAGGCTTGGGCACCTGCTGGATGACCGGGGCCAACTACCTGGAAGAGGAAATCCTGAAATTTCTGGGAAAAACGGACCGGGAACTGCTGGCCATCACCCCCGTCGGCTACCCGGCCAAGGAACCACCGCCGCCCCCTCGCAAAGGCCGGGAGGTGCGCTGGCTGGGATTTGAGGAGTAAGCAGTTAGCAGTTAAACCAGCGTATGTCTAAGAATTAGGATGTCAAACAAAATCGAATTAAACTCTGAACGGCCGGCTTTGCTGAAAATGCAAAAGGCCTCCGTCGTCAGGAATGGCAAACGCATTCTCGACGGCTTTTCCCTGGAGATCCGGGAGGGCGAGCATACCGCCATTCTGGGCCCCAACGGGGCCGGCAAATCCTCCTTCATTCGCCTCATCACCCGGGAGGATTATCCCCTGGCCAGTGACAACGGCGCGCCGCCCCTGTTATTATTCGGGCAAGACCTGTGGAATGTCTTTGAATTGCGCGCCCAGCTGGGTATCATATCCGCAGACCTGCAGGCCCACTTCCTGAACCGGACGCTCCCAGGACGCACCCGGGGGCTGGATACGGTGTTATCGGGCTTTTTTGCATCCTACGGCATCTTCAGCCACCATACTGTTACCGACAGCATGCGGGCGCAAGCCTGGCGTTCTCTGGAACTGCTGGAAGCCGCGCCTCTGGCGGATGCCTTCATCGAGACCATGTCCACCGGCGAAATCCGGCGCATCCTGATCGCCCGGGCTCTGGTCACCGAGCCCCGGGCCTTGATCCTCGATGAGCCCACCGCGGGGCTGGACCTGCTGGCCCGGAGCCGGTTCCTGAAAACCTTGCAGAATATTGCCCGGAGTGGCAAGACCATTATTTTAGTGACCCATCGGGTGGAGGAAATCTTTCCCGAGATTGACCGGGTGATTTTGCTGAAAAAGGGCCGCATCATGCTCGATGGCCAAAAAAGGGAAGTGCTGACCGGACATAATCTGTCGGCCATGTTCGGCGCGCCCATCCGGGTGCAGGAGAATGGCGGCTACTACACCGCCGGGAGCGGCGAATAAGACGGAAGACGGAGACCGGAGTGTAGGGGTCAGGGACCAGGGACCAGGGGTCAGGTAGATCATTTTCCTGGCCCCTGACCCCTGACCCCTATTCACTAACTCCAAACTGCGTGACTGGTCCCAAACCAAAAGAGAGATGGCATGAGCGACAACAAACAGACACCCCTGGTAGAGCAGGTGCAGGCCGCGGGCTGAGCCTCCAAGATACCTCCAGGGGTCCTGGAGGATGTCTTGAAAAGCCTGCCGTTCCGCACGCATCCAGACCTCCTGGTGGGCCTGGAGGCGGCGGACGACGCCGGGGTCTATCGTCTGACCCCGGAGCTGGCCCTGATCCAGACGGTGGATTTCTTCACCCCCATCGTCAACGATCCCTATCAATATGGCGCCATCGCCGCGGCGAACGCCCTAAGTGACATCTATGCCATGGGGGGGCGGCCCCTGATGGCCTTGAATATCGCCTGTTTTCCCTTGAAAGAGGTTCCGGCTGACACGCTCAAGGCCGTGCTCCGGGGCGGACTGGACAAGGTCCACGAAGCCGGGGCCCTGCTGGTAGGCGGCCACAGCGTCGAAGACCCGGAGATGAAATACGGGTTGGCGGTTACGGGGGTGGTGCACCCCGAGCGCATCTTCACCAAGGGCGGGGCGAAGGAAGGAGACCTGCTGGTACTCACCAAACCCCTGGGCACCGGCATCATCGCCACCGCCCTGAAAGGCCGGCTGGCTTCCAAGGAGGCGGAGGAAGCCGCCATCCGGGTGATGAGCGCCCTCAACCGGGAAGCGGCGGAAGCCCTGGACGGCCTGGAAGTGCATGCGGTCACTGACATCACCGGCTTCGGCCTGCTGGGCCACGGGCTGGAAATGGCCAAGGCCTCGAAGGCTGAATTGACCATTTACGCTTCAAAGGTGCCGATGCTGTCCTGGGCCCGGGAGTACGCCGCCCTGGGCCTGGTGCCGGCGGGCAGCCACGCCAACCGCCGCTTTTGCGAAAACCACCTGACCCTCGCCCCCGGCGTGGATCAGATAACCGCGGACCTGCTGAGCGACGCCCAGACTTCGGGGGGGTTGTTCATCGCTATTGCGCCGAAGGACGCGGAAAACCTGATGAGCCGTTTAAAAGAGAGGGACGTGACTGAGTCGGCGATTATTGGTGAAGTGACGGGCACCGGAGTGGGCAAGATAAGTGTAATGCAGTAATTTTGTCATCCTGAGCGAAGCGAAGGATCTAGATTCTTCGGTCGCTTCGCTCCCTCAGAATGACAATTTTTTAGGTAGAGGGAATTTTGAAAGAGACTCTATCTTCAAAAATTATCGGGCGGCCTGTGGCCGCCATAAATTCGGCGGGCACGGCCCGCCCTGATAAAGACTTGACTGGAGCGGACCAATCTTGAAACCTGTGGACGAACAACTGGCCCTGATCAAGCAGGGCTGTCACGATATCATCCGGGAAGAGGAATTGAAGGCGCGGCTGGAAAAGTCGATTACCACAAAAAACCCGCTTCGGATTAAAGCTGGCTTCGACCCCACCGCGCCGGACCTGCACCTGGGACATACGGTGCTCATCCAGAAGCTCAAGCATTTCCAGGACCTGGGCCACCAGGTGATCTTTCTCATCGGCGATTTCACCGGCCTGATCGGCGACCCTTCCGGCAAGAGCGAGACCCGGCCGCCGCTGACCGAAGAGCAGGTCCAGGCCAACGCCGAGACCTACGAGCACCAAATCTATAAGATTCTGGACCCGGAGAAGACCCTCATCGACTTCAACAGCCGCTGGATGAAACCCATGCAGGCGCAAGACGTCATCCGCCTGGCGGCCAGATACACCGTGGCCCGCATGCTGGAGCGGGAGGATTTTCATAAGCGCTATAACTCCCAGACGCCCATCAGCATCCACGAGTTTCTCTATCCCCTGATCCAAGGCTACGACAGCGTGGCTTTGAAGGCCGACGTGGAGTTGGGCGGCACCGACCAGACCTTCAACCTCCTGGTTGGCCGGGACTTGCAGCGGGAGTACGGCCAGATGCCCCAGGTGGTCATCACCCTGCCGCTGCTGGAAGGCCTGGACGGCGTCCAGAAGATGAGCAAATCCCTGGGCAACTACGTGGGCATCGACGAGCCGGCGGGAGTGATGTTCGGCAAGATCATGTCCACCTCCGACACCCTGATGCTGCGCTACTTTGAGCTTCTCACCGATATCGCGCCCAACGATCTGGCCCGCCTGAAAGAGGATATCGCCTCGGGCGCCAAGCATCCCCGCCAGGTGAAAGAGGACCTGGCGGTGGAGATCGTTACTCGTTACCATGGACGGAACGCCGCTTTGGAGGCGGCCCAGGAGTTCGCCCACATCTTCCGGGAAAAGGGCCTGCCGGAGGAGATCGAGGAGATGACCCTGAAGGTGGATGGAGCCAAGCTGTGGCTACCCAAGATTATGGCCGAGGCGGGCCTGGCGGCCAGCACCTCCGAGGCCCGGCGGTTAATCACTCAGGGGGGCGTACAGGTGGAAGGCGAAAAAGTCACCGATGCTAATCTTGAACTGGCCGTGGGGAAATCGTATCTGCTGAAGGTGGGGAAAAGGCGGTTTAAGCGGGTGACGCTTTTAACCTAGCCTTTGGTAGGGCGGCCGTCCCTGGCCGCCACCGGCTAAAGGCGGGCACGGAGGCCCGCCCTACCTATTGAAGAAACACAGGCGAGACGCCTATCTACCAGTCCTTCCTCAAATCATTCCTGCTCTGCCCTCGCTACATCCTTATCGCCCCGGCCCCGGCCGCGATGGCGGCGGCGCCGGGGGCGGCGCCGCGGTTTGGCGGCCCTGGCCTGTGGGGGGCGGGGTGGGAGCGCCTCCGGGGAACATCTCTCCAACAGCTCCACCTCCGGGGCCTCTTTGATTTGGTGCAGCAGCCAGGCTTCGGGGTAGAGAGCTAAGCGGGCCTGGCGGGCCGGCACGGGCCGGCGGGCTTGCAGCAGGGGCGCCACCCGGGCCTCCAGGGCCAGGATTTGGGAGACATCGTCGTGACGCTGCCGGGGAAATTCGATGCCTCCCAGGGCTTCCTTGATCCCCTGGTGGACAAATTCCCGCAGGTCCTTGAAATCTTCCGGAAAGTCCGGTCCCTGTTCCAGGAACGGGGTCAGAAATACGGCCCACAACAAACTGTCGGAAATGCTGTGTTCCGCCTGCATCAGCAGGTCGAGCCGGTGGCACAGATCCAGCAGCCGCTCACTGCCAGTCCAGCCCAGGCGCCCTTGCCAGGTGGGAAAGATAGCGTAAAACAGGCCGGATTCCAGCATCAGCTTAAAAAAGGGCGCGGCCGCGGCGCTGCGGAAATCCTTGAGCAGCTCATCCCGTACCCGGGCCGGCGCGCAGGTGCGGATCAGGGTGCCCTTGGCCAGGATTTCGCGCCAGGCGGCTGGGTCAATGCTAAAGCCGAGGCGGGCGGCATGGCGCAGCACCCGCAGCATACGCACCGGGTCGCGCACGAACCGCACCGCCGGGTCGCCGACGACCCGGATACGACCAGCCTTCAGGTCTTCCAGGCCCGACACGTAATCCACCAGGGAAAAATCGCCGATATTATAGAACAGGGCGTTGATGGTCAGGTCCCGGCGCTGGGCGTCCTCCGCCGGGGTGCCGAAGGTGTTGTCCTTGGGCGAAGGGACTTCCTGATCCTGATTCTGGACTTCGTCGAATTCCGACTTGCGGCGGAAGGTGGAGACCTCGACGATGCGGCCGCCCCGGAAGAAAACCTGCACCAGTCGGAAGCGCTTGCCGATGATGCGGCTGTTGCGGAAAAGCTTGCGCAACTCTCCGGGCCGGGCATTGGTGACTATGTCGAAATCCTTGGGCTTCTTACCCAAGAGCAGGTCCCGGACGCCGCCGCCCACCAGATAGGCGGTATAGCCGGCGTGGTACAGCCGGTATAGGACTTTCAAGGCTTCCAGATCGATATCTTTACGGGAAACGGTGTGTTCGGGCCGGGGAATGATGCGGGGCTCGGGCAGCGCCGATTCTGGGACGTCAAACCGCATAAAGAAATTATAGCCGAAATTTCCTAATTTATTAACCTCTTATTCCTTGTTTACGCATTTTCAGCAAATAAAAAGGAAAATTTCTTGAGCAAGGGGGAATTATTGACAAGCCGGTCGAATCCATATATTTCTAAACTGTTAGAGGTATAATGAAAAATTGGAGATGACTCCGGGGCAGAGAAGGCTGGTGCTGGCCCTGGCCACCTGGGGAGGAGTGGGCCTGCTGCCCGGCGCTCCGGGTACCTGGGGGACTCTGGCGGCCCTGCCCTTATGGTGGGGGTTGGCGCACTCAGGTCCCTGGGGCTACGGCCTGGGGACGGCCGCGGTGTTGCTCCTGGCACTAAAAACCGCAGGCCCGGCCCAGGCCTATATGGGGAGGGGCGACCATCCGGCCATCGTCATCGATGAAGTCGTGGGCCTGCTGATCACCCTGGCCGGCGTCCCCTTATCCTGGCAAAATGCGGCTGCGGGTTTCGTCATTTTTAGAACCCTGGACATCCTGAAGCCCCCGCCCATCCCCTGGTTTACTGCTGGAGATTCTAGCGGCCTGGAAGTGGTGGTGGATGACGTGTTGGCGGGGGTGATGGGCAGGATGGTTTTGGAGATGGTTCTGGCTTATTTAGGCTAAGAAGGATTTACCGCAGAGGACGCAGAGAATTTCTGCTCACTGCTCACTGCTTACTATGATGACTGGTGAAATCATTGCCACCGGCGCCGAACTGATTAGCGGGCGGGTGGCCGACTTAAATGCGCGCTACGCGGCCCGGCGGCTTTTTGAGGCCGGAATCACGGTGCAGCGCATCACCATTTTAGGGGATGATCCCTCGCTGTTTGGCGAGCTTTTGCTCCGGGCGCTGGGCCGCTCCCAATTCATCATCGTTACTGGCGGCCTGGGGGCCACCGACGATGATCTCACCGCAGCCGCCGCGGCCGAGGCTTTGGGGTTGCCGCTTATACATGACGAGGGGCTGCTAGACCGCCTCCATCGCCATCTGGAGAAATGTCAGATTCCCTGGCTGGAGCGTTACGGCCGCCTGGCCCTCATTCCCCAAGGCGCGGTGGTGTTGGACCCCGGAGGCATGGCCTGCGGCTTTGCCCTGGAACGCGACAACGTCCAGCTCTTTTTTCTGCCCGGGGTGCCCACCGAGATGCGGGGCATGTTCGACGAATACGTGCTCCCCAGGCTGCTGGAGTTGGCCGGAGACGTGGGTTGCCTGGCCCAGCGCACCTTGCGGCTGTTTGGCATTCCCGAGACCCAGTTGCAGGAGGTGATTTCGCACCTCCCGGAGTTCCAGCAGGGGGTTGGCGTCGGTTATTATCCCAATTTCCCGGAGAATCACCTTACCCTCACCGTGCATGGCTCAGACCCTGAGGCCTTGAAAGAGACCCTGGACCGCCTTACCGCGGCCCTGGCCCGGGAGGTGAATGACGCCCTGCTGGGGCCGGAAGAAGTGCCGTTGGAAGAACTGGTGGGCCGGCTGCTGCAGGAAAAGCATTTGACCCTGGCCCTGGCCGAATCCTGCACCGGCGGCCTCATCGGCCACCGGATTACCAGCGTGGCCGGGTCTTCGGATTATTTCCTGGGCGGCGTGGTCTCCTACAGCAACGAGGCCAAAGTAGACCTGCTGCACGTGGCCCCCGAGGTCCTGGCCGAGCACGGGGCAGTGAGCCCCGAGACAGCCCGGGACATGGCCGTGGGGGCGCGGGCAGCCTTTGGGGCCGACCTGGGACTGTCGGTGACCGGCATCGCCGGACCCACCGGCGGCAGCTCCGCCAAGCCGGTGGGCACGGTGTACCTCGCCCTGGCCACGCCTGAAGAAGTGGAAGTTTGGCATTACCGCTTTCACGGCAACCGGGAAGCCGTCAAGATCCTGTCGGCCGAGACCGCGTTAGATCGGTTGAGAAGGAAGCTGAAGAAATAGCGGTCAGCTATTAGCAGTCAGCTTTCAGCTTAAAAGCATATGATTAGATGAGTTAGCTTGACTGCACATATAATAACCGGTTGGCAAAGGAGCTTTTAAGTCCCCCTTTCCTAAAGGGGGATTTAGGGGGATTTTAAGCGGTTATAAAAATCCCCCCTGCCCCCCTTTAGAAAAGGGGGGGTAAAATAACTTGTATTTAGTAAGTTGACCTGCGTCGACCCAGGATAAAAAGCTGAAAGCTGACTGCTGAAAGCTGAGAGCTACTGAATGATTCGCTGCTTTTTGGCCATTGACCTGCCCGAGGACCTGCGCCCGCAGTTGGCCCTGGTGCAGGGGGAATTGAAAAAGAGCCAGGCCGACGTGCGTTGGGTGCCGCCGGGCAATATTCATATCACTCTGAAATTTTTCGGGAATGTTACGGACGCCGAAATCCCTAATATTGTCGCTGCGGCTCGGGAAGTGGCGATGGGGCAAGCACCATTGACTCTCAAGGTCACCGGGGCCGGGGCCTTTCCCAGCGTCCGCAGTCCCCGGGTAGTCTGGCTGGGCCTGGGCGGGGATATGCTGCCCTTGGCCCAGCTTTATCAAAGGCTGGAAAAGGCCTTCGCGGCCCTGGACTATCCGCCGGAGACCCGGGCTTTCAATCCGCACCTGACCCTGGGCCGGGTGCGCTCCCCCGAGGGCCGGGCGCAACTCTCTCGGGCCATCGAGAAACTGGTGGTGGACTGGCCGCCGTTTCCGGTGCGGGAGATTATTTTGTTTCAAAGCGTCCTGTCGCCTAAGGGGTCGACGTATACGCCGTTGGAAGTGATTAAACTGAGTGAGCGGTGAGCAGTAAGCAGTGAGCAGGTTTGGGGCAGGGGATTAGTGAATAGTTGATAGTGAATAGTGAATAGATGTAGGAGGGCACTGCCCACCAATTCCTTGGCGTTGGTGGGGCGGGCGTCCCCGCCCGCCATAGGGTGCGTCTTACGCACCAATAATAACTTGACAAAGACCTGTAATGTAATACATTGTAAGACATGAAGACCAGCACCTTGACCATCAGGCTTGACGAGGAGTTGGATAGGCTCCTGACCAAGGCGGCGAAGCAATCGGGGAGGAATCGGAGTGAGATTGCCCGGGAGGCGTTGCGCCGCCAACTCCGGGTCAGCCAGTTCGAGGCCCTCCGCCGCAAGATCATGCCTTTCGCGGAGGCGCGGGGATATCTCACCGATGAGGACGTGTTCTCGGAAGTTTCATGAGGGTTCTCCTGGACACCAACGTCATCGTCAGTGCGGTTGCGACCCGGGGGCTGTGCGCCGACGTCTTCCGTGCGGTGCTGTCGGCCCATGAACTCGTCACCTGCGCCCAGGTTCTTCAGGAGGTTCGGCGAATCTTGGGTACGAAGTTCGGCGTCCCGGAACCGTTGATCGCGGAATACCTGGAACTTATCGGTCAAGATGCCATCGTGGCCGACCCTGTTGACCTGCCGGACTTACCCATCCAGGACAAGGATGACGCGGTAATAGTCGCCGCGGCTATCAATGCTGGGGCGGAGGTCCTGGTTACCGGTGATCATGAGCTGCAAAGCCTCAGGAACGTCGGGAAATTAAGGATTATGTCCCCGCGAGGTTTTTGGGAAGAAATGACGGCCCAAGAATAGAATGTAGCGCCGCGGCCCCCGGAAGTGGGGAAAATGTAGCCGCAGGGTTTAGCCTGCGCTGCATTATGCGTAATTTATTACAAGATGGAGGGATAATTATGTTTGTACTCGGAAGCGAGAATATTGTTAATGATGAAGAGGAAAAACGCACCAAAACAATACTAAATTATTCTCAGCGTTTCCGTATTTCATGGGCTATTATCTGGCCTCATTTTGTCATCTTAGGGGCAATTATACTTGTCATTGGCTTGCTTGCTTCCATGACTACAAAAGATAAAGTTAGTTTTTTCCTTCCTACAGTATTCATGTTAGTATTCATGCTTTTCCCACCTATCGTCCTTACGCCATGGGCAGTGCGAAGAGCTGTAATTCGGTCCTATCAAGGATTCAATTTGCAAGTTGAGCGCACCAATGACCAAACAAAACCATTGACTCGCACTGATTGGATGGCGCCCGCTTGGTTGTGGTTATGGCGCAATTGGGTCGCTGTGTTAATATTGAGTCCTTTAACTAGGATAGAAATCCTTGCAGCAATACCAGCTTTAGTATCATTTTTTGTAATATCTCCCTGGGTTGTTGGCAAAATGATAGAGAAAAAATACGCAACGACACTATGTTTCAGTGTACAAGCAAATTAGCCAAATGAGTCATAGCGCGGCCTGTGGCAGCGGATTATACGGCGTGCGAAAACAAGACCAGATAGCAATCATAGGTATTCTTATCGGGCTGGGTGCAACGGTAGTGGCAATGGCACTCCCTCTGGCATATCCTAATTTTCAATCATATGTGTGGCGAACCATGTTTTGGGGAGGGTCAGCTGTTGTTACTCTGTTGATTATTTTTTTTATTTGTGACAGGGGGGTATGGCCCTTCCATAAAAAAGATATTATATATCACTGCTGTCCGGCACGCTAATTGAATAGCAAAGGTTGTCGGTGGTCTGGTGGACGAAGGCCAAGCAAGGCCCACAAATTCATACGTTCCAGGAGCATGGTTTGGGCCAGGCGGCTGAGTTGCAGA
>JAMCQY010000016.1 GCA_023381945.1 Deltaproteobacteria bacterium
CGTTCAGATAAGTCAGGCCGGAGGGCACCCGGGGGTCGTCGGCAAAGTCAATATAGGCCTCATCCAGGACCACGGTGACTTCGGCCGGCAGGGCAGCCAAAAACGCCTCCCATTCCTCCCGGTAAAACACGGTGCCAGTGGGGTTATTGGGATTGTTCAGGATAATCAGCCGGGTTTGGGAATTGACGGCCTGGGCCACGGCTGCAAGGTTCACCCGTAAATTCTTCAGAGGCACCGGGCGGAAAATGCCGCCCACGGCCTTGGTGATCAGGCCGTACATCAAAAAGGTGTGGGTGGTGCTGAGCACCTCGCCGCCGGCGGGCACCAGGGCCCGGACCAGCAGGTCCAGGATCTCGTCGGACCCGTTGCCCAAGATGAGTTGCTGCGGGGAGAGCTCCAATTGGGCGGCGAGGTCCCTTTTCAGGTAATAGGCGTGGCTGTCGGGGTAACGGTGCAGGCTGGAAAGACCCGCCTGTACGGCGGACAGGGCCTTGGGGGACGGCCCCAGGGGATTTTCGTTGGAGGCCAGCTTGATGGCGTCGGTGATGCCTAATTCACGTTCCAGTTCTTCCAACGGCTTGCCGGCCTGGTAGGGCGTCAGTTGCGAAAGGTGCGGCAGAAGCTGACAGATGAGAGGTTTGCTGGCTGCCATAGGGTTAAGACCAAGGGCTTCCGGGGCCGGAAGGGCAGGGGCAAAAGGAGATATGGGGTGAGCGGTTAGTTTTTGCGGTGAAAAAGACCGAAAAGTTGAGCCAAACCTGCATCCCCGCTATCCTGATTATGTCGTGCGGGGATTGCTCCTTTACCCTGTTTTGCTAGTTAATTAAGCCGGTTATCCTTGGGAAGAACTCCTTTATTACCAGGGCGCGCCTGGCCTGCAAGTTAATTTAATGATTTTTACAGCAAAATGATAAAAAAAGCAAGCCTTCTCTTTAAGTTATAGGTCTGAGGTCAGGAAAAATCTAGCGGCAAGGTTAAGAATTGATTAATGGCAACCAACTGCTGCCTGTTGTTGACCCGCAGCGCCGTTCCTGTTAGTCTGACGAGAGACTTCGCCATCGGGGGCTCCCATGCTTTATGCCAATCTATATATCGACCGGATCGAGCTCGCTCCGTACCTGAGCCCGGAGGACTGCCGGGGCGCCGGGATGGCGAATGCCGCCCAACTGGCGGCAAAGTTTAAGAAGGGCGCCCTCCGCCTGGATGGTTGCCCCGGCCTTTCGACTGCCAAGCGCGCCGCCCTGGACCTGGCCCTGCGAGCCGAAGAGGTCCTGCCCAAGGTGCAGTCCCTGGAGTTTCCCCGGCCGCTGAACCCCTCGCTTTTCGAACTTAACGATCCCGGCCCGGACGCCCCGCTGCTGGTCACCGGCAACAGCGAATTCACCCTGACGGTGCTCACCGGGTTGCTGTCCCTGACCGTCAGCCCCTTTTTCCTGCTGCAGGTGGATACCCGGGGGGACACCGCCGACATGTCCATGATTTACCGCAGCTTCACCCCCCAGCGCCTGGACCAGGCCCTGGAAACGCAGAAACTGGCCGAACGGCTCAGCCACCGGGAGCTGATAATCCCCGGGGTGCTGGCCCCGATGAAGGAAGAACTGGCCGGCTACTTAGCCTCCTGGACCATCCGGCCGGGTCCCATCTGCGCCGCGGAATTGCCCCTGTTCCTGGGGGATAAATGGCAGGCGCTGCCGTAGGGGGGGACCCATGTGTCCCCCCCTTTGAGGGCGCACACGCGGGTGCGCCCCTACGCTTGCTCACTTTTTTTACATCTTGCGCTTGCCCCCGGCCCCTTTAGAGCCTATATATTAGAACGATCACTAATTCTGTAATATCCTGGAGCAGTTGCCGATGAAAACTATTCTGGTGGTGGATGACGACGAGCCTATCCGCATACTGTTGCAGGAGGAGTTGCAAGACGCGGGGTATAATGTCCTTACGGCCACTAATGCCCGGGACGCCTTGAAAATGGTGCAGGAGGAGGTCCTGGATCTGGTCATCCTCGATATCCGGATGCCCGGCATGGACGGCCTGGAGGCCCTGCCCCGAATTTTGGGCCTGAAAGAGGGCCTGCCGGTGATCCTCAATACCGCCTATACCCAATATCAGGAAAGCTTCATGAGTTGGGCGGCCGACGCCTATGTGGTGAAATCCTCGGATCTCACCGAACTCAAGGCCAAAGTCAAAGAATTGCTCAAGGAATAGATGGACGTCCTGAAGAAACTCACTACCATCATCATGGCGGGCGGCAAGGGCGAGCGCCTCTTTCCCCTGACCCGGGACAAGGCCAAGCCGGCCATCACCTTCGGCGGCCTCTACAAAATCATCGATTTCACCCTGTCCAACTGTGTCAATTCCGGCATTCGCCGCGTCTATGTCCTCACCCAGTACGGCAGTTTTTCCCTGGACCAGCACCTCCGGGTCGCCTGGGACATCATGCATCTGGACCTGGGGGAGTTCATCTATTCTATGCCCCCCCAGCAGATTATGGTAAACCGCTGGTACCGGGGCACCGCGGATTCCATCTACCAAAACCTCACCTTGCTGGAGCAGGAGCGCCCCGAACAGGTCCTGATCCTTTCCGGCGACCATGTCTATAAAATGAACTACCGGCGGATGCTGGACTTTCACCTTTCCTGCAACGCCGACATGACCGTGGCCGCAGTGCCGGTGCCCAGGGGCGAGGCCAGTTCCTTCGGCATCCTCAAGGTGGATGACAAGGGCGCGGTGGAAAATTTCCTGGAAAAACCGGCCAACCCCCCGGGCATGCCCGGCTCGCCGGATTATTCCCTGTCCTCCATGGGGGTTTATATCTTCCGGGCCCGGACCCTGGTGGAGGAGGTCATCAAGGACGCCAAGAAGAAGACCAGCAAACACGACTTCGGCGCGGATATCATTCCGCAGGCAGTGGGACGCAAACGGGTTTTTGCCTATAATTTCGCCGACGCCCAGGGGACGCCGCTCTACTGGCGGGATATCGGCCTGCTGGACGCCTATTTCAAGGCCCACAGCGACCTGCTGGGGGCCAACCCCACCTTTGAACTTTTCGACCCTGATTGGCCCATGCGCTGCCGGCCGCAGCTCCTGCCCCCCAGCAAATACATTACCAATGGCAAATGCCTGGCCGTGGGCGATTCCCTCATCTCCTCGGGCTGCATCATCGAGGGCACCGTGGATCACGCCGTGATCTCCCCCCGCGTGAAGGTAGGCCGCGGCGCCGCCGTTGAAGCCGCCGTCCTTTGGGACGGGGTGGAGGTCGGCCCCGGCGCCACCGTCAAAAACGCCATCATCGAAGACGGCGTCAAAATCCCCGCAGGCTTCCACATCGGTCTCAACCTCAAGCAAGATGCCAAACGCTTCCACGTCACCGAAAACGGCATCGTGGTCGTCCCTAATAATGTTATCTTAGAAGAGTAGAAAAATAGGGATTCCCCTTAATAGAAATCCGCATGGCTATTTTTTCAAGAAGAATTATCCAACGTCTAATAAACAAAAACGCTGAGTTCCTCCTTAAATCGCAAATACAAGGTCATGTGAATCATCTAAATATCATGGCAAAAGAACTGACACTTGCTTATGAGTGGGAAGTTTTGTTGCTTTATACTTTTAGTATAGTAGGTAAAGTTGTTCATGAGAAAGATTTTGGCGGCAGAAGAAAGGTCGACATTTACTTTGAAACCTATGAGGACCCAAAATACAATTTTGTGGCAGAAATAACTACTATTTCTGATAAAGGACTAGATCAAAATAATCCAATCGAAGCTTTTTCGAATGAAGTATATAAAATTGTAGGCGAGTATGGCCTGAGTGGGAATTCCTTTCATATTCAAGTTGGAGGTAGAAAAGGCCCTACCTGTAAGGGGGAGCACAAAGTAGAGCTTAAACTTCCAGGGCGTGCAAGATTCTCCCAAACTATTTTGAATAAAGGCTTTAGGGATTTTCTTAAAGAAGTTATAAACAGCCCTAATTCGCTTCATCATTATAATGTTAATTCACCCGATGCTGCTGTAATGATAAAATACGATCCTAATCAAAGATTTGCTTCAGGAAACTATCCAAGTTATAAGGAAATGATTATATTAACTGAAAATCCTATATATGATGCTCTGAATAGTAAAGTTTCCCAATTAATAGATTCCAACTTTAATGGCCATCTTGGAATTTTTCTCTGTGACGGTGGCAGTGAGTTATTTGCCAAAAAACCCGCTCCCTGGTTTTCATACTCAATTGGTGAGGTTATAAATCATTTTTTATCTAACAACGAAGCAGTAAAATTTGTAGTAACTTTTACAACAAAACCAAGACAACAATTGTCAACATTTTCCTCAAAACATGATTATGTGATGAATGTAATTCTTTATGAGGGATTGAAATTCGATGAAATAACGTTTGATATTCGTGAGATTTTGAAAAAAGTTATTAAGGCATTTCCAAAGCCTGAAACTTTTCCACTAGGGGCATTAAAGTTCCTTGAATGGAAAGGGAATTTAAATAAAGGAAGGTCACATTTTGGAGGCATGGAATTGGGCGCATCAAAAGAAAGAACAAGGGTTAAAGTTTCAGCCAGAGCATTGCTTGAGTTACTTGCAGGAGACGTTGATCAGAAGAAATTTTTCCAGGAACATGGGTTTATTCCTTCGGAATTTGACCATAGTAGTCTCTTTAACCCCTTCAGCGCTGCCCTAAAAAGAGGGGAGCTAATTAAGAATATTATATTAGAGGAGTCTGACTCACAAGATGATGACTGGATTACATTTGAATTGAAAGGTCCTGATCCAGCGATCTCACCTTATGTGGTTCCAACTACTAATAAAAAACTTATTAGGCGAAAGTAAAGCCCGTAGCCCGTAGCCCGTAGGGCGGGAAAGCGCAGCGCATCCCGCCTTTTGCATATTCCGTCTTCAGTTTTTGAACTTGTTTCAACTGCTCCCCATCAATCTTTTCTTTTTCAGACGGCCCTTGAAAAATTCTTTTGCCTTACCAGGCTCTAGCTTGGTAACGTATTTCCTCCCTTAAGCTTCGTTTGTGGATTCTTTAGGATGATGGCCAACTTGCAATTGCAAGGATTTAACAAAGCTGGAGCTTTGCGGTAAAAAATCTTGCATGAACAAAAATTCACAAAGGGCGGGAATGCTTTTTTTCCCAGGTTAAACTTGACAATCATTTTCGTTCCCAAGTACAATTCGTAAGTGATTTTAAAAGGAACTGAGTTTGTCAGTCATTTTCGTTCCCCAGTACAACTCAGGGACGAGTTGAAAAAGGAGACCAATGTTTTATGTCAACTAAAAAAGAATTACATTTGGAAGAGTATATTAAGAAGCTGCAAGAAGCGGCATGGAAAATAGTGGACGAGCGGAATGTGATAAACAATAAAGTAATTTATCTTTCAGCGGATAATGCCGCCTTTACCGGCGAAGGCGAGCAATTAGGCATATTCAAAGAAGCACTTTCGAGAGTAAATGAAGAATATGAGCTGAAAGCTGAAGCTTAATGCGTTTCCAGGCCCAACGCGCCAAAGGCTTGCTCACTGCCACCCGGCTCTACCTGGTGCGCCATGGCCGGGTGGCCGACGGCCACACCGACCGCTACCATGGCCACAACGATATCGGCCTTTCGCCCCAGGGTATTCAGCAGTTTGAAGACCTGGCGGTCCAGCTCGCCGCCGCGCCCCTGGCGGGAGTCTATTCCTCGGACCTCACCCGTACCATTGCCGGCGCCGAAATCATCAGCCGGGGCCGGGACCTCACCCCCCTGGCCATTCCGGAATTCCGCGAAGTCAACTTCGGCTCCTGGGAGGGGCTCACTTTCGCCGAAATCATGGCGCAGTACCCCGCCGAACTGGAGGAGCGCTTTAGGGACCTGGCTAACTTCCGCATCCCCGGCGGCGAAAGCTTAAAAGACGTCAAGGCCCGGGCCCTGCCCAAACTCCGGGAATTACTCGGCCGCCATGCCAATGAATCCTTCCTGCTGGTGGCTCACGCCGGCATTAACCGGGTCATCCTGAGCGAGGCCATGGGCCTGCCCCTGGACCGCCTCTTCCGCCTGGACCAAAATTACGGCTGTCTCAACGTTATCGACTATTTCCCGGACCTGGCGGTGGTACGCCTGCTGAACGGCGGGGTGAACGGCGCGACCTGACAAGTGAAAGATAGAGGCTGAACCACAAAGAACACCAAGAGCACCAAGAAAAGATTCACCAAGGAAAAAATGATATAGGCTGCGCCTAGCGCAGCCCAGCTTCCCTTAGTGACTCTCAGTTCAACTGTTTGCGGCTTTCCTTTTCTTGGCCTTGAGTAACCGGAAGTAAAGAAATGCCATTGAACCACAGTAGATGATTATGAAAACCGCGCCAAATAAAAGCGTGGGATTCAGCTTTTTGAAGGCAATTGCACAAATTCCAAATACAACCATGCCAATACAATAAATTACTCTTAACCGTAACTCGAGTAAGCTATTTTTGTGAACAAGTTCAGCGAATTTTTCGTTATTTTCAAGTCGCTCTTCGGCTCTCTCCAGATGGCGGCATTGACCATAAGTCCATAGCGCAAAAGGAACTATTCCCAGGAACATAAAAATGGGATGAACAAACCAGCCAATAATTCCAAGCCACGCAAGGACGTATATAATCGCGGATACATAAGCAATCTTTAGCTTTTTCGATAATTCCTGGTACATCCTCGGAAGGGATGATATAACCGCGACCAAAATGCACCCAGGGATAAAAGACCTTGCGGCCATCTTTAGCCTTGCCAAAAAAGCCATCCTCCAAAGCCTCCCAAAAACCCTTCTGCCCACTTTTTTCCATATAGACCCCCCGGACAATTAATCTAAATGGTCTTGGTGCCTTGGTGGTTAATCTTTTCTCTGAAACACATTCTTTTGCAGATACTCCTCCCAGGCTGCCGGGTCTTTGGCGCTTTTCAGGTATAGTCCAATCTGCTCTTCGTCTTGGTCGTAGTAACCGGGATAGCCGGTGGGCGCCGCACCATTGGGGCAAGCCACCAGGGCGTTGAGGTGAATGGCCGGGACCAGGCGCCAGTCCGCCTCTTCCTTTAAGGGTCCCGCCACCCTCTCCTCCACCGTGGCAATGACGGTCTGCGATGCCCTGATAGCCAGGGGCCAATCCGCCAACCGGGGAATGAGGATATTGCCCGACTCGTCTCCTTTACTGCCGTGCACCAAGGTGACGTCCGGCTTCAGGGCCTTGACCACCACCATCTCTTCGCCGCTGAACGGGTCCGGAATGATCTGGAAATCAGCGTTGACTTCCGGGTAAATCGACCCCAAAATCCCCCGCACCGGCAGAAACGGTGCGCCCATGCCCCCCGCCTGGAGGGCCCGCAGCAAAGCACCTCAGGGATACTCCCGGCAGGACAATCTCCCCTGTTCCACCGCCCGGCGGAAGTGGGGCGCCATGCCGTATTCATCCAGGACTACCTGGGCGAAATGAATCCGGTCGGCAAGACCCCCGCCCACGGCCAGGTCGACGTTGAGGCCGCCGGTGGGCGCCGTCACCAATCCCAGGTACTGCCGCCCTTGCCGGATAAGTTCCCGGATCAGGGCCATGGGCGCGGCCTTGGTGTGGCCCGACAGGGCCACCAGGTCGCCGTCTTTTACCAGGGCCGCAGCCGCGGCCAACTCAGTCCAGACAGGTGGCATCATGGTCTCCCGGTATGGGGTGCTGGCCCAGGAAGGCCAGGAGGTGCAAAAGAATGCGGGCGGTGGCGCCCCAGATCACTTCGTGATTAAAGCGCCAATAGCAAACCCGGGTGATCTGCCCCTGGTAGCGGTAATTGCCGCTGCTCCAGCGCGAAGCCTCGTAAAAGCCCTCCAGGGGCAGAAGCAGCAGCTTTTTAACCTCCCGGGGATTGGGGTGAAAATCGTAGGGGTGGGGGATCAGGCCCACAAACGGGGTAATGCGGTAACCGGTGATGGTAGCCACTATCGGGAGGGCGCCAAGCACCTCCACTGCCTCTGGTTCCAGGCCGATCTCTTCCCGGGTCTCCCTGAGGGCCGTGGCCAGCAAATCAGGGTCTTCGGCATCCTTCACCCCCCCGGGAAAGGAGATCTGCCCCCGATGGTCCCTTACCGTAAAGGTGCGCTGGGTAAAGAGCAGTTGAGCCTTCCCCTCTTTAAAGAACAGCGGCGCCAGGACCCCGGCAGGCACCAGGCCGGACCCGGCCGGCTGGGCCGGGTTCGAAATCAGGTGGGCTTTGAGCAGGGAGACCAAGGGTTGGCTCATGACCATTTTTACCACGGATGTCCTACTCAGACAAGCAAAGGGCAAGACTTTTCAGCTTTATCCTTGGGGGCGTCTCGCCTGTCAACCAGCACCGTGGAGACGCCTGCGCTGAACAGCCAGGCTGATTGACAAGGGGGGCGGTGAAACTTATGTTGAGGTAGTGCCGGGAAAAATCCGGCCTGAGGCACGCGGTTCCGTCTTTAACATTGATAAGGGAGAACACCTGTCATGAAAGTCCACGAATACATGCTCCAGGCCCTGAAGGACGCGGTACAGATGGAATTGGAGGGGCGGCAATTTTATCTCCAGGCCGCCAAGAAAGTGCAAAATGCCGGAGTGCGCCAGATCTTTGAATACCTGGCGGAATCGGAAAAATACCATATCGAAAAGTTCAATGAAATCTACCGCGACTTGGAGAAAGATCCGACCTGGACCGCGCCCATGGCCACCTTCAGTCCTCCGAAGCATGAGCCTTACGTCTGTGTCATGGCCATGACCCAGGCGGACCAGGGCGCCGGCGGCAAGGATGATCTCCAAGCCCTGCGCACCGGACTCAAGATGGAGGATTGCTCGATCGACTACTACACCAAGTTGGCCCGGGAGACCAAGAATCCCTTGGCCCGGCGCTTCTTTATGAGCGTGGCCCACGAAGAGCGGTCGCATTACCTCACGCTGCTGGATATGCACAACTATCTGACCCTGCCGGAGGACTGGTTCTACGTCAAGCAGATGAGCAATGTAGACGGAGCATAAAAGAAGGGCGAAGGGCTAAAGGCGAAAAGATCACGACTCTCTTCTGCGCGGGAAATATTCAATGGAATTGATTGTGGTAGGTTCAGGAACCGGCGTCCCTTCTTTAAACCGGGGCTCCCCCTGTCTGGCGGTCAAGGCCGCCGGCCGGTTGATTGTGCTGGATCTGGGGGCCGGCAGCCTGCGAGCCATGCTGCAGTGGGGCCTTAACTTTAACCAGATCGACATCCTGGGCTTGAGCCACCGCCATCCCGACCACGTGGGAGACCTGGTCCCCTTCTTATTCGCCACGCGTTATGCGCTGGGCTACACCCGGCAGGAGCCTTTCTGGCTGCTGGCGGCGCAAGGCTTTGCCGGATTTTTGGGCCATCTTCAGGAAGCCTTTGGACGATGGGTCGAGCCCCCTGAGGGCCTGATGCAACTCCGGGAACTTGCTCCCGGGGATACTGATACAGTGGAGTGGCAGGGTTTAACCATAAAAAGCGCGCCCACCGCTCATACCGAGGGCAGCCTGGCCTTCCGGATCGAGGCTGGTTCACAGTCCCTGGTCTACTCCGGAGATACGGACGTCAGCGACTCCCTGGCGGCCTTGGCCCAAGGGGCCGACTTGCTGGTGCTGGAGTCAGCCAACCCGTTTAAGGCGCCGGGACATTTGACCCCCGGCGAGGCCGGCAAACTCGCGGCCCGCGCCGGGGCGCGGCGGCTGCTCCTGACCCACTTCTATCCGCCGTGCGATGAAGTGGACGTGGCGGCCCTGGCGAAACAGGAATTTAGCGGCGAGATCATCAAGGCCAAGGATGGCTTGCAATATAGTTTTTAGTTGCAATATTGATTTTCAGATAAGCCCCATAAAGGCCATCGACGTGAAAGTGAGGATGAGATCATGAAGCCGCGGACTGGTGAAAAAATTGCTATTTTTCTGGCGCTATCTCTGACCGCCATGCTGGTGCTGGGGGGGTGCGCCACCACTACCGGCACTAAGCCCGAGCCGGTATCGGTGACGCAAATAGTCGAAATGTCTAAATCTAAGGTGCCGCCTCAGGATATCATCAATCAGATCAAAACTTCGGGGACGGTTTACCGGCTCGACGCCAGCCAATTGGCGGACCTGCGGCAGGCCGGGGTTTCTGACCAAGTGATTAATTATATGCAGCAGACGTACCTGGAGGCGGTGCGCCGGAACCAGGAGAGGCTTGATTGGTACTACTGGAGCCCCGGTGTCGGCGGCTACTGGTACGGCGGCGTCCCGTATGGGTGGCGGTGATCTATGAGACCCTGTTTAAAGCTTGTTGAATTGCGATTAGTGTGCCTGGTGCTGGTGGCGGTCCTTTTGGGCGCGGGCTTAACCGGTTGCACCCGTTCCAAGGTCAACAAGGACAATTTCGATAAGATTAAATTGAGCATGACTCAGGAAGAAGTGCAGAAAATCCTGGGGCCGCCCACTGAAGCCAGCGGTCTCGAGATTCCGGTGTTTTCGGGGACTACCGCCAAGTGGATCCAGGGGGACACTATCATCACCGTTCAGTTTATCAACGGCAAGGTGGTGGCCAAGGAATTCTCCAAGCAACCCAAGCAATAAACCGGTATCCGGGAACTGGCGAAGTGCATCAAAAAGAATTACATTCATAAAAATGCAATGCACATCCTGATTAAATATCGCTAAGGCACGCGGAGGAGAAAGCCACATGTCGATCATCACCATTTCCCGGGGATCGTATAGTCGCGGCAAGGAGGTGGCGGAAAAACTGGCCCAGTCCCTGGGTTATGAATGTCTGTCCCGAGACATCCTGCTGGAGGCCTCGGAGCGCTACAATATCCCGGAAATCAAGCTGATCCGGGCCATTCATGACGCCCCTTCCATCCTCGAACGCTTCACCTACAACAAGGAGCAGTACGTCGCCTATATCCGGGCGGCGTTGCTGAGGCATGTCCAGAAGGACAATGTGGTCTACCATGGTTTGGCAGGGCATTTCATGCTGCAAGGCATCCCCCATGCCC
>JAMCQY010000035.1 GCA_023381945.1 Deltaproteobacteria bacterium
GTGCCTCTGCGGGTGGGCTATGCCGCCGACGCCCGGCGGCCTCTCCTCAATCTGGCGGTCTCGGGGCGCAGGAACCTGGCGGGCCTGCATATGGTCTTCTATTATCTGGGCCTGCTCCGCGCCCTGGGCGAGCTCGAGACCTTCACACCGCCAACGCTCGTTCTACGAGATCTGGAAATGGCGGTCGCGGCCCAACTGCTGGCCGATGCCTCTCCCGGCTCCGCCCCCTGGGTGGGTCTGAGTCCCGGGGCGGCCTACGGCCCGGCCAAGCGCTGGCCGCCGGAACGCTTCGCAGCCTTGGGAAGGGAGATGATCCACGAATTCGGGGCTCGTCTGGTGCTGCTGGGTGGGCGGGAAGAAGCCCCGGTAGCCGAACAGGTCAAGGAAGGCCTCGGTCTGCCGGTGCTCAATCTGGTGGGCAAGACCGATCTGCGCCAGGCCCTGGCGGTCTTAAGCCGCCTGAAGTTGCTCATCACCAATGACTCTGGCTTGATGCACGCCGCCGCCGCGCTTGACGTGCCCCTGGTGGCCCTGTTTGGCTCCACCGACCCGGCGGCCACCGGGCCTTTCACTGACCGGGCCACGCTGCTGCGGCATCCCCTGCCCTGCAGTCCCTGCCTGCAGCGCACCTGCGACCTGGGCTATGCCTGCCTTACCGCCATCAAAGTGGAAGAGGTCTTGGCCGCGGCCCGGCCCTGGCTAGGGGTGAACCCGTGAGCAGCCCTGCGGTTTTCCTGGACCGGGACGGCACCATCAACGAGGAGATGGAATATCCTGACCGTCTGGAGCAGATTTTGGTCTTTCCTCAGGCGGCCCCCGCCATCCGGCGGCTCAATGCGGCTGGCCTGAAGGTGGTAGTGGTCACTAACCAGTCCGGAGTGGCCCGGAGATATTTTCCCCTGGCCTTCGTGCATGAGGTGCATCAATACCTTAACGAACACCTGGCTGCGGCAGGCGCCCATTTGGACGGCCTTTATGTCTGCCCCCACCACCCCGAGGACGGTTGCCTCTGCCGGAAACCTAAGCCGGGGTTGATCCTCCGGGCCGCCCGGGACCTGAACCTGGACCTGGCGCACTCCTATATGGTGGGAGATCGTTACCAGGACCTCGAGACCGCGGCCAACGCCGGCCTCAAAGGCATCCTGGTTCTCACCGGTTACGGCCGGGGGGAGTTTGAATTGCTGGGAGATAAGGCCTCGGCGCCGCCGGTCTACGTGGCCCAGGACCTGGCGGACGCCGCGGCCTGGATTTTGAAGGATTTTCAGAAGAATTGTAGGACAGCCGGCCCCGGCTGTCCAGGGACAGGCGAGGGCGCCTGTCCTACATCCTCTTCACCTTGGGAATAGCGTTTTGTCCGACGAACATCCGCATATTCTTATCGTCAAGCTCAGTTCCTTCGGGGACGTGCTCCACGCCCTGCCCACCCTGGAGGCGTTGCGGACCACCTTTCCCACGGCCTACCTCACCTGGCTGGTGGAAGCCGCCTATGCCCCTTTGCTGCAAGACCACCCGGCCGGGGTGGAAGTCTTACCCGCGCCGCGTCTCAAACCGGGATCGATCATCCAGGGCGGCAATCCGCGCCTGCTGGCCAGGCTGATCCACCGCCTGCGGTCGAGCCAATTCGACCTGGTCATCGACCTGCAAGGCTTGCTGAAGAGCGCCATCTGGGTGGGCCTCGCCAAAAGCCGCCGCAAGCTGGGTTATGACCGCACCCGGGAGGGCAGTTATCGCGTCCTCACAGAGCGCCTGGCCCCCTATGACCGCGAGGCCCACGCAGTGCTGCGTTATCTGAATTTGGCCCACTATTTGGGCGCCCCGGTTACGCCGCCGCGCTTCCGGCTGGCTCTGGGCGCCGGTCTCGATATCTCCCACCTGCTCCCCGCCGAGACCCGAAGCCGCCTGGTAGTATTGCACCCCGGGGCCCGCTGGCCCAGCAAGCTTTGGCCAACTGTCGCCTGGGCTCAATTGGGGGATTGGCTTAGCCGCGAGCATGGCTTCCGTGTGGTCATCACCGGCAGCGCCGCAGATAAAAATCTCGCGGCAGACATTAAAAATCAAATGCGGCAACCGCCCCTCTTGCTGGCCGGACGCACCACCCTTCCCGAACTGGCGGCGGTGCTGCGCCAAGCCCGCTTCATGGTAACCACCGACACCGGCGCCATGCACCTAGCCGCGGCCCTGGAGACGCCGGTGGTGGCGGTCTTCGGCCCCACCGCGCCCTGGCGCACCGGGCCGTTCGGGGAAGGGCACCAGGTGGTGCGGCAGGATTTGGCTTGCAGCCCCTGTTTCCAGCGCCGCTGTCCGGAGCCCCGCTGCCTGACGGAATTGTCCCCGGAAATGGTGCGGGCCGCCTGCGAGAAACTCTTGTCATCTGCCGGAATTAATTGATAATATGATGGTACTAATGGGGCAGGCCTCCGTGCCTGCCCGATGCGAAGAACTTGGTAGCGCAGGCGTCCAGTCTGGAGAGAAACAACAATGCTCGATGATCTGACCGGACCTCAAGGTCAGCCCGGAGATCATTCCCGTCGGCCGCTTTGGCCCCCTGGATGAAGTGGCGGCCGCGGCGGTACTCCTGGCCCGGAACGGCTATATTACCGGACAGACCATTAACGCAACGGCGGCTGGTACATGAGCTGAAATGGGTGGGCACTGCCCACCAATTCCTGCTGCAATTCTATTTTATTGAATGATCGGAGGCCCCATGCCCATCAACAAGGAACTGCTGGAAATCCTGGCCTGCCCCAAGTGCAAGGGCGACCTCAAGCTGACCGAAAAGGAAGACGGCCTCATTTGCGAAAAGTGCAAGCTTCTATACGAGATCAAGGACGACATCCCGATCATGCTCATCGAAGAGGCCAAACCGTTGAAGTAGCCAGTAGTCAGTTGCCAGTGGACCGAGACCGAAAACCGAGGTTTCAAGAATCTTGCCCCGGTCTCCCGTCCCCGGTCTCCCGTCCTAAAAAACTGACCACTGACCACTGGCCGCTGGCCACTGCTATGCGTCTTTCCGTTATCATCATCGCCCTCAATCAGGAGAACAATATCGGACCATGCCTGGAATCGGTGCGTTTTGCCGACGAGATCGTGGTGGTGGATACCGGCAGCGCCGACCATACCGTAGAGGTGGCCAAGGCCGCCGGCGCGAGGGTGGTGGCCACGTCCTGGCAGGGTTTTGCCGGCACCAAGAACTTCGCCCTGGACCAGGCCAGGGGCGACTGGGTTTTCAGCCTGGACACGGATGAGCGGGTGCCCGAAGCTCTAAGAGACGAAATCCTGGCCGTAGTCGCAGCCGATGGACCCGTGAACGGCTACCGGGTGCCCCGGAAAAACTACTTCGGGGGCCGTTGGATCAGGCATCTGGGCTGGTACCCGGACCACACCCTGCGCCTCTGGCGGCGAAAGCAAGGCCGCTTCCGGGAGCGGGAGGTCCACGAAGAGGTGGAGGTGCAAGGAACGGTGGGGGTCCTGAGGACGCCTTTGGACCACTTTACTTACCGTGATCTCGAGGAATACGCCACCCGCCAGGACCTTTACGCCCGCCTGGCGGCCAGGGAGATGTTCCTGCAGGGCCGCCGGCCGCGGCCCCTGGAGGTGTGGTGGCGGCCGTTTTTCACTTTTTTGAAGCTCTATTTCTTTAAGCAGGGTTTCCGGGAAGGCGCTTTGGGGCTGGCCCTGGCTAAAGCAGGCAGCCGCTACAACTTCTTGAAATATCACTATCTGCGAGAACTCAACCGTGGGAGAGTCATCGATGCCCATTGATCCCAGCGCCAGGATAGCCCCGGAGGTGGAACTGGCCCCGGATGTTGAGGTCGGCCCCGGGGTGATCATCGACGGTCCCAGCCGCATCGGCTCCGGCACCCGGATACTGGCCCGGGCCTTTATCGGTCCCTACACCACCATTGGCGAGAGCAACCTCATCGGCTTCGGGGCCGTCGTCGGCTATGAACCCCAGGACTACGCCTTCACCGGCGAGGAAAGCTACACCATCATCGGCAACCACAACCTCATCCGGGAGTACGTCACCATCCATCGGGGCACCAAGCCGGGCAGCGCCACCCGCATGGGCGACCACAATTTCCTCATGGCGTTGAGCCATATGGCCCACAACTCCACCCTGGGGAATCATGTCGTGGTGGTCAACGGCGCCTTGGTGGGCGGCTATGTCGAGGTCGCCGACCGGGCTTTTATCTCGGCCAACTGTCTGCTGCATCAGTTCATCCGGGTGGGCACCCTGGTGATGATGCGGGGCGGGGCCCGCGCCTCCCGGGACCTGCCGCCCTACGCCAACATCGACGACACCCACACCGTCAAGGGCGTCAACCTGATCGGCCTGCGCCGGGCAGGGTTCAGCGCGGCCCAAATAGCCCCGATTCGCCAGGCCTTTCGCATCCTCTTCGGCCGGCGCGCCAACCTGAAGCAGGCCCTGGAGCAGGTGGAAGGCGAAGTGGAGCGGAGTCCTGAGGTCAACCATCTGGTGGAGTTTATCCGCGCTTCCAAACGAGGCGTGGCCATGGGTCCCAGGCAGGCCGGGAAGGACGATGAATTTTAAACGCGTCCTCGTCATCAAGTTAAAACAGCCCGGGGACGTCCTGGTCTCCACCCCGGTGATCGCCGCGCTCAAGGAGGCCTGGCCCCGCTGCCATCTCACCTACCTGGTTCCCAGGGGCACCGAGGAGATGGTGGCCGGCCACCCTGATTTGGACGATCTCCTGATCGTTGACCGCCGGGGTGAGACCTGGGGGCAGGCGCTGCGTTTCGCCCGCGACCTGCGAAGCCTTCGCTTTGACCTGACGATCGAACTCTCCGGCGGCGACCGCGGCGCCTTCTACTCCTGGCTCACCCAAGCGCCGGACCGCCTCGGTTTTAGGCGGCCCGGCATGCCTTTCTGGCAGCGCCGCCTCTGTTTCACCCGCCTGCTGCCCCAGCCACCGGTGAAGACACACCTGGTGGACCAGAACCTGGAGCCCCTGCGGGCCCTGGGCATTGAACCCCAAAAACCGCGGCTCCGGTTTTTTTGGGATCAAAGCATAGAAGAGCGTACTCAGCAATTACTCGTTTCCCATGATTTGTCCCCCGGCGGCTTTGCCGTCATGCACCCCGGCGCGGGCTGGCGGTTTAAGTGCTGGACCCCGCAGGGCTACGCCCGGGTCATCGAGGCCTTGCACCACGACTGGCGCCTGCCGGTAATCCTCACCGGCGCCAAGGCCGCCCATGAACAGGAACTGCTGTCCTCAATTTTGCGGGAAAGCCGCGTCCAGCCCGTCAACCTGGCCGGCCGCCTCAGCTTGAAGGAACTCGGGGCCCTGATCGCCAAGGCCCGCCTCTTCTTCGGCATGGACAGCGCCCCCATGCACCTGGCCGCGGCGGTGGAGACGCCGGCGGTGGCCCTCTTCGGTCCCAGCGGCGTCTTCAACTGGGGCCCCTGGGGCCAAGGGCACCTGGTGATCCAGAAGGATTGGGCCTGCGTCCCCTGTGGCCGGGACGGGTGCGAGGGCTCCAAGCTCAGCCGTTGTCTCATGGAGATCGAACCTGAAGAAGTTTTGCAGGCCATGGCGAGACATTTTTAGCCTGCCTTTATAGCAGGCTAAGCAACTGGCCCAGGCAAAAGCAGGCGTAGATTCCGTCGGGGCACGGCGTGCCGTGCCCTAATTTGGGCTTATTTTCTTTTTTAGGAGGATGTGACCATGGCACGAGTATTAGGCGACCGGCTCATCGTCAACGTGGCCCGCAAGGCCGGGGAAGAACAGATCATCGACCTGATGCAGCTTTTTAACCAGAATCCTAACCGTATCATCGCCGTGGCCGGCTCGGTGGGAGCCGACGGCGCTCCCAACACCTGCCCCATCACCCTGATTTACGCCAAGGATGATCAGACCCTGCTGATCGCCACCCTCAGGGCCAGCACCACCACCGCCAACCTGCGCCGGGACGGCCGGGTCTCCCTGGAAATCATGGCTGCGAATGACCTGGTCATGGGCATCCAGGGCACCATGCGGCTTATCAAGGACCCCATGGCCATGAGCGACGCCATGGCCCTGTGGGAGATGCGGGTGGAGAAGGTCAAGCAGGATTCTTCACCGGCCCAGAAGGTCATCCAGGGCCCGGCGGCTACGCCCCGCTCGGACAAGGCGACGGAATTCGAACAGGCCGCCTGGGCCGAGCTTTTGGCTACCGCCAAGGGATGAATGCAGCCGCGGACCATGAAAACTCAAATCCCCCTAAATCCCCCTTTTCCAAAGGGGGACTTTAAAACCCCCCTTTGAAAAAGGGGGGCAGGGGGGATTTTTTGATTGGATTAGGCCCAGCTTTTGCTAACTGCTCATCCATGCGAATCGCCCTCCTAAGACAGCGCGTCGGCGGCCCCGGCGGGGCTGAGACCACCGTCCAGCACCTGGCCCGGGGTCTGGCCGCGGCCGGGCACGATGTGACGGTCTACGGCTTCCAGTCTGAAGACGAGGCCAGGGCCTATCTTTCCCTGCCAATCGCCTACGTGCCGGTGGCCGTCTGGGGCGGCAAGACCGGCCGCCTGCTCACTTATGCCCTGAATACCCGGCGGCTTCTGAATAAAGCCGCTCCGGAAGTGGTCCTCAGTTTAGAGCGCACCCTGCATCCGCAGGTTTATCGCGCCGGCGACGGCTGTCACCGGGAGTGGCTGAGCAGGCGGGCTCCCTTCCTGCCCCCGGCGGCCCGGATCTTCCAGCGCCTCAGCCCTTTTCACCGGGTGCTGCTGGCCTTGGAGCGCCGTCTCTTTACCGACCCCGGTCTAAGAAAGGTCATCGCCAATTCCCGGATGGTGCAGGAAGAGATTATCCGGCATTACCACTTGGACCCCCAACGCATTTCCGTGATTTACAACGGCCTGGACCGCCAACGCTTCCAGCCCCTGGAAAAACCGGAACGCTCTGCCCTGCGGGCCGGGATGGGAGCGCCGCCGGATACCTCCATCGTGCTTTTCGCCGGTTCCGGCTTTGGCCGTAAAGGTCTGGCATTTCTGATTGACGCCTTTGCCAGGCTCCATAATAAAGACAGCGTTCTCTGGGTGGCGGGCAAGGGCAACCCCGCGCCCTATCGGCGCCAAGCGGCGCGGCTGGGAGTCTTGGACCGCCTGAAATTCTGGGGGCCCCAGGCCGACCTGCCCCCCTTTTACCAGGCGGCCACGGTCCTGGCCCTGCCCACCATCTACGACCCTTGCAGCAACGTGGTTCTGGAGGCCTTGGCCTGCGGCGCCCCGGTGATCACCACCAGCGCCAACGGCGCTGCGGAATTCCTTACCCCGGGAGCAAACGGCGAGATATTGACGCGGCCGGATGACCTGGAAGCCTTGACCCAAGCCTTGGAAGATTATCTCGGCCGCGACGATGCCCCGGAGGTCCGTAGGGCTGCGGCCGCGAGCGTGGCCCATCTGAGCTGGGAAGCCACCATAGCCCAAACCTTGGCGGTGCTGGAGGAAGCCGAGTCAGCAAATAAAATGTAGAACTGCCGCCCTCGGCGGTTCCTGAGCTCTACATGTTTGATGGTGCATAAAAGTCACACTACTCAAATCGGAGCACAAAATGCTTGCCCTACACTTTGACGACGCCCCAAAACTGAAAGACCTTCCCATCCCCACACCAGCCCCTGGTGAAGTCCTGGTCCGCGTGTCCCTGGCCGGCATCTGCGGCACCGACTTGCAAATCCTCCAAGGCTATCATGGCTTCCGCGGCATCATGGGGCACGAATTCGTCGGCACGGTGGCCGGCCCCGACGACTCACCCTGGCTCGGGCAACGGGTGGTGGGCGAAATCAATCTCGGTTGCGGGGTTTGCGACCTCTGCCTGGAGGGGCTCAGCCATCATTGCCGGAGCCGCCGGGTTCTGGGAATCAACGGCCATGACGGGGCCTTCGGCCATTATTTGACGCTGCCCGCGGTCAACCTCCATCCGGTGCCGCCGGAGCTCCCGGATGAGGCCGCGGTCTTCACCGAACCCTTGGCTGCCGCACTAAACGTCACGGAAGCAGTGCCGTTCTCAAAGGAGGACCGTATCCTCGTAGTGGGGGACGGCTCCCTGGGCCTCCAGACTTCCTGGGTCCTGGCCTTAAATGGCGCACCAGTCACCCTGACCGGCCACCATCCCGAGCACCTGGCCCTGGCCCGGCCTTACGGCGTCGCTACCTTCCTGGAATCCGATCTGCCCGACGATGATTACCACGTAGTGGTGGAAGCCAGCGGCTCCCCCAGCGGTTTGGAACTGGCCCTAAGCCGGGTCCGCCCCCTGGGCGCCGTAGTCCTGAAAAGCACCTACACCGGCAGTTTCCCCCTGGATCCGGCCGCTGTGGTGTTGCCGGAGGTGCGCCTGGTCGGCTCCCGCTGCGGCCCCTTTCCGCCCGCCCTGCGTCTGCTGCGCCAGGGCTGGGTAGACCCCCGGCCCCTCATCGCCAAAACCTTCCCCCTGTCCGAGGGCCTGGCAGCCCTGGAATGGGCCCGCCGTCCGGGGGTTCTAAAGGTCCTGTTGGATTGCCGAACTTGATGCCCGGCGGGGGAGCGACGTTAGTCCGGGAAGTGTTCTTTGCCCCATCAGGTCTTCCTCCTGGACTCGAAGAAAAAATGTTATATTTTAATACTGAGTTAATCGCCGCTCTAATCTTGCAATAGTTTCCGAAAGAGGACCCTGACCTATTGCCGGGGCGGAATCAAGAATTCTCTTTGTCTATACAGAAACTTCTTCTCTTGGAGGTCAAAATGCGCCCGCGTTTCACCATAATATTGCTGTCGCTGGCTTTAATCGTGGCCGTCACCGCCGGAACTTGGCGGCCGGGCCCCGCGCCGGTTTATGGCGCCATCGCCACGGGCCTGCAGGCCGATTTCACCCGCGTGGCCCAGTCTGTGATGCCCTCTGTAGTGAGCCTGAAGGCCATCAAGGTGGTTACCATGCAGCCACCGCCCGGCGTCGAGGATTTCTTCCGGGGGACTCCTTTTGAAGGCACCTTCCGGGAATTCGGTGGTCAACCCAGGCGGCTTCGTCAGGTGGGGCAAGGCTCCGGCGTCATCATCGATCCTCGGGGCTTTATCCTGACCAACAACCACGTGGTGGCCGGCTCCCAGGAAATCCTGGTGCATCTTTATGACGGCCGGGAAGTGCGCGGCCGGGTCATCGGCACCGATCCCCGGTTCGACATAGCCCTGGTACAGGTGCAGGCCCAAGGTCTCCGGGCTGCACCCTTAGGAGATTCCAGCCATCTGCAGGTAGGCCAGTGGGCCATCGCCATCGGTAGCCCCTATGGCCTGGAACAGACCATGACTGTGGGTATCATCAGCGCCACCGGCCGCAAAGGTCTGGGCCGGGGCACTTACGGGGATTTCATCCAAACGGACGCCTCCATCAACCCCGGCAACAGCGGCGGTCCCCTGCTGGACATTGACGGCCGGGTGATCGGCATCAACAGCATGATCGCCGCCCAGGCCCAGGGGATCGGCTTTGCCATTCCCATCAATACGGCCCGGCAAATCATTGGCAGATGGATAAGATAGACCGTCTCTCTCCGGAGCGCCTGGGGCAACTCCGGAGCAATTTCATCCGGGTGAAAGAAATCATCGAGGCAGAAGAGATGTGGGAGCGAGTGCCGGAGTGGGCCCGGAAATTTTCCCCGGAAAACCTGGAGGGCCTGGTGAAATTCGCCTATTTCGGCGGCTTCATCGACACGGCCGGGGTGCGTCGCCTCCTGCTGGTTAATGATGATCAGGAGATGCACCGGCTCCGGACCAAGTGGTACGAAGAGGTCCGGAAGCAGGGCTGCTGGCTCTGTTGAAAACTCTGTAGGGGCGGTTTTTAAGACCGCCCCTGCCATTCAATAATCTCCATAAACCGGCTGGCATCCTGCCACATGCTCATATTATTAAAAAAGACGTAAGCCTCTTGGCAACCTTCAACCACAGCCTTAAGCTCCATCAAGTCCTGGTCAGTGTAAGCGTAACGGAAGCCACCCCTGCCATGTAAACGGAAGCAGGCCAGCGGGACTGAATAAGGGGCGGCCAGGAAAGGGTCCAGGGCCGGTACCAGGTCCAATTCCCGGCAAAGCTCGGCAACCAGTTCCGGCGTCCAGGCGCCCCGTGGTTCCCAGGCAAACAGAAACTCTCGTCCTGGTCAATCTGGCGAATCTTATTATTTGCTAATTTTCGCAACTTTGAACTTATCAAAACAACCTTTCTGAGAATATAATAAACCATCTGTTCAAGAATCAACCCAAAGGAGAGCATTGATGCGCCAATATGTCATCCACCCCATGGTGGTCGGGATCAACGAAACGGACCAGGGCGTCATGACTTATCTGAAAGGTTATGGTAAACGGATCTATCTGCCCATCTATGTCTTCTACCTGGAAGGCGGTCCGGAGAAGATCCTGGTGGACACCGGCCTGGAGCAGTTCATGGTGCCGGCCGGGGTCGAAGAACAGTGCGGCTTCAAGGTCCTGGAGTTTGAGGATGCCCTGGACGGTTTCGGCCTCAAACCCGAGGATATCGACATCATCATCCATACCCACCTGCACAACGACCACTGCGAAAACGATTACAAGTGCGCCAACGCCAAGGTCTACGTGCAGAAACGGGAATACGAGTTCTTTAAGAACCCCCACCCCATTGACCACCGTTACTTTCCGGACTTATTGGATGAGGTGGAGGTCGTCCAGGTGGACGGCGACGCCGAGATCGTGGAGGGCATTCAGGTGCTCCTCACCCCGGGCCATACCGTGGGCGGACAGAGCATCGCGGTCAACACTCGCCAGGGCAAAGCGGTGATCACCGGATTTTGCTGCAATGAACAGAATTTCCCCGCCAAGGGCCCGATTGTGCCCTCCGGGGTGCACATCAACGTCATCGACGCTTACGAGAGCGCCAAAAAGGTGAAGGAATTGGCGGATATCATCATCCCCCTGCACGACCTGTCGGTGGGGCGCCAGCGCAGCATTCCTGCATAAAAGGAGGACTCATTATGGCAAGGAGCGCTAGAATTGTTCTCTTGTTTACGCTGGTGATCTTGTTGGCAGTTTCTCCGGTTTGGGGAAAGAAAAAACCTTTTGGTCCAGTCCCTGAAGGAACTGTCGTGCAATGGGTCCCGGTCCCCGCAGTGGGCGGCGTTTCGTACGCTCCCAATTCTCCGGCGGATCTTTTCAATTATGGAGGCCGATTATATTGGTATGCCCATAACCAATGGTATGCAGGACCAGCCGTTGGCGGCCCCTGGCAAACGATCCAGGCGCCCCCACCGGTTTTTTACCAGATAGCTCCGACCTACTTTAAGACGCCCCCGGGCTGGGCCAGAGGCAAAAAGACGGGTTGGCGCGGCGCCCCCATGCCGCCGGGGCAGATGAAAAAGTATGCGCCTTAAAGCTCAGGAAATTACTGCCGGAGGGATCATCTTATGCCACGCCCTTTAAAAATTCTGCTGGCCATGGTTTTACTCATCTCCTGCGTAGCCCCGGCCTGGCCCCAGATGGCCCCGCCGCCGCCCCCGGGTGTCGCCCCACTGCCGCCGCCGGTGCCGCCGGGAGTCGCCCCGGCCTGGGTCGTGGCGCCCACCTCACCCAAGGTATTTTATGCTCCGAATCTCCCTTCGGACCTTTTCCTCTTGCACAAGAGGTATTATTATTATTACGCTGGCGCCTGGTACCAGAGTAAGCACTTGCTGGGGCCCTGGCATCCGGTGCGCAAACCGCACCCGGCGCTTTACCGGATAGATCGCTCTCTCTTTAAGACTCCGCCGGCCTGGTGACCGCCAGGCGTGCCCTCCCGGGGCCGGCGAAATGGGGTTGAGGGTTCCCGGGCCTCACCCCGCCTTGCCACCTTTGCTCAGGAGGATGTGCCGATGCCTGGACTCTTCAAGCTCTTGGCCGCGGCGGCCCTATGCCTGTCCCTGGCTGCGGCCCCGGTTGCCGCCCAGGACATCAATATCGACCCGATTCCGCCCCGGGTTAAGCCCCAGTGGACCCGGGTGCCAAATGTCCCCGGGGTCTTTTATGCCCCCAATCTGCCCACTGACGTCTTCCGCCATGGCAGCAAATACTATTTTTATTGGGAGGGCTACCTCTACCGCGGCAGCAAGGCCAGGGGACCCTGGAAAGCGGTGACCAAGGTGCCGGACTGGTTCCCGCAGATTGACCCGGCCCTCTTTAAAACCACCAAACAGGGGAGTGCACCGCCACCGACAGCCCCGGGACCGGCCGAAGGCGCAGGCCCGTTGCTGACGCTGCCGCCCCCGGCCCCGGAAAAAGAAAAGGCGCCTGCTCCTCCAGCCGCGCCCGCCAAGCCGCCTAACGTCATGTAAGGGCAGTAGCCAGTTCCCAGTAACCGGTTGCCAGTAATACCAAGTTGCGCTCATACAGGTAACATTCTTTTGTAGGGGCGGACCCATGTGTCCGCCCGCAGGAGGGCGCACACGCGGGTGCGCCCCTACGGGAAGAAACTTTCTTACTTCTATGAGCGCAACTTGGTATAAGGACCTATCGCAATTGATTTTAACCAAAGAAGCCGCTTCAAAACCTGTTTGTGCCTTTTCCGTGACTAATTGAAAGAACTGCAGGTGGGAAATAACCACCCCCCTTTGAAAAGGGGGGAACTCAGTGGAATTCCTTTAAAAGTCCCCCTTTGAAAAAGGGGGATTTAGGGGGATTTGAAAAGCCAGCCGCCAGAAGAAACTTTTAGCAAACACTATATGAGATTTTGCAGTAGGACCTAATCTATTTTCTGCCAACTGCCAACTGACTACAGGCTACTGGCTACTGAATTTAGCCGCAATGGGAATCCTTCTCCCCATGCCGAACGCCTTGGAAGTCACCCTCAGGCCCGGCGCCGCTTGCCGCCGTTTATATTCGTTGCGGTCGATGGCCCTGATCACCCAGCGCACCGTGTCAGGATCGAAGCCCCGGGCGACGATTTCCCGGTATGAGAGGCGGTCCACCAGATATAGATTCATGATCCCATCCAGAATTTCATAGGGCGGCAGGGTGTCCTGGTCCTTCTGGTCGGGGCGCAACTCCGCGGACGGGGCCCGGCTGATGATCTGCCGGGGGATTAATTCCCGCTCCCGGTTGATATGGCGGGCCATTTCATAGACCATGGTCTTCGGGACATCGGCCAAAACGCTCAGGCCGCCGCTCATGTCGCCGTAGAGGGTGCAGTAGCCCACTGCCAGTTCGCTCTTGTTGCCGGTGGAGAGCACCATGTGCCCGAACTTATTCGAGATGGCCATCAAGATGTTGCCCCGGATGCGGGCCTGGATGTTCTCCAGGGTCACCTCGATTTCCTCCAATTGCAGCGGCTCTTGCAGGGATTCTCGATAGCACTGGTATATGGGAGTGATGGGGATGAGCTTCACTTCCACCTGCAGGTTGGCGGCCAGCTCCCGGGAATCCTCGATGCTTTCCCGGGAGGTATAAGGCGACGGCATCAGGACCCCCAGGACGTTTTCCGGCCCCAGAGCCTCGGCTGCCAGGGCGCAGGTAACCGCCGAATCCACCCCGCCGGAGAGGCCTACCACTGCCTGGCTAAAGCCGCATTTCCTGAAATAATCCCGCAGTCCCAGCACCAGGGCCTGGCGCACCGAACCGATGGGTTCAGGTGGTGCGTAGAGGCCCGCGGTGCCTGCTTGCTTTAAGTCCACCGTCACCACTGCCTCTTGAAAATAGGGCAAAAGGGCGATGGCCTCACCCGCTGCGTCCAGGGCCATGCTGCCGCCGTCGAAGATGAGCTCGTCATTGCCTCCCGCCTGGTTGACGTAAACGAAGGGAAGCTGATAGCGCCGGGCGTGATTACGGATGAGCCGGTGGCGCACCTCTTGTTTTCCCACCTGGAAAGGTGACCCCGAAATATTTATGAGAACTGACGCGCCTTTGTCTGCCAGGACCTTGATCGGGTCCAGGGGATAGAGGCAGCGGTCCCAAAGCACCGGCTCGTACCAGGCATCCTCGCAGATGGAAATCCCCAGCGATTCCGGCCCCAGGGCCGTTACCCCGACTTCCTTTGCCGGCTCGAAATGCCGGGTTTCGTCAAAGACGTCGTAGGCCGGCAGCAATGACTTGTTCTGTTGAAACAACACCTTGCCATCGCCGATCAGCACCGCGGCGTCGCTCAACGATTTGCCGGTGTCCCGGCCCGTGGGCAGAGGCGCGCCCACCAGCACCGCGGTCCCGGGACAGCGCCCGCTGGCTTCGGCCAATTGCGCGATGGCCCGCTGCGCCTGTTCGATCAGGGAGGGCTTCTCCACCAGGTCCCGGGGCGGGTAGCCGACCAGGAACAGCTCCGAAAACACGATGAGGTCAGTTTTGGCCCCAACCCGTTCCAGGGTGTCAATGACCTTTTGCAGATTGCCCCTAACATCCCCCACCGTCGGATTGAGTTGGGCCAGGGTGATTTTCATCAGGAGTGCCGCTGCCTTTTCAGTTATTTAGCTTGATAATGGCAATATAGGCCCGGCCGCGGCTGTGGTCAATCGGATTCTGCGGAAGACGTAGGGGCGGGTTTTAAACCCGCCCCTACAATAATCTGGTTCCCAAGTCAAACTTGGGAACCAGATCAAGATTTAGCTTTTTGCCGTTACTGACAACTGGCCACTGGCCACTGACTACTGACTACTGACTACTGACTACTGCTTTTCCACTGGGATACTGAAAAAGACCCTGGTCCCGACGCCAACCTGGCTTTCGATCTTAAGGGCGCCGCCCAGGGCCCGGACCCGCTCCGACATGGCAGACAAGCCGATGCCTTTCCGTCCCGCCTCCAAGTCTTCCATGCGGCCCACGTCGAAGCCCTGGCCGTTGTCCTCCAGCAGGAAATCCACGCGGTCATCGGTTTTCTTGGCGGACAGGGTCACCTTGGTGGCTTGGGCATGCTGACGGACATTACTCATGGCCTCTTGAAAGATTCGATAGATATTGATCTGATCCTTTTCGGTAAAAAATTTAGTCAGGTCATCCAAATCATACAGGCATTCCACCTTGTCATCTTGGCACAAAATCTCCAGTCCTTTATTCAGGCCCAGGTCAGCCAACATTTGCGGGCTCAGGTCCATGGCCCGGCGCCGCACGTTTTCGATCAATTCATCGATCTTCCCCAGGACCTGGTGGTAATCCTGGCGCAGCTTCCCATCAGCTTCGGGTAGCTTCGGCTCAAAGGTGCGCAACTCCATTTTCAGGGCGGTAATATTCTGGGCCAACTCCTCGTGCAATTCCGTGGAAAATTCGTGGCGCTCCTTATCCTGCATGGCCAATAGTTGTTGACTCAGTTTCCTAAGCTTACCCTCCGATTCCTTCACAGCCCCTTCCGCCTTCTCGCGATCGGTGATGTCTTCGATGGACAGGAGGATGCGGTCTTTGCCAGGCCCTCCCATGGGCAGGCGGACCCCGTTGAGGCGCATGATCCGGCGGCCAAGCTTCGGAAATTCCTGCTCCATGACAAAATTCGCAAAAGGCTTGTCCGCGCTCAGAATATTCTTCAATAATTGCCGGAGACGTCCCAGGTCCCACTGGCGATTGGCTATATCAAAAAAGGATCTGCCTTCCGTGTCGGCGTCTAACTGGAAGATCTGCTTATAGGCCTTATTGACCAAGATCACGTTCATTTTGCTGTCCAGGACGACTAAAGGTTCCAGGAGCGTGTTGATCACGGTCTGGTTCAGGTCACGGGCCTCCTGGACCTCCTGGAGGTTGCACTTCTGGGCCTCGATGTCCACCAGGGCCATGACCACGCCTTCGATCTTATTGTCCGAGGTGCGATAAGGCCGCAGGCGCAGGGAGTACCAGTGGCCTTCCCGGTCCTGGACCTCTATTTCCTTGGTGCTCAGGTTGGTCATGACTTCGTGGATTCGACTTTCCAGTTCCGGAGCCGTCACCTTCAGCCGGATATCGCCGATGGGGCGCCCCACATCCGCGGGAAGCAGGTTCAGCATATCCTGGGCCGCCTGGTTGAATCGGCGGATCCTTAAGTCCGGCCCCAGCATGACAATGGCGATCTGCACCACGGTGAGCAGATTGTTGAGGTCGTTGTTGGTCTGGGTCAGTTCCTGGTTGCGGTTCTCCAATTCCTCATTGAGGGTGGCCAACTCTTCATTGGCCGACTGGAGTTCCTCCTTGGAGGTCTCCATCTCTTCGTTAATGCTCTGGAGTTCTTCGTTGGCGCTCATGAGCTCTTCATTGGTGCTCTTCAGCTCCTCGACGCTGGTCTCCTGTTCTTCAATGACCGCCTGGAGATACTCCTTGGTGACCGCCAGCTCGCTGTTTAGTTCCTCGATCTCCCGGTCCTTGGCCGAAGGCTTGCCTTTGGACTCCTTCACCTTCAGGGGCGGCTTCACCGCCATCGGCAAGGGTGTCACATCCTCGAAAACCACCAGGAAAAAACGCTCCAGGGCAGTCGAAGCCCGCAGGGGGAAGACCTCCAGGTTGACAGTTCTTATATCGCCATTATGTCGGACCCGCAGACCTTCTTTACGAACCGGCGCTTTTTTCTTTTGGGCGGCGTGCACTGCGGCCCGCAGCTCGATCTGCAGGCCTTCCTTGGCCATTTTGATGAGATTGAGGCTGGCCTCTCCCGGAGCCGGCTCCAGGAAGGTCCCGGTATGCCCCCTGAACTGGATGATGTTCAGGTTGGCGTCGATCACCACCCCGGCCGGGGCGAACCGGGCCAGAACCGTGCGGTCCGCTTCCTGCTGGAGGTCTTGCGGGGAGATGATTTCCTCCGCTAGTTTGGCAACCTTGCCGGGAATGGGAGGCCGAGCAGGTTCTACTCCCAGCGTGGGCAGCACGAAATGAGGAGCGACCGCCGTCTTTTTCAGGAAGATCTTGAGTTTTTTGTCCACCAGAGTGAAGAGTTCGGGAAAGGCGCTCAGGGCTTCGGATTTGCCCAACAGCAGGAATCCCCCGGGTTTCAAGGCGAAATGAAAGATGGGAATCACCTTTTTTTGCAATACCGGGCCGAAGTAGATGAGCACGTTGCGGCAACTGATCAGGTCCAGGCGGGAGAACGGGGGGTCCTTGATCAGGTTCTGCTTGGCGAAGACGCACATGGCCCGGATATTTTTACTCACCTGGTAGCCGCCCGGAACCTTGACGAAAAAGCGCCGCAACCGGTCGTGGGAAACATCCGCGGTGATGGATTCGGGATAGATTCCCTGGCGGGCCTTGTCGATCACCGCTTCTTCGACATCGGTGGCGAAGACCTGGATCTGGACTTTGGCGGCCAATTCCCCGAGGAATTCCAGGAGAGAAATGGCCAGGGAGTAGGCCTCCTCGCCGGTGGCGCAGCCCGGCACCCAGACCCGAATGGGCTCGTCTTCGGCGCGGTGGTGTAAGAGTTCCGGAAAGACGACTTTTTGCAAGGCCTCGAAGGCTTCCGGTTCCCGGAAGAAGCTGGTGACGTTGATGAGGATATCCTCATAGAGGCTCTTCACTTCCTCCGAATGCTGCCGCAGGTATTTAAGATAATCCTCCAGTCTTTCCACCTGCCGCAGCATCATGCGCCGGGTGATCCGCCGTTTGATGGTGCTGTGCTTGTAATAGGTCAGATCGAGGCCGGTATGCGCCTTAATCAACATGAGCACCTGGTTGAAGATGCTCTCCTCCTCCGGGGGAAGTTCCGCCTCCTTCTCCTTGGGAATGGGCGGCGCGGTGACCAGGGGATGGTGAGCCAGCCGGGCCAGTTGCTTGGCGATCTTTTCGGGCGAGAGGACAAAATCGACGTGGCCCGCGGCGATGGCGGACTCCGGCATACCGGGATACTTGGCGGTCTTGAGGTCCTGGGCGAAGGTGATGCCGCCTTCAGCCTTGATGGCCTGTAGGCCCAGGACGCCGTCCGAGGCGGTGCCGGACAGGATGACTCCGATGGCCCGGCTGCCCTGGTCCTCGGCCAGGGAACGCAGAAAGGAGTCAATAGGCCGATGGACAAAACGGGGCTCCGTGCGGCTGGCCAGGTGAAGCACCCCGTTTTCCAGGCTCATGGTGATGTCCGGCGGGGTGACGTAGATGCGGTTCTGCTCCACTCTCATGCCGTCTTTCACCTCGGTGACCGGCATCCGGGTGGTCTTGGCCAGGATCTCCGGCAGCATGCTGTGGGCCCGGGGCGCCATGTGCTGCACCAGCACGAAACCAATGCCGGTGTCCAGGGGCAAATTTTCCAGGAGCTGGGTAAAGGCCTCCAACCCCCCGGCGGACGCGCCCACCCCGACAATGGGAAAGAGGCGCTCCGCAGGCGCTTCTTTTTCTTCTGCCGGAACCGGGGGCGGGGGAGCTTCGGCCTGGGGTTCGAGGTCCCCGGCTTCCTGCTCCGCCGCCTTTTTCAGACCTTCTGCCTTTTCTTTTTCAGACCCGGTCTTCTTAGTAGTTTTCTTTGGGCCGCCGTCCTTGGTCTTGGGCATATGGCCTCCACCTGAAAGACGTTTTTTAATTTTTAATACAATAATTTAATCATCTTTCTTTGTATAAACCATATCATATTCAGATAAAAGATAATATTCAAACCCTGAACTTGGTTATTCGAGACCTCTGCGAAAGTCCTCTCCAACATTCCAGAAGGTCCCATTAAACACAATATGATGGAGAGCAGGCGCCCTCGCCTGCAATATTCAGCCGAGGGCGGCTGTTCTCCATGACTTTCGCAGAGGTCTTTTATTCCATGCTTCTTGACTTTATTTGATAATAAATTATGATATTCATAAATACTCATTTTATTAATTTAAAAGGAATTTACCATGGAACTGGTCAAAGTGAAGAGGAATTTTCAAATTACTCTCCCGCAAAATTTTCGTAAGATGGTGCCATTGGCCGAAGGCGATTATCTTGAAGTGGAGGTAAAAGACGGCGCCTTGATCATTCGACCGGTCAAAGTGATTCACCCGGACCAGGAATATTTTTATACCAAAGAATGGCAGGAAAAGGAGTCGGAAGCCGACCAGGATCTGGCCCAGGGCAGGGTGGCGGGGCCATTTGAAAATCTCAAAGATGCCTTGAAAGCCTTAAAGACCACCAAGGTATGAAACTATTTTTCACTCACAGTTTCATCCGGGATTACCAGGCCCTGCCAAAACGATTGCAGAAAACCGTTGATAAAAAACTGGAGCTTTTTCTAAACAATCAAACCCATCCTTCTCTCAATATCAAAAAAATGCAGGACCCGAGGAACATCTGGGAAGGCAGAATCACCAAAGGCTACCGTTTCACCTTTCAGATGGAGGGAGAGGTTTGCCTTCTGAGAAGACTGGGAACTCACGATATTTTGAAGACGCCTTAAAAATTTTTCTCTGCGTCCTCTGCGTCCCTGCGGTTAGAATTTTTTACCGCCGAGGCGCAGAGAGCGCAGATAAAACCAATGCGGCAATTATGATTGGCTATCTGGCTAATCAATGGCGGGCGGGGACGCCCGCCCCACCAACCCCTTCCCCCAAAGAGCAAGGGCGGTTCGAGAACCGCCCCCTGCAGCAATATTCTTTTGTAGGGGCGGGTTTGAAACCCGCCCCTACAACTTTAATCAATCCAACTCGTACTGCTGCCGCCAGTCCTTCTTGTCCTCCCACCGGGGCTGCTCTTGCTTATCGAACAGAAAATCCCCCAGCACCAGGTAATCCATTTCGGTGCGCATAAAGCACTGGTAGGCGTCCTCCGGGGTGCACACGATGGGCTCGCCCCGGACGTTGAAGCTGGTGTTGACGATGAGGCCGCAGCCGGTCTGTTCCTGAAAGGCCTTGATCAGCCGCCAGTACTTCTCGTTGGTCTCTTTATGCACCGTCTGGATGCGGGCCGAATAGTCCACGTGGGTAATGGCCGGCACCTCCGAGCGCAGGTGATAGAGCCGGTCGAACAGCTCCAGGTTCTCGTAGCCCGGCGGCAGGGGGTTGCGCTTTTCCTCCTGGACCGGCGCCACCAGGAGCATATACGGAGACGGAGTGTTCAAATCAAAATAGGTATTGCACTCCTCCATCAGCACCGACGGCGCAAAGGGCCGGAAGCCTTCCCGGTACTTGATCTTCAGGTTGAGCTTTTTTTGCATCTCCGGGTGCCGGGGATCGCCCAGGATGGAGCGGTTCCCCAGGGCTCGGGGCCCGAACTCCATGCGGCCCTGGAGCCAGCCCACCACCTGGCCCTGGGCCAAAAGCCCCGCCACGTCCTTGATGAGTTCGTCAAAATCCTGATAACGCTTATGGGGCGCGTGGTGCCGCCGGGCCAGCCGCACGATCTCGTCAGCGCCGAACTCGGGCCCCAGATAGGCGCCCTGCATACTATCCAGGGCCGGGTTGGGAAGTTTACGCTCCTTTCCCCGAACGATGTGCCAGGCGGCATAGGCCGCGCCCAGGGCCCCGCCGGCGTCGCCCGCGGCGGGCTGGATCCAGATGTCCTTGAAAGTCCCCCGGCGCAGGAGCTTGCCGTTGGCCACGCAGTTCAGGGCCACACCGCCCGCCATCACCAGGTGGTCGGAGCCGGTGAGCCTCTTGGCGGTTTCCGCCAGGCGCAGGACGATCTCCTCGGTGACCTGCTGGATCGCCAGGGCCATATCCATATGCCGCTGATCCAGGTTGCTCTCCCGGGGCCTGGGCGGCATCCCGAAAAGAGAGGTCCACTTGTCGTCGACGCACATCTTCAGGCCGGTGGCGTAATCGAAATAATCCATGTTGAGGAGGAGTGAGCCGTCCTCCCTCAAGTCCACCAGTTCCTCAAGGATTAACTCCCGCCAGCGCCGGACCCGGTCCGCCTCCGGGTTGCCGTAAGGGGCCAGTCCCATGAGCTTGTATTCGCCGCTGTTCACCTTGAAGCCGCAGTAATAGGTGAAGGCCGAATAGAGCAGGCCCAGGGAGTGCGGAAATTGCAGCTCCCGCAGGATGCTGATTTCCTTGCCCTTACCGAATCCGATGGTGGAGGTGGCCCATTCCCCCACCCCGTCCAGGGTGAGGATGGCCGCCTCCTCGAAGGGCGACGGATAGAAAGCGCTGGCCGCATGGGACAGGTGGTGCTCCGGGAACAGCATCGGCGGCGCGCCTTCGCCCACCTTGGCCAGTTCCTCCCGCAAGAGCGAACGCATCAGCAGCTTTTCCTTGATCCAGACCGGCATGGCCATCAGGAAGCTGCGCAGGCCCCGGGGCGCAAAGCCGTGGTAGGTCTCCAGCAGGCGCTCGAACTTGAGGTAGGGCTTATCGTAAAAAGCCACGGCACTCAGGTCGCTGAGCTTGAGCCCCGACTCCGCCATGACGTAGGCCAGGGCGTTAGCGGGGAAGTCGGGGTCATGCTTCTTGCGGGTGAAGCGCTCTTCCTGGGCCGCGGCGACGATCTGGCCGTCCACCAGGATGGCCGCGGCGCTGTCATGATAAAAGGCGGAAAGCCCGAGAATGGCGTCAGGCAAGGCTCAGGCTCCCGTTAGAAAATGGTATAGATGAAGGGGGCGATGGCCGAACCGCTGGCAAAAACCATCAGTGCTCCGAAGAACAGCAAGGTCAAAATAATGGGCAGCAGCCAGAATTTTTTTCTTACCTTCAAAAAGCCCCATAAATCTTTGACAAAATCCATATAATTCTCCTTGACCTCAATTAAGTGGCGCAGACTTTCCAGCCTGCATGTGCAGGCTGGAATCCTGCGCTACCCAAATTATCAATAGGGATTCAGCAAATCCTTATCCTGGATGGCCCCCTGGCGCTCCAAGAACACGGAGCCGCTCCCTTGCTTCCATTCCTTCAGCCGCAGGGAATCCTTTCCCCATCGCCGCCGGATCAGCCCTATGGGAGTCACCACCAGGAAAAAGGCCAGGCTGAGAAGGATCTTCGATACAACCAGTCCCATGACCTGGGACAAGCCGAACCACAGGCCCGCCAGAGGCTTAAAGGCCCTGGGCCAGGCCATGGTGATCAGCAGCAGGACAATGCTGACGCCCAAAAATTTGGGAAACTTCCCGAAGTAGCCGAGCAGCAGGCAAATCAACACCATAGCCATGCCGGTGTCTTTGGCCTGCTCCAGGGTTGCACTCAGTAAACGGGAGATTATCTTAGTGCTATCCGGCTTTTTCTGCGCCATTTATTCCTCGTTTAAACGTTTATGAACCCTGAGCGTCTTGCCCCGGGAAATGAAAAATCCCCCCTCCCCCCTTTTCAAATGGGGGCTTTAAAGTCCCCCTTTGGAAAAAGGGGGATTTAGGGGGATTTGCAGTTTCCACGAAAAAGCAAAAATATGGGAGTCGCCCCGCCTGTTAATTCTAAATAATGAGGAGGCCGGCGTCGATTGGAAAAGTTAGAACTGCGACTAAGGCTACGGGCATTATCTCCATAATTCAAGTTATGGCATAATATTACATGAAATGATAATTTTTTTCCAGGTTTTCTCGTCCCGAACCCTGAGTTGCCGGAGGTGACATGAGCCAGATGCAACCGAATTTGGAGGACTATTTCCGGAACTTCGTCCCCAGGCGTGACTCCCTGCTTCTGGAATTGGAACGTGAGGCCGGGGCCGAAGGGATTCCCATCGTCGGCCCGGTGGTGGGCGAACTGCTTGCCATTCTGGCTCGAATCAGCGGCGCGGCGAACCTCCTGGAATTGGGCGCCGCCACCGGCTATTCCGCCCTTCACCTGGCCCGGGGCTGTGAGCCCAATGGCGGTCGGATCGTCACCCTGGAATGGGACGAGGCCCTGGCGGCCCGGGCTCGGGACAATTTCGCTAAGGCCGGATTATCCGATCGCATCGAGGTCCGGGTGGGTGACGCCTTGCAGCTCATGGCAGCCATGGCCGGCCCCGTTGATTTTATCTTTATGGACCTCGATAAGGAGTACTACCTCCCCGCCCTGCCCCACTGCCGCCGCCTGCTCAAGATCGGCGGCCTGCTGTTCACTGACAACGTCGGTTTTGCCGGGGCCGCCGACTTTAACCGGGAGATCTTCGCCTCTGAAAACTGGCGCACCGTCCATCTCCTAAGCTTTCTGCCGTTTCACTCCCCGGAGCACGACGGCCTGTCTTTGGCGGTGCGTATTAAGTGAGCAGTGAGCAGTTAGCTAGTAGCCGTCAGCTTTCAGCTATCAGCTTAAGTCTAAAGATTTGAATGATCATTAAGCCTGTCATTCTGAGGGAGCCGGCAGGCGACCGAAGAATCTCCAAAAACGGGATGATTCGTTGCGCTCAGCATGACCGGAAATGTGGAGAGGCACTTCACAGAGCGAAATAGCAATTCCAGTGACGTAGGGGCGGGTTTAAAACCCGCCCCTACAAGAAGGATTGCCAATGTGATTAATTTTATGGCTCCCATTCTTATCTAAAAATGACTGTAAATCAAAAGCTGACCACTGATAGCTGATAGCTTTACCGCGGCTGAAAAATGCGGGGTACAACATAGTCCCCCACCCGCCGGCCTTGGGCGATGCCTTTGTTCTTGTCGAAGCGCCAGTGAATTCCAAGATAAATGCGGCTCTGGCCGTTCTCCTCTTCAGCCTGGGTCAGGGAGTCGAAGCTGCGCGGCATGTAAGGCCGGACGTTGCCTTCGTTGTCCTTGGTGACGCCGTTGAACTCATCGGAGACGAAGGTGAAGGCAATTTGGTCGGTCCCATAGAAGTGCCGCAGCGTCTGGAACAGCGCCCCGCCGAAACTGGCATGACCTGAAGGATACGACGGAAAGGGCGGCGTGAAGTTCGGGCCGTTCAGGTTGCTGGCCGGAGCGCCCAGCGGGGTGAAAGTCGGGTCGCCTACGGTCGCCGGATTGTTGTCCCCCTTGCCGGTGGGTCCGGTGCCCGGGTCGGACTCGCGGATGCCGGTCACCGGCCTCCAGAAGTCCCAATAATATTTAGAATCCCAACTGGCGATGGCGGCGTCGGCCATGGCCACATTGACCAAAGCGAACAGCCGGGCCAGTTCCATGCCTTTGGTGCCCTTCTGCTCGGCTATTTGCGCGGTTACCTGGTTGTAGAGCCGCGGCGGTGCGCACAGGCTGGGGGTCCCGTCGTAAGCCCAGAAGATGCCGATGAACGTTTGATCCGCACTACGGCTGGTTGGGGTCGTGATTCCGTCGCCACCCAGGTCCTGGACCTCTTTAAAGGCCACGGTATAAGCTTTGCTATCCAACTCCGGCGGCTTGGCCAACCGGAACTGACTGCCGCTGTTCATCACGAAAGGCCGCACCTCGCCCCAATAGGCGCCCAGCGCCAGGGTGCTCAAGCTAATCGGGTCCTGGCGCCAGTAGCCGGGCTCGTTATTGGGGAAATAATCCACGCCGAAGTTAGGGTCGGCCTTGCTCGAGCCGTCGTTCCGGCGCAGGGCCAGGATGGCCGCAGCCGCAGCCTGCCCGGTGCGAATCCCATCGGTCTTGGCGCGGCCAGCCAGGATCTGTCCCAATTCATCGGCCAGTAGGGTGTCCAAGCGCGGGGTCTGGGAGGGGAAGAGCGCCGTCAGGGTGTCGTGCGCCGCCTGGGCAACGGCCGCCTGCGCCGAGGCCCCGGCCGGCGCCGGCCGTATATTGGTATATGCGCGGTAGCCGCGGTAAATGGCGTCTAAGGCGTCAAACATGGCGATGTGCGCGATGGCCATGGCTCGGCTGGCGCGGCACGGGCCAAATTGCTCGCCGAAGACTCGGGTTTCATCCGGGGCCACCGGGGTATGGTCTATGCCGCTGGTGTCGATGGCCACCTGGTTCCAGTAGCGCACCCACCGGGTGAGGCCTTGGAGATCAGGACGAATCCGGCTGGGGGAAGGACTTACCGGAAATGAGGGCTGGAATTGCGGGCCAAAGGTTTGCTGCGGACCTGCAAAGCCCTGGTGTTCCCCAGCGGCGGCCATACCGGACAGCCCAAACATCAGCGACAAGGCCAAACCGATAATGCATAATCCATGCTTTAACATGGTCCACTCCCTGAAACAGTGTTAATTAAAGCGTTTAATCCGGGTTCCGATCCATGACCGCGTCAGCCGATTGCCGGCCGTTTAGGGGCAAGAGCCGGTGCAAAAAGCTGGCAAACCACAGGTGGATAAAACAAAAATTAATCTGGCTCAGGATAGGTTCTGCTGTAAGAGAGGTGAATTCGTAGCGCGGTTAGAAGTTGCATGTGGTTTGAAAATAACATAAGAAGTGCTGGCACACTTGTCAATTCTAATAGAACTTCTATATAGCAGTAATTTTAGCCAGTAATTTTGGTGCATAGGGCAAGACTGCTCACTGCTTACTGCTTACTACTTGCAATAACCGGCCGCAACTGTGCCGCAATAATCTTGGCCGCCAATTTAGACCCGGCGTCATTAAAATGCACCATATCATACAGGTGTTCCTTATCCGGCGGCACCTCATTGGCCAGGTCGATGACCATAACCCCGTTTTTCCGCCCCACCTGGCGGATGGTGTCGTTGAACAGGTCGTACACCGTCTTAAAGTCCTGGTAGGAAACGCCGGTGTCCTGGCTGTACTGGCCGATGTAGGCCGCCACCACCGGATCGGGCTTAGCCGTGATGCGGTTGCCCTGGGTCATCAATACCGGGGTGATCCCCCGGTCCCGGCAGATATCGATGAGCATTTGCAGATTCATGGCAAATTCCCGGGCCATGCCGGCCCCGTCCAGCGTCAGCCTTTGTTTATGGGCCTTGGCAAACTCGTCTTCCTCGTGCGGCGAGAGGGTCTTGGTAAAATTTCGCCAGGCCTCATTGAGATTGGGAATCAGCATCTCCTTCAGCATCTTCCCCGCCAGTTTGCTTTTCACCAAGGTTTCCATGGGCGCCCGGACGTTGTTTTTGTTCCAGTAGGTTTTCTTATACAGCAGGGTGCTCAGGTCGTTGATGTTCTCCATGAACACCACCACCCGGGGATGCAAGGGGATCACCTTGTTTACCAGCAGGTCAATGGCGTGCAGGCTGTTGTTCCCCGACAGGCCCCCATTATACGAATTAATCCTTTTGCCGGTCTCTTTTTCCAATAAGACGCCCGCCAGATAAGGAAAGCGGTTCAGTTCATCCATGAACATGCATTCCGTCGTCGAGCCCCCCAGGAAAACCATGCTCAGGTCCGGGTCGGCATATTTTCGAGAGGGCTTGATGAAACCGTTCTCATCGATATCCACCTTATAGGTCTTGGTGAAGACGTTATCGGTAAAGGCGAGGTGATTTTTGGGGAACTTTAGCCGCATCTGCCGCCCGGGCCGTTGCTCCCTGAGCTTGATGTAGCGCCGTTCAGTCTCGGCTTCCAGGACGATGCCGCGCCGGTGGTTGATGAACCCCAGAAGCCGTTCGGCTCCGAGCACTATGACCAAAAGAAAGATCAACACCACCCCGGCCAGGGTCTTCTTGGGATTCCGTTGGAACCAACTGTCTGTCATAGACTGGGTTTTTTCCATTATTATTTGCGCCTTGCCGCCTTTGCGTCTCTCCCTGAAATATTATTCTTCATTACCAGATTTTTCATTATCTGGTAATATATGATAATGTACCGGCTTTGCCGGGATCCAATCAATGATGCCAGACAACCCAAACCCTGACTCCGAACCTGATGTCCGCCTCCAGTCCTGACCAGCCCGGCCGTTACCGCATTCTCCAGAAATTCGCCTATCTGATCAGCGCCCGTGGAGTCCGGGGCGTCCTGGAGGCCGTCTTTCTCCTCTACCTGGCCCGGCACAGCACTACTACTTTCGGCGAATTCACCCTGGCCCTGGGATTGGGCAGCATCCTCCTGACGGTATCGGAGTTCGGTCTCAATGTGCCGCTGGTGACCCTCCTGGCCCGGAAGGACCGGCAACCGGGGGAAGCCCTGGGTCAGGTCGCCCTCCTGAAAGGGCTGCTGCTGGCCCTGGCTGCCCTGGGTGCCTTAGTCTTCCTGGAAATGCAGGGCTATTCCCCGCCCCTGCGCCGGCTCATGCTGCTGCTGGCTTTGGCGGTGGCCCTGGACGCCCTGTCCAAAACCTTCTTCGTGGCCCTGCAGGTGCAGGGCCGCCAGGATCTCCAAGGCACGCTCTGCGCCCTGGCCGCCGCCTTCGGGTTCGGATACGGCCTCCTGGCGCTGGTTTTAGGAGCCCCGCCCCTGGCCGTGGCTGCCTATAAGCTCATCGAGAGCCTGATAAACCTGGTTGGCGGCCTTTGGCTGGCCCTGTCCCAGCAGCAATTCCGTCCCGTCTGGCCGCCCGTCAGGCGGCTGTGGCGCACCCTGCGTCTGGGGGCCGTCTTCGGCCTCATCGAAGTGACCGCCATCACTTATAACAAGGCTAATATCTTTTTCCTGCAACGCTACGCCGGAGCCGACGCCGTGGCCCAATACGGCGCCGCCTGGGGGTTGGTGGACGGCGTTTCCAGCCAGGTTTCCAGTCTGCTGCTCCAGGCCATCCTCTATCCGCTGTTTGTCCAGCTCTGGGAGAAGGACCGGGATCAGATGCCCCGCCTGGCCCAAAATACCGCCCGCTGGCTCATGGCCGGGGCTCTGGTGGCCATGTTCTTTCTGTTCCTGGAGAGCGACCGCCTGATCCCGCTGCTGGTCGGACCCCGTTATCCTGAGGCGATCTGGCTCCAGAAAGTGTTGGTGGTCACGGTGGCCTTTGCCTTCCTCCACAACCTGGCGGCCTTCCTGATGATCAGTATGGGTTTGGCCCGGCAGCTCCTGATTTTTTACTTGATCGGGCTGGCCGTCAATCTCCTCTGGTGCTCGCTGGTCATCCCAGCAAAGCCGCTCCTGGGCTCGGCCCTGGCCATGGTGGTCACCAAGGGCGGGGTGGCGGCCCTTACCGTGGGCTTCTGTCAATGGCGCCTGGGCCTGCTGCCGAAAAAACCTTTTCTGCATCTGGCTGAGGCGGCCCTGACCGGCGTTGTCTTTTATCTCCTGACGATTGCCCACCTGCCCCGGGAAGTGGCCGAAGCCCTGGCCCTGGCTCCCATCTTGGTTCTAGCCTTTTATTGGTGGCGCTCGGAGAGGTAAGTTACCAGTTGCCAGTTGAGAATCTCTGCGAAAATCCCTTCCGACAGGCCAGAAGGTCTCATTAAACACATTATAATGGAGAGCAGACACCCTCGCCTGCGATATACAGCCGGGGGCGGCTGTTCTCCATGGTTTTCGCGATTTCTCCAGATTTATACCCGTTCCCAAAAGTTCTTTCCTCTGGAGCAAAATCTAAATCCCCCCTACCCCTCCTTTTTCAAAGGGGGGAACTTAGCGGAATTGCTTTGAAAGTCCCCCTTTGAAAAAGGGGGATTTAGGGGGATTTAAAAAATCAACAATCTGAAAGAATTTTTGGCAAACGCCATATCAGGGCGGCCTGTGGCCGCCGTTTCTATTAAGCGTAGGCTGGCACGGTCCGCCCTATTCTATCACTGCTCACTGCTCACTATCTTCACCACTCTGCCTCGCCAACCCACCCGGTAGACTATCCCCCGCCACCGCATCTCCATGGTAAACAGGGTCTTTAGAAAGCACCAACCGGCCATAATCATGGCCGCAAAGTAGGCCGGCAGCCATCTCATCCGCGGGCCGGGATCAGGGTGATAGGCCCGCAAGGCGAGGCCCAGCCCCGCGAGCCCTCCCAAAAACAGCGCTCCGGCCAGGGCCGGGCCCACGGCAGACGCCCCCAAGGGCAGCAACACCAGGCGCATCCCGGCCAGGACCACCAGGGCCGCGACCAGGTTTACCAATAAGCCCCCAGCCAGCCAGGTGGCCGGCATGCAAAATTTCAGATAGAGCCATTGCCGGACCAGCCAATCTTGCCAGCCCGCCAGGCTTTCGTCATTAACCATGGTATGGAGGCTGGCCCCCCGGGGGATGCCCACCTGTACACCGGCCTGAACCAGCTGGGCCGCCAGGGAAACGTCGTCCACGATATTCTCACGCCAGAGCCGGGCTACCTCAAGATTTTCAAACAGGCTCCGGTGGATGGCGGTGGCGCCGCCCCAGGGCTGGTTCAGACGGCGAAATCCCTTGGTCAGGTACAGGGCCAGGACCGTGACGGCCCGGCCCAGGGCAATGATCCGCGGCTCTATCGCGATGAGGTGGTGAAAACCGCTGCTGACTTGCGCCTTTCCTGCGGCGATCGGCGCCACCAATTCCTTGAGCCAGGTGGCCTGCGCCTCCTGGTTGCTGTCGCAAAAGACCAGGACCTCGGGAGTCCGGCCTACCAAATTCACCGCGGCCAGCAAATTCTGATTCTTCTGCCCGCACCCTCTTGCCGGACCGGCGAGCACCTGCCGGGACCCGGAAAATTTTGGCAGGAGCGACCGGATGACCGCGGTGGCCGGGTCCGCGGCGTCCCGGGTGGTAAACACCACCTGGTAATCAGGGTAATCCTGGCTGAGCAGTCTTCGCAGCCGCTCCTCCAACCCCGCAGCCGCCCCGGTCACCGGCACCAGCACCGCCACCTGCGGCCACGGCCCGGCAAGCTCACCAACTTCCGCCCGCAATGGCCGACCGCCCACAAAAATCAAGGCCGCGAGCACCAGCAGCACCAGGATCATGGCGGCCAAAATTAATCCTTCCATCGCCAATTAAGTCACTTTCTTCATTTTGGTGGCATAGCCTTTCCAGGCTGTGTCGAAAATTCCGCACTGGCTAGAAAGCCAGTGCCACCAAAATCGCCTTAGTATTTAGCCGGCCGCTGATAGCTGACCGCTGAAAAGCTGACTGCTAACTGCTCCCCTATTGACCTCTCGCCCCGCCTGGTTTACATTCCCTGACCATATGGCCAAAATTCTTTACGGCGTCCACGGCACCGGCCACGGCCACGCGGTCCGCTCCCTCACCCTGGCCCGGCACTTCGCAGCCCTCGGTCACGAGTTCCTCTTCGTCAGCCACGGCACCGCGGCTGACATCCTGCGCCCCGAATTCCCCATGGAGGATATCCCCAATCCCGCCACTCCCATCCGGGGCCACAAAGTCGCCCTGGCCGCCACCATTTACTCCAACCTGTCGGTGCGCAGCCGTTCCAAGACTTACATTAATCAAATCTTGCGGATCATGGACCGCTTCCAGCCCGACGTCACCATGAGCGACTACGAGTATTTCGTACCCCGGGCCGCCCGCAGGGTTGGCCTGCCCTGCCTGTCGGTGGACCATCAGCACGTCATCACCGCCTGCCGCCATCCGGTCCCCTGGGCCCAATATCCCGCTTACCTTTCCACCGCCTGGGCAGTCAAAACTTTTTTCAGCCAGGCCAGCGACCACCTGGTGATCTCCTTTTTCCGGCCGCAGGTCGAGCCTGCGGTCAGGGCCAAAATCCTGCCGCCCCTGCTGCGGGAGACGGTGCTCCAGCGCACTCCCTCAGAGGGCGGCCACGTCGTGGCCTACCAGGGATATACCACCTTCAAGCGCTTTTTACCATTCCTGCGGGCCATCCCCTCCAGGGTCATGGTCTATGGCTTCGACGCGGTTGGCACTGAAGGCAACCTGCACTTCAAGAAAAATTCCGAAAACGCCTTCCTGGATGATCTCGCCTCCTGCCGCTACGTGGTCTGCGGCGGCAGCCACACCCTCCTTTCCGAGGCCCTCTACTACGGCAAGCCGGTGATTTCCTTCCCCATCCAGGGCGCATTCGAGCAGTTCCTCAACGCCTTCTATCTGGAGCGCCTGGGTTTTGGCCGCTATTTCACCGGGCTTAACCCCGATCCTGCCATTATCCCCGCCTTTGAAACCAGTCTGGCGGATTATCAAAGGAACCTCAGCCAGGAGGCCTTCTGCGGCAACCAGGAAATCTTCGCCCTGGTGGAGCAATTCATCCGGGAGAAGAGACTCAGTTATCAGTAATCAGTGATCGGTAAGGAAAAAAGTTCTAAATTATTAACTGATTACTGATCACTGATTACGTTATTTAAACCGCCAGCCGCTCAAATAATCCTTTTAACTCACTGTAATTCCTCACCGAATCAAACTCCCTCACCACCAGTTCCCGCCCCGCCAGGGCCCGGCGCCGGGCTTCGGCCTGATCGAAGCAAGCCTCCCGCACTGCCCCGGCCAATGCTTCCGGGTCCGCAGGCTTCACCAGCCACCCGGTCTCCGGCGGCCGGAAGACTTCGGGCAGGCCGGAAACTTCCGTCGCCACCACCGGCACCTCATGAATCAGGGCCTCCAGCACCACATTAGGGATGCCGTCCCGGTCGCCGGAAGGCGTAATAAGGCTCGGCATGACGAAGAGGTCGGCGCACCTAAGCAGCCGGGGGACCTCCCGGTGGGGCACGAATCCTGGCAGGTTTACCTTATCTCGCAAGCCGTACTGTTTAATTAGCTGCTGAAGTTTATGCCGCTCCGGCCCGTCTCCGGCCAGCGTCAGGTGAAAAGCAAAGCCCTCCCGGTCCAGACGGCGGCAGGCCGCCAGGAGAATGTCATAACCCTTCTTGGGCACCAGGCGGCCCAGGGCCAGGAGCCGGATGGGCGGCTGCCAGGTCCGCTCCGGGGACGGCTGCGGCGTCAGGGAGACCCCGTTGTAAATATTGACGATTTTCGCCGCCTCCCGGGGAGCCAATTCCTTCAGATAGCGTTCATTGGCCCGGGTATTGGTGCGTACCAGGCCGGCCGCGGCCAGCTTCTCCATCAGCGCCCCGTCCGGAGGATGCAGGTCCCGGGCCCGGGCGCTGAAGCTGAAAGGGATGCCGGAAAGATGCGAGGCCACCCAGGCCGCGGTGGCCGGACCGTCGGCCCACGGGGCGTGGATATGGCGGATGCCGTCGGCTTGAAATAGTTTGGCTAAATGCACCCCGGACAAAACGGCCCAAACCGCCTCCCCGGCGGTTTCCAGGCTGCGCCAACGGCGCAGCAGCACCCGCCGCAAAAATCGGCCGGTTTCGGGAACCCGCTCCCTCCCAAGATGCCCTAAATCTTTGCATAGCTTGACTGAGGCCGGCAGGCCGAGATGTCTGACCGGCGCCAAAATCTGGGCCATGCCGGCAGTCCGGGCCGGCGGCCGCGGCCCGTAAAGGGTATAGACCCGGACATCCAGACCCAGCCGGACCAGGGTGTTGACCTCCTCCAGGACAAAGGTCTGGGAGGGCTCCGGGAACCAGAGCAGGATGTAGGCCACCCGCGGGCCGGCTATCTGTCTAGCTTCGTCTTTGGTGTTCAAGTTTGCTTAGATTTCTGGTGGAGCGGCCGCCCCTGGCCGCCCGTAAGCTTGGCGGGCGGGGACGCCCGCCTCCTGACCTGCCCTTTTATAAACAAGCCCGAAAGACTTCTTCGTAACGGCTCACCATGGCTTGCATGGAAAAATCCCGCACCACCCGTTGGCGGGCGGCCTGGCCGAACTCCCGGCGCTGCTCCGGATTTGCCAGCAGCCTTCTCAGGGCCGCGGCCAGGGACGCCGGTTCCGAAGGCGGCGCTAGCCAACCGGTTCGCCCCGGCCTCACCATCTCCGGCACGCCCCCCACCGCGGTGGCCGCCACCGGCAGACCCGCGGCCATGGCCTCCAGGACTACGTTGGGCAGCGCCTCGGTGCGGGAACTCAAGGCCAGCAGGGCGGACTTATGCAGCAAGGGCCGCAGGTCCGCCTGGGGCGGGATAAACTGGCAGGCATTTGCCGGCAGGAGTTCCCCTGCCAAACGCTGCAAACTATCCTGTAGAGGCCCCTCGCCCACCAGCCATAACTGTGCCTTGGGGAAATCCGGAGCCACTTCGGCAAAGGCCCGGATCAGGGTGCCCAAGTCTTTATCCGGCACCATCCGGGCCACTGACAGCACCACTTCAGAGTAAAGCGCCGCTTCCGGGGCCGGCTGGAAATAATCCGTATCCACCCCGTTGGGAATGACGCTTAGCCTAGCTTCTGGCACGCCGCAGCGCCGGACAAGCGCCATTTTTAACGCGGCGCTGTTGCAGACGATATGCCGGGGCAAATGCCACAGCCAGCGCTCGTGCTGCCGCTCAGGCGCCCCGCCGCCCCGGCAGTTGCCCACAATGGCCGGCCCCCGGGCGAGGCGGCCCAGGATGCGGCCCCAAATATTGGGCACCACCGTGAAGGGCACCAGCAGATCAACCTCACGCCGGCGCAACCGCCGCCAGAGATTCCACAGGGCTCCGGAGCCCACTTGCTCCTTCTGCGCCAGCCAGGTGAGCGGCACCTCCCAATTCCTAGCCTGCTGGACCAGGTCATCGCCGGCGGCCATTAGCCAGATTTCCGGCCGGAACCTGGCAGGGTCCAATCGCCGGGCCAATTCCAGGGCCTGGCGCTGCGTGCCGCCAAATTTCAAATCTTGGAGGAGAAAGACGACCCGGGCCGGGCTATCCCGGCCGGGATTATGACTGGGCGCGGTATTTATCGAGCGGTCCAATTAGAAAAAGGAGTTCGAGTTTTGGTTTTTGATTTCTTGCGCCTTTGCGCCTTTGCGTGAGATATCAATAACCCATGAGCCCGCAACAACGCGTGCAGACCGGCATCAGCCCCTCCACCGCCAGGCTGTGCCGGAACTTCCGGTAGGCCGCCGAGTTCCACAGTTCGGTGATGGTGGCCTCTTTGAGATTGCCCACCACGTAGTCGTGGTAGTCCCGGCAGGGCGACAGGTCGCCGTTGCTGTTGACCTCCACCGCTTGGTAAATGGAAATGCATTGGTTATAGCCGAACCGGGCCTGATGGTCGGTATAGTAGGTGCGCAGGTTGGCCTCGCCGGTGACATTGGGGATAATGGTGACCGGCGGATTCTTGGCCCCCCGGGACTTGGCCAGGACGGCCTGCAACTGCCGGTCCATTTCGGCATAGTCATCGGGCCGCCAGCCCCCCACCCAGCCCGCCGGCCTCTCTGGCTTAAAGCCGAAGCGCTGGAAAAAATCTGCTTCATGGGCCCGGACGTTTTCAGTGTCGATCCACCAGGAAAGATAAAAAACGAACAGGTCCACTTTATCGCGGAAGGCATCGTAGATGTCAGTTAAGTGGCGGAAATTGTTCCGGGAAATGGTAGTGAGCGACGCGATCAGGGGCAGGCCTCGTCCCCGGGTGCGCCTGGCCTCATGCACCGCGGCCAGTCCGGCCTGAATGTCGGCAAAGTTGTCGGCCCCGGCCACCCCCGGGCGGGTGCGGTTATGCAGGGTTGCGTCCGGCCCGTCGATGGAAATCTGCAGCAGGAACATGGGCGCCCGGACCAGGCGCTCGGCCATGGCCGCGATCCTGGTGCCATTGGTGGCAATTGAGCAAGGCAACCCCAGGCTGGTGGCGTGTTCGATGAGGTCCACCGAGCCTTCGTAGAGCATGGGCTCGCCGCCCCAGAGGTAGAGGAAAGGCCGGTGGCCGTGGGCCACCAGGTCGTCCAGCACTGCCTGGTAGCGCCCAGGTTCGACCTCGTTGCGCTTCAACTCCCGCAGGTTTTTGCCGTGCAGGAAACCCTGATCGCCCCACTGGCCGCAAGTATGGCAGCGCAGGTTGCACAGGTCGGTGATGCGCAGGCTGAGTTGGCGAATCTTCCTGGCCCGGCCGGAATCCGCCCCGGCATAGAGCAGGTTGAAGAGCAACTTCTCTCCTTGCAAAGTGGCCAATTTGCCGGCGATCCAGGGATGAGCGGCCACCCGGCGAAAATTTTTCAGCACCGCGCCCAAGGCAATCTTACTGCGTGCGCCCATATAAATTCCGTTTTCCGTTTGCCGTTTTCCGCTGGAAAACCATAATTATCACCAGGTTAACAAGTTAGTTTATTGGCTTTGGCGGCAAACATGGTATAAATGGTAAGATTCTCGAATTGATGGAGTCTTAGGGGCATTATACTCCAATCGGCTAAAATCCCCAAGGGTTACTAATAGCCAGCGATTATCTGCTTTAGCTTATTGCCTTTAATATACACCCATGCCAGACAACGAAAATCGGAAAACGGCAAACGGCAAACGCTCTTTTCCAGCCCTGGTTTACTATCGCTCCATTTTCCGCTACCTCCTGGCTGCCGGCCTTAACCGGCTCTGGCCGCGGCACTTTTTTTCCGGAGTGGCCCCACTCAAGCTTGCTCGGGTGAACCTGGCGCCGCCCGGCCCGGATTGGCTGGTGCTCAAAAGCCGCCTGTGCGGCATCTGCGGCTCCGACCTGCGGCTGCTCAAGGGGGTGGAGTCCCTGCTCCTGGAGCCTTACGCCTCCTTTCCCGCGGTTCTGGGCCACGAAGTGGTGGCTGAAGTGGTCGGGGCCCCGCCCGGCTCTTCGTTTCGGCCCGGAGATCGGGTAGCCGTGGAGCCGGTCCTGCCCTGCGAAGTCCGGGGCATCACACCTCCCTGCCGTTTCTGCGTCCAGGGACAATACAACCTGTGCGAAAACTTCACCCAGGGGAGCCTTTCTCCCGGAACCATTCTGGGTTTCCATAAAGAGGCCGGGGGCGGCCTGGCGGAGTTTCTACCCGCCCATCCCAGCCGTCTGTTCCGTCTCCCGGATAACCTGCCGGACGAAGTGGCGGTCCTCACCGATTCCCTGGCTTCGGCCCTGCAGCCGGTCCTGGACCATTTTCCCCAGGATCAGGATCAGGTGGTGATTTACGGCGCCGGCATCATCGGCCAGCATCTGGTCCGGCTCCTGCGGGTCTTGGGTTCCAAAGCCCGAATAATCATGGTGGCCCGTTATCCCTTCCAGCAACAATTGGCGGGGGATGGCGGCGCCGACCTGGTTCTGAAATCCCCTGACCGGGCGGAACTGGGTGCGGCCGTGGGCGCCCGGCTGCTGTCCACCACCCTGGGGGGCGGCAATCTGGAGGGCGGGTCGGATCTTTTTTTCGACTGCGTCGGCAATCGCCGTTCCCTGCAAGAGGGTCTGCTGGCCTTGCGGGGCGGCGGCGCCTATGTATTGGTAGGCACCGCCGGCGAGGTTGGCCCGGTGGACCTCTCCAGTCTCTGGTTCCGGGAAATCCGGATGAGCGGCACCGCCATGTACTCTTACGGCAACTGGCAAGGACAACGGGTGCGTACCTACCAGCTGGCAGTGGACCTCCTGGCCCGGGGAGATTACCCGATCCAGGGCCTGATTTCTCACGTCTTTCCGCTGAGTGACTACCGGGAGGCCTTCCAGGTGGCCTTCGACAAGCGGCACCACCAGAGCGTCAAGGTGGTCTTTGATTTGCGATAAAAAATGTAGGACAGCCGCCCCCGGCTGTCCTTGGGCAGGCGAGGGCGCCTGCCCTACATTTCAAGCATGGAAGTGGAGATGCGCCCTGCGCATCATGTAACTGGAATTTTCTGATCACTGCCCACTGACTAATGGTTATTGGCTACCGATTACTGACATGAAACTAGTCATCAGCGTCGACGTGGAGGAAGAAGGTCTCTTCTCCGGCCGGTACCCCCGGGAATCCGGCGTGATCAACGTCGGCGAACTGCGCCGCCTGGAGTTCATCCCGCGCGACTTTGGCTTTCCGTTGACCCTGTTGGTGAGTTATCAAGTGGCCCGCGACCCGGCGGCCTGCGCAGTACTGGCCCGTTGGCGGGACCTGTACGGCGCTGAAATCGGCGTCCATCTCCATCCCTGGAGCACCCCGCCTTTCGACGATCTGGCCGTACCTGAGCCGGTGCCGGCCGCGCACCTGCCCCTGCCGCTGCTGCGGGATAAATTTGCCCGCCTGGTGCAGGCCGTGCAAGATTCCCTCGGGGTCGAGCCGGCCTCCTTCCGCATGGGCCGCTTCGATTTCGGGCCGCGGGTTTTGGACCTTCTGCCGGAGTTCGGCCTGAAGACAGACAGCAGCATTGCGCCCCTTACCTTAAAGGGCGCGGGCGATTATTTTCTGGCCCCGGCGGACCCGTTTTGGCTCAATCCCGCCCTGCTGGAAGTGCCACTGACCCTGGTGCCGGTGGTGGCGGGCCTGCCCGAGGTCTTCGCCCGCCTGGCCCGGTTCTGCCCCGGCACTTCGGGCCACCGCCTGCTGAGTTGGTTCAAGTACTGGGGCGCCGCCGGCATCCAACCGGCCTGGTTTCCTCTGCCCTCCATGCGCCTGGCGGTTAAATTGCACCGCCGCCGGGGTGGACGCACACTCACCATGTTTTTCCATTCTTCCGAGCTCAAACCCGGGGCCAGCCGGCTCTTCCCCACGGAGGAGGCCGTTGGACGCTTCGTTGCCAAAATCCGGACCTTTTTCGACTGGCTGGTCAAAACCGGGCCAGTGGAGGGCGTCACCTTATCCGGGTTATTTCAGGAGTAGCCGGATAAATGGGTAGGGCGACCCAGCGGGTCGCCCCTACGCTGATTTCCCGTCCCCCTTCTCAAAACTCGAAACTCAAATCAGGCAGTCTCCGAAGCCCCTGCCGGGCGTTCGGAATAATAGCCGCCTTGGCGTAAGCCGCGGCCATGGGAAGAAAATATTCGGAAGTGCGCCCACCCCCGCTTCTCCAAGAAAAATTTTATTGAAGTGGCCAATACCCCCAGGCCGTATTTGACGCTGCGGCTGAAATTGATGGAGGAGGCCTCTTCGAAATAGCGAGTCGGGCAGGAAACTTCGCCGATGGGAAAATCGAAAAAGATCACCTGGGCCAGCATCTCATTGTCGAAAACGAAATCGTCGGAGTTTTCCCACAGCGGCAGGCTCTCCAATACCTTGCGGGAAAAGGCCCGGAAACCGGTGTGGTATTCCGAAAGCTTGGCCCCCAGCAACAGGTTTTCGAACAAAGTAAGGCAGCGGTTGAAGACGTATTTGTAAGCCGGCATGCCGCCCTGCCGGGCCTTGCCGCCCAGGATGCGGGACCCGATGGCTGCCTCGTATTCGCCGCTGGCCACCAGTCCTGCCAGCGCCGGAATGATCTTGGGGGAATACTGGTAATCCGGATGCACCATGACTACGATGTCGGCCCCGCTTTTCAAGGCTTCGGTATAGCAGGTCTTCTGATTGCGGCCATAACCCATGTTGCGCTCATGCAGGAAACAGCGGATCCCCAACCGCCGGGCCACTTCGAGAGTCTCATCATGAGAGGCGTCATCTACCAACAGGACTTCGTCCACCACGTCGAAGGGAATATCCTGGAAAGTGCGCTCCAAGGTCCGGGCGGCGTTATAGGCAGGCATGACCACCAGTACTTTTTTTCCAGCCAGCATTCCTTTTCTTCTCCCCGTTATCTGATATAATTCAATACTTATAACGATTTCGGCGGACCGGGACCCGCCGCCAGTAAATATTTTCAGCGTCTTAACGGCCTCAATCCACGCTGACTGATAACCCTGCAATAATTATTTCATATAAAGATTTGGCGAAAAAAGCAAACTGCCTCACCGCCCAAGGGCTTTGCGAGGTGGCGTTGGCAGGAGAACAGATTTTGACCCGAACTGAAAAAATTACCTGGCTTGCATTTGGCGCAGCTTCCCTGCAATTGGCCTTTCTTCAACCCTATATCATCCTGGTGCCGGGAGAGCGCACAAACTTGTTTTCCGGGGCCCTCTGTTTACTAAGCCTGATAGCGGCCCTGATCTTTGCTGGGCGAGGCGCCATAAGGTTCAGGTCTCCGGAGTTTTTGGTTTCGGTGGTTCTCGCCGCGCTTGCGGTAGCCAGCGCTCTCAACGATCTGCCCCTCCGGTCTCCGTCTTTCCGGGTGGCCGTCCTGTTGGCCTCGGGATTGGGAGGCTTCTGGTGTGCCAGATTATTATTGTCTAGCCCGGAAAATCAACGCCGTTTCCAATGGTTATGCCTGGTGATCCTGGGCGGGGTCCTGCTCCTGAGCCTGACCGGATACCTGCTGAGGCGTGAAATCCATTACTTTTTCTTTAAGGGTTCCAATCATCCACTCACCAACTTGATCTTCCTGCTCTCTTTTGCCCCTCTGACGCTATTGAGAGAAAAGTCCCGGCCTCTGGTGCTGTTGGGGGTGGCCCTGCTTAGTTTGAGCTATGTGGCGCTCTGTCTCAGCGAACGCCTGTCAGTGGTCTTTATCCCCGTAGGTTTGGGAGTTGTGGGCCTGTTTTTCGGGACCTTACGCTGGAAGCACGTGGTCGCGGCCCTGTTGATTTTTGGTCTGGTTATCGGCGTGTTTTCGCAGCAAATCCTCTGGTTCAAACTGAGCACCAAGTATCCCACCTACCGCATCGAAAACTACTTCTTCTCCTGGGCCATCGCCCGGCAGCACCCGCTTTTGGGTATTGGCCTGAGCTCAAACCGGGATCAGTTTTTAAAAGACTATCAAATCAAATATCCATATGAGACCAAAGAACAATTTTCCAAGGATGTGGCCTATATCGTCACGCCCGACAATCAGCTTCTCACTTTTCTGTCCGGTCTGGGCTTTCCCTTCACCATCATCTATTTCCTGGCGGTCCTTGCCCTGCTGGTGAAACTCGTAGCTATGACTTTCCGCCCGCCTCCGGGGCTCTATTTCCATCCCCTGGCGCTCCTGTTTCCCTTGGCCGCGGCCCTGCTCCATTACCAACTTTATGACGGTTTGCTGTTTCCTCAAAATAGCTGGTTTTTTCATATCCTGCTTGGGTTGATTTCCTTGGCGCCCGCGCCGCGCCGGGTTGAACCGGCCCAGGAAGTCCCTTTGATTAATTCCTGATCCAAGATTGACTGAACATGCTTAAAAAATACTTCGGCCCAAAACTTATAGCTGTCAGTTCCGGAAAACTATAAATCGCCATGCGGAAAATGATTAACTCCTTTGCGGTTCACCCCCTGATGGCCGCGCTCCTCCTGGTTGCCCTCCCGGTCATCGTCTTTTGGCGATCAAATTTTTTTTATATCATCGATGACTGGACCACCCTCATCCATATGGTGCAGTACCCTTTCGGGAAATATCTGGTGACCCCGGACGGTGAACAGTGGTTCCCTTTTTTCAGTCTGGTTTATTATGGCTTGGTGCGGCTGGCCGGGGAGCATTATTCTTTACTGGTCCTGGTCAATTGTCTGGGGACCGGCGCCAACGCCTTTCTGGTTTACCTCTTCTATCGCCGCCACTTACCCGCCGGTCTGGCTCTGATCCTGGGGGCCGTCTATGCCGTGGCCGCGGTGCATCACGCCATCGCCTGGAACGCCTTCTACGTTGGCTACCTCCTCAGCCTGTCCTTCTTTTTGGGGGCGCTGCTGCTGACGGACGCTTATCTCCAGAACGGTGGCGGCAGCCTTCTGTTCGGCGTTGGCCTCTGTGCCTTGCTGTCGCTGCTGTCCCACAATTATCCCTTGGTGGGACTCCTGGCCCTGCCCCTTTATGCCCTCCTGGTGGGGGATGGTTACGGCCGAAAATTTTGGACTCTCACCGGGACCGTGGCCGTGGTGTACCTGCTATTTGCGGCGGGGTATCTTACCTTTGCCGGGCTCCACGCCGCGGCCAGCCATAATTCCCGGGTCTTAGCCACCTTGCCTGGCCCCGGTTACCTGGTGCACCTGGTCTACGGGGCCTGGCTGGCGCCTTTTTTCTATCTGTTTTGGGGCTATTATCACTTTCCGGTCTGGGCTTACGTGGCCGGTATCGCCCTGCTCACCGCTTCTTTAGCCGTTATCTGGGCCCGGGGCAAGACACCGGCGCGCCGCCTGGCCCTTTGGGCCCTGCTGGTCAACGGCCTGCCCTTTCTCTTAATCTCCTTGACCCGCTACCAGCGATCCGTGAACCAGGCCTTTGTGGCCCGCTATGGCATCTTCACCCTCATCGGGGCGCTTCTGTTGTTAGGCCTGGCCTGGCGCGGACTTGCGGAACGGCTCCCCCCCAGAGATTGGCGGCGCCTGCTGCCTTTGGGCCTCTTGGCCCTCATACTGGCCGGGCAGTTTCTGGCCCTCCCGCATTGGGCCGGAAAATACCGGGAGATGACCCAGGCGGCCAAAGCGTGTTACTATGTGCTCAGCCAAGAGTCCGCCACGGCCCGGCTGCCTCAGGAAGATTACCTAAAGTTCTGTCCCGGCGCCTACCCGGTCATCACCCCAAGGCAGGCCCTGGCCGTTCGCCGCTTTCTGGAACGGTCAAGCCCAGACCCATGATTTTTAGGGCTTGGCCGCGCCGGATCATCGGTTTTTTGGGGTTTTAAGAAAATGGGGCTTAACTTTAATCCCACCATGCCAGTCTAAAATATTAGGCGGACAGAACTAGGCGGACAGAACAGACATTGACCTAATTTCTAATGTTTTTCCGGTTTTTTCCCGAAAAGGAAACAAAGAAGGCATTCCGGTACTTACCAAATTAACGACCATAATTTCACTCTTCTGAACATTTTGTTAAAGAAAATCGGCATATTTTCCTTTTTATTGCTGGGTAAACCTAGAAAAACCTGATATAATTCCTCATGAAAATCTGCCTATAGGGGGGTAATCACGGATTCCTAGCCACAAGAGCGATTTATACCTTATGCCTAAATTTCAGTGCGAAAATGGGCAAGTTTAATTTTCTAAGTACAATTAATACCATTGACTTTTTATCAAGATAGAAATAAAAAGGTGTAAATCTACCGGAGGGGGAGGGTAGAATCCTTATTATGTCACTTAAAAACCGCTGCCAACCTTTTGCTCATATGGTCCAAGACGCCAGGAAACAAGGGATTTATCCCTACTTCCGGCCCATTGACCGATCGTGGGGCACAGAAGTGGAGGTGTCGGGCCGGCGTCTAATAATGATTGGCTCCAACGACTATCTGGGGTTCACCCATGATCCCCGGATTATCGAAGCGACGGCCAAGGCAGCTCTGCGCTGGGGTAGTGGACCGGGGGGGTCCCGCTTCTTGTGCGGCAACTTGACGTTGCACGAGGCGCTGGAGGAACGTCTTGCCGCCTTCGTGGGCAAGAAAAAGGCCGTCGTACACGCCACCGGCTTCACCACCAACCTGGGTGCCATTGCTTGCATGTTGACCCCGCAGGATGTCATCGTCTGCGACCGGGAGAACCATGCCAGCATTTTCGAAGGCTGCCAGGCCTCCCGGGCCCGGTTGATTCCCTTTGGACACAACGACGCCGCCGCGGCGGAACGAAAATTGGCGGCGTCCCGCCAGAAGAATGCCAACGGTTGTCTGTTGCTGATTACCGAAGGCGTCTTCAGCATGTCCGGGGATATGTCTCCTCTGGATGAATTGGTCAAATTGAAGGAGACTTACCGGGATCTTCTTATTTATCTGGATGATGCCCATGGTTTGGGGGTGATGGGTGAGGGCGGCCGTGGAACCGCCCATCATTTCGGCCTCACCTCCAAGGTTGATTTCATCATGGGGACCTTCAGCAAGGCCCTGGCTTCCATCGGCGGCTTCATCGCCGCTGACGACGAAGATGTCCTGGAATACTTGCGGCACCACTCCAAACCCTTGATCTTTTCAGCGGCCTTGCCCGCCAGCAATGCCGCCACGGTCCTGGCCTGTCTGGATGTATTGGACGCCGATCCCGGCCGGGTGACCCGGCTCTGGGACATTACTCGCAGCGTGCACCAGGGATACAAGGAAATCGGGGTGATCACCAAGCACTCCAAAACTCCCATCATCCCCATTCACATCGGCGCCGAAGATAAGGCCTTCGTGTTCGCCAAGGACATGTTCGATCATGGGGTCTTCGCCCTGCCGGCCATCTATCCGGCAGTACCCCGGGGTCAGGCGGTGATTCGCACCGCTTATATGAGCACTCACAAGAAGAGTCAGATTGACTATGTCCTGGAAGTCATCGAAAAACTGGCCAAAAAACATCGCATCCGAGCCTGCGATCTTGGCCAATCGGCATCTTTTCTAGAGGGGGAGGGCTCCGCTCAGGCATCCGATTTTTTCGGCCAGACAGTGAGCCTCGGTAACGAGTAACGGCTTCTCCGGAAGCAAATGAGTGGGTTGACAGTGCAAAGGTAAGACCTTACCTGGATAAGGCTGCCGGCCTGGGAAACTGCCTCGCGCCTGTCCGGTGAAGAAAAGGTTACTGTTCACACTCGCAAAAGAAGAATCATTCCCTTGGATGCATCTATCCATTTCAGCTGGATTTACACATGGCGAAATGGCGGGCGCCAATAACCAAAGCCTGCTGATTGGGTAAGGACGAGTTTCTTGAAATTTAATGATCTCATGATGGTTAGCGTACGGCAGGTTGTGCGGCACCGGCGCCGTTACCTGGGGGTGGTTTTGGCCATAGCCTTGGGCGTGGCCGGTTTCATCAACATTATCACCATGAGCCGGGAAGTTAAAAAGAACTTCAACGAAGATCTGGACTTGATTGGCGGGGTCACGGTTATTCGGGTATATTTCGACAATAACCGCTCCTACCGCCCCCAGTGGTTTCATGACAATACCCTGGCAGCCTTGAGGCAAATTAAGGGCTTCAAGGAAATGACCCTCACCGGTGTCAAGTCAGGTAATACCAACTGGCACGGGCAGCAATATGGCTTTGGCCTGTTCGCAGTGGATGAGGCCTTCTGGGGGGTGCGCAATTTCTGGGCCCAAACCGGCAGTCTTTTCGGCCCTGACGCCGTAGCTGGACGTAAGCGGGAATGTGTTCTGGGAGCCGAACTGGCCAGGAAGATTTTCGGCAGTTATGATGTCCGGGGCAGGACCATGGAGATCAATA
>JAMCQY010000289.1 GCA_023381945.1 Deltaproteobacteria bacterium
TGCGCTGCAAGATCCTCCAACCGGACGTGGTGGTGGTGCTGGACCCTTCGCTGCTTCGGATTCAGAACCCGCCGGCGGATTTGCGGGAAAATGGCATCATTGTTTTGAATACTCCCAAGAGCCCGGCCGAGATCCGCCAGGAATATGGCTACAAGCACACCCTGGCCTTGGTGGACGCCAACAAGATCGCCAAGGAGGTGTTGGGGGTTCCCATCGTCAACACTACCATGACCGGCGCGCTGCTCAAAGCCACCGGCGTGGTCAAGATTGAGTCCCTGGAGGGGCCTTTGAAAGACCGTTTCGGCCCCCTGGCTGTGAAGAATTTTAACGCCCTGAACGCGGCATATGAGGCAACTATCATTGAGGAGCGCAAGCCGTGAGTAAACCGTGGGATCAGGTGACCTGGCAGGAGATCGAGATTGGCGGGGTCCTGACCGAGCCCGGCTCGGCCCGGGCCTACCGCACCGGCGACTGGCGGTCCATGCACCCGATTTGGGATAAAAAGCGCTGCATCAAGTGCGGCGTCTGCTGGACCGTGTGCCCCGAGGCCGGTATCTCCGAGGAACCGGACGGCTATTTCGATATGAATGACTATTGCAAAGGCTGCGGCATCTGCGCCAAAGAATGCGTCACTGGCTGCATCAAAATGGTGCCGGAGGAGGGCTCATGAGCCTAGCTAAAGCCCATCGAGTCGGCATGGAAGTCTCCATCGCGGTGAGCCATGCGGTGCAACTGGCCCGGGCTGAGGCCATCGCCGCTTATCCCATCACCCCTCAGACCCATATCGTGGAGCATCTTTCCTCAGTGGTGGCCAACGGCGAGTTGGAGGCGGAATTCGTCACGGTGGAATCGGAGCATTCGGCCATCAGCGCCAGCATCGGCGCCTCCGCCACCGGGGCCCGCACCTATACGGCCACCAGTTCCCAGGGTCTGGCCCTGATGCACGAAATTCTCTTCATTGCCTCAGGAATGCGGCTGCCCATCGTCATGACGGTGGCCAACCGGGCCTTGTCAGCGCCGCTGTCCATCTGGAACGACCACGGCGACATCATGGCGGAAAGGGACATCGGCTGGATCCAGATCTTCGTGGAGAACGGCCAGGAATCTTTCGATCACAGCGTCATGGCCTTCAAGATCGCCGAAAATCACCAGGTGCTGCTGCCCACAATTATCAACCTGGACGGCTTCATCCTGACCCACGTGGTGGAGCCCATGGAGATGCTGGACCAGGAGACGGTGGATAAGTTCCTGCCACCCATCGTGCCCTATCTCCGGCTGGACCCCAAAAAGCCGGTGACCATGGGGGCCTTTGCCATGCCGGAACTCTATACCGAATTCAAGATGGCTCATCAGGACGCCCTGACCCGCTCTTATGACCACATCCTGGAGGTTTGGCGGGAATGGGGCGACTTAACCGGCCGTCATTATCAGCCGGTGGAGCGCTACCGCACCGAGGGCGCCAAGATCCTGCTGCTGCTCATGGGTTCCTTGGCTGAAGTAGCCGAGGAAGCAGTCGACGAGATGCGGGACGAGGGCCTCTCGGTGGGCCTGATCAAGCCCAGACTCTGGCGGCCGTTTCCCTTTAAGGACCTCAGGGATGCCGTAGCCGGCGCCGATCTGGTCATCGTCTGCGATCGCGCCATGTCCCTGGGCGGCGCAGCCGGACCGGTGCTGGCCGAGGTTCGGAGCGCCCTGTACCCCCTGGCCGACAAGCCCCAGGTGGTTGGATATACCGTGGGCCTGGGGGGCCGGGACGTGCAGCCCCAGGCCTTTAAAGACATGGTGGCCCACGCCCTAAAAGAAGTTAAGCAAGGACCTTCGGACGAATTTTACCTGGTGGGGGTGAGAGGCTGATGGATAAATTCGGATTCGCAGAAAGCCAAAAGTTCGACACCTACGCCTCCCGGTTGCTGCCCCGGGAAGAGTTCTTTACTTCGGGGCACCGGGCTTGCCAGGGCTGTGGCGAGGCCCTGGCGGTGCGCCTGGTATGCAAGGCCGTCGGCAAAGAGGCCATCATCGCCCACGCCACCGGCTGTATGGAGATCGTCTCTTCCGGCATGCCCCAGACCTCCTGGATGCATCCCTGGATCCACGTGGCCTTTGAAAATACCTCGGCCGTGGCCTCGGGCGTTGACGCCGCTTTGAGAATCCTGGAGCGCAAGGGCAAACTCAGCGGGAAAATGCCCAAGGTAGTGGCCATGGGCGGCGACGGCGGCACCAGCGACATCGGCCTCCAGGCCCTCTCCGGGGCCCTGGAACGGGGCACCAATTTCAGCTACTTCTGTTGGGACAACGAAGCCTACATGAACACCGGCATCCAGCGGTCCAGCGCCACGCCCTTCGGGGCCATGACCACCACCTCGCCTCCGGGGAAAAAGAGTATCGGGCAGTCGCGCTGGAAGAAGGATATGGTGGCCATCGCCGTGGCCCACGGCATTCCGTATGTAGCCACCGCCTCGCCCAGCTATCCCTTCGACCTGTATTTCAAGGTGCGCAAGGCCCTGGAGACTCCGGGGCCGGCCTACGTCAGTGTCCTGTCGGTGTGCCCCACCGGTTGGCGCTCCGCCACCGACGTGAGTGTCCGGTTGGGCCGGCTGGCCGTAGAAACCGCGGTCTTTCCCCTCTATGAGGTGGTGGACGGCAAGTTCAACCTGACGGTGCAGCCTCCCAGGTTGCGGCCCGTCAAGGACTATCTCAAGCCCCAGGGCCGGTTCCGGCATTTGCGCGACCCTGAGATCAATTTTATCCAGGAGCATATTAAAGCCAACTATGAACTCCTCTTGCAGAAATGCCAGGCGCCGTTCCCGGAATTCGCTCCGGTTCACATACCTGAGGTAGGTTAAGATGATCAATCAGCCAAGGTTCGATGCCATCCTGGCCCGTCACGAGAACCATCCCGCCAACCTGATCCCGGTGTTGCAGGAGATTCAGGACGAATTCAATTATCTGCCCAAGGATGAACTGAAGGTGGTGGCGGACAAGCTGCAAGTGCCGCTGACCCAGGTTTACAGCGTGGCCACCTTTTTCAAGATGTTCTCCCTGGAACCCAAGGGGCGCCACCAGATCCGCGTCTGCCTGGGAACCGCCTGTCACCTGCGGGGTGGCCAACGCCTGGTGGAAACGGTGTCCCGCCGCCTGGGAGTTGAAGTGGGTCATGCCACCGAGGACCTCAACTTCTCCCTGGAGACGGTGGGCTGCCTGGGCTCCTGCGCCCAGGCGCCGCTGATGATGGTCGATGACAAGTATTTCGGGCGCATGGCGGTGGACAAGGTTCCCAAGATCCTGAAACTCTATAAAAAACAAGACCAAGACTGAGATACGATATGCCTAAGTTCGAGACGATCAAGCAACTGGAGGAATACCGCAACCGGCTGCTGGCCGGCCGGGATGCCCAGGCGCCCCAGGTTCTGGTCTGCGGCGGCCCGGGCTGCCTGCCCATGGGGAGCATTGAGGTGGCCGCCGCCTTTCAGCAGGAGCTCAAGCAGCGCGGCTTGGAAGTAAAAGTCACCCTGAAGGAGAGCGGCTGCCAGGGCCTCTGCGCCAAAGCTGTCAAGGTGACGCTCCGGCCCCAGGAGATCGCTTATCAACAGGTGAAAGCCGAAGACGTCCCGGAAATCGTCGAGGAGACCCTGGTCAAGGGCAAGGTCCTGGACCGTCTCTGCTATCAGGCGGAAGACGGTGCTGTAAAAGCCAAGAAATCCGAGATTCCTTTTTATCAGGGACAACAAGCCCTGGTTTTGGGCAAGATGGACCTGGTCGATCCCACCAGCCTGGACGATTACCTGCTGGCGGGAGGCTATCAGGCCCTCCAGCAGGTATTCGGCAAAATGAGCCCCGAAGCCGTCATCGATACGGTGGAACGTTCGGGCCTTAGGGGCCGGGGAGGCGGCGGCTTTCTCACCGGGCGTAAGTGGCGTCTCTGCCGGCAGGTGGAAGGTTCGGTGAAGTACCTCATCTGCAACGGCGACGAAGGCGACCCCGGGGCCTTCATGGACCGGGCGGTAATGGAGGGCGATCCCCATGCCGTCCTGGAAGGCATGATCATCGGCGGCTACGCCATCGGCGCCAACCAGGGCTTCGTCTATGTCCGCCATGAATATCCCCTGGCAGTGAAGCGCCTGACTCTCGCCATCGGCCAGGCTCGGGCCAGCGGCCTGCTGGGTGCTGATATCATGGGCTCCGGCTTTGATTTCGATATCAAGATCAGCATGGGAGCCGGGGCTTTTGTCTGTGGTGAGGAAACCGCCCTGATCGCCTCCATGGAAGGCAATATCGGCGAGCCGCGCCCCCGGCCGCCGTTTCCGGCCCAGCACGGCCTCTGGGGCAAGCCCACGGTCATCAACAACGTGGAGACCTGGGCCAATGTCCCCCAGATCATCAATAACGGCGCCGAGTGGTTCGCCGCCATCGGCACCGAAAAAAGCAAGGGCACCAAGGTCTTCTCCCTGGTAGGGGCGGTGAATAACACCGGCCTGGTGGAAGTCCCCATGGGCACCACCCTGCGCCAGATGGTTTATGACCTCGGCGGCGGCATCCGGGGCGGCGGGGAATTTAAGGCGGTCCAAACCGGCGGCCCCTCCGGCGGCTGCATCCCCAAACAGTACCTGGACCTGCCGGTGGATTACGACAGTCTGCAATCGGTGGGCTCAATCATGGGCTCCGGCGGCATGATCGTTATGGACGAGCACAGCTGCATGGTGGATGTGGCCCGTTATTTCATGGGTTTTCTCAACGACGAATCCTGTGGTAAGTGCACCCCCTGCCGGGAAGGCACCAAACACCTCCTGGAGATCCTCACGGATATCACCAAGGGGGAAGGCAAGCCGGAGCACCTGGCGCTGATGGAAGAGCTCTGCCTCACCATGAAGGACGCCTCTCTTTGCGGCCTGGGCATGAGCGCCGCCAACCCGGTGCTCAGCACCATGAAATATTTCCGGGAGGAATACGAGGCTCACATCTTCCACAAAAAATGTCCAGCCCTGGTCTGCCGGCCGCTGTTGAAATACACCATCGATCCGGAAACCTGCACCGGTTGCCTGGCCTGCGTGCGGGAGTGCCCGGCGGACGCCATCCACGGCGAGGCCGGCGAACCCCAGGAACTCGACCAGGAGCTCTGCGTCAAATGCGGCATGTGCTACGCTATGTGTAAATTCGAAGCAGTCAAGGTAGAATCATGAGCGAACTCAATCTGACCATTGACGGCCAAATAGTGAAGTCCCAGCCTGGCCTCAGCGTTTTGCTGGCAGCCCGGGAGCACGGGATCGACATTCCCACCCTCTGTTACCATGACGACCTTAAACCCGAGGGCCATTGCCGCTTATGCGTGGTGGAAATCGGCCCGCCGAACCGCACCCGCCTGGTGAACTCTTGCACCTATCCGGTGGAGGAAGGGCTCATCGTCCAGACCCAATCCGAAAAGGTGTTGGCCTCCCGTCGTATGGTCCTGGAGCTGCTTATGGCCCAGGCCCCGGCCGCGGAACTCATCCGGCAAATGGCCGCGGACATGGGTATTCACGAGACTCGCTTTAAGCCGGGCCACCCTCAACAACGCTGCATTCTCTGCGCCCAGTGCGTCCGCACCTGCCGGGAAATCGTTGGGGTCAGCGCCATCAGCATGGCCTTCCGCACCCCGAAGAAGCACGTGGCCACGCCCTTCAATGAGCCCTCCGAGGCCTGCATCGGCTGCGGCTCCTGCGTCTTCGTCTGCCCCACCAACGTCATCGCTTACAGCGAAAAGGACGGCGTCCGCACCGTCTGGGGCCGCCATTTCGAACTGCAAGCCTGTAAGGTCTGCGGCACCTACATCGCTCCCAAGGCCCAACTGGAGCATTGGGCCAAAATCACCGGCGACCCGGTGGAGAGCTTTTTCGTGTGCCGGGATTGCAGGTAGTTAGAGGAATAATCGGCTTAACTTTGGGGGCGGTTCTCGAACCGCCCTTATGTTTTAACTGATGGACAAATTATAGCGATTGCCAAAAGTTTTTTCCCTCATGGCGCATGGTCCAAAACCAAAATCCCCCCTAACCCCCCTTTTCCAAAGGGGGGGAACTTACGGAATTACTTTAAAAAGTCCCCCTTTGAAAAAGGGGGATTTAGGGGGATTTAAAAAACCATTAATCGGAAAGAATTTATGGCAAACCCTAAAAAGGTGGTGGGCGGGCCTCTGTGCCCGCCTTTTATTTGGGATGACATACTTGCGTCCTCAGTGACCTCTGCGGTGAAATCACTATGAACCCATCGCCTCAGTAACAACTTGTTCTGCCTCTTCCTGGCTGACAGGGGCCACCGCCACCCGATCCCGTCCCTCCTCCTTGGCCTGATAAAGAGCCTTATCCGCCATCCGGATCAGGTTCTGTACTGTGGTGCCGTGTTCCGGAAAAGCCGCCACTCCCAGAGATATAGTGGCCCGGCGCAGAAGGTGCCCCTGATGCATGATGTTGAGGCCTTTGAACTTTTCCCGCAGTTGCTCGGCCTTTTGGCCCGCGGCTGCCAACGACATTTCCGGCAGAATTACCAGAAATTCTTCACCCCCGTAACGGCAGGCAATATCGGTTTGGCGAGTTTTATTCTTCAGAAAAGTCCCCATCTCTTGCAGCAAGGCGTCGCCGGCATCGTGGCCGAACTCGTCATTAAACCGCTTGAAATGATCCACGTCCAGCATAATAATTGCCAGGGGACGGCGATGCCGGGCGGCCCGGTAGATCTCCCGTTCCAGCGCCCCTTCCAGGTAGCGGCGGTTGTACAAACCGGTGAGCGCGTCCCGGATCGATTGGTGGCGCAGCGTCTCCCGCAACAGCAGATTGGAGAGGGCCAGGGTCAGATGTTCGGCTACGGTCGCGGCCAGCTGTCTTTTTGATTCATTCATACAGATTCTGGCATCTTTGCATTGCAGGCGCAGCACCCCCATAGCATCACCCTGGGCCACCATGGGCAGACAGAGAAATTCAACCCCGCTGGGGGCATCGGGATGGCGGCAGAGGCCGGCATGGCGCTCGCTGGTGCCCAGGATGCGCCCGGTGCGCAAAGCCCAGCACTCCTCCTTGGGAAATACCTCCCGGCCAAGCTGCACGTCTCCCCAGGTCGACACGACTTTTAATAACTTGGTGGCCGGATCAATGACCGACAGAACTCCGACTTCTTGGTGGAAGATTTGTTGGAGGAAATTGCTGACCACGCTGTAGGCCTCGTCAGCGTTTAAACAGCTCTGGAGTAAGTCTCCCATTTCGCTGAGCAGAGTAAGTTCGTGGTTGCGCTTCTCCAAGACTTGAACCGTGGCAGTGAGTTCCTCTTTGGAATTGCGCAAAGCCTCCTCAGCCAGCCTCCGGTCGGTGACATCGAAGAAAACCCCGCTGATATAATCAACCCTCCCCTGCTCATTTAAAATTATTTGACTGCGCTCTTGAATCCAGATAAGCCGCTTATCTTTACATACGAAACGGTATTCCCTGACATAAAAACCATTGCCCTTCAGCGCCCGAAGAAAGGTCTCCTTGGCGGCGTCTCGGTCTTCGGGAAAGATGAGGTCGGTCCATTTTAATTTCCGCGAATTGAACAGTTCTTTTTCATAGCCCGCTATTTCTTTCACTTTATCGTCAAACAGATCCAGGGTCCCGTCGATGTATCCCTGGAAAACCACAGCCGGCGCGGTCTTGGCCAATAACTGGTATCTCGTCTCGCTTTGCATGACGCTCTCATCGGCGCGGCGTTTAATGCCGCGGAAGAGCGGTCCGATCAGTGACAGCCCCAGGAGCAGGAAACCCGATGAAACTAAGGCAATAATTTCAGTGGGCAGGGACGGGGGAAGGCCCTGTTTCAAACAATGGTATAGCGTGAAGCCGCGCCTGCCCGTCATTAGGGTGATGCCCGCAGCCACAAACACCCAGGCCCAGATTTTGCCGGTAGTCCATATCAGCCTCAGGGCTAAAATCGTCGCGCCAATTTGCAGCAGCACCGATAAGATCAGAACTAGATAGGCTGTGGTTTCCATTTTTCTTTCACAGGGTAAAAAATTCCCTTGAATAGGCCCGGGATTCGTATCAACTCAGCCGGCCACGACCTTCCTGATAATTATCGGCAGAAAAGGGGGTTTACCTGATTTATTTTTGAATAAATAAAGAAGAAATATGACAGGCCGGGATGCTGCGGACTAACGAGTCCGGCATCCCGGCCAAGATTTTGCTTTTCATAATGGCAGGAGAATTTGATGAAATGAGGGTAAGGCCCTAGGAAACAGCCAAGCTCAACTGCCGGTTTGATTACCCCGCGCCGAATCTCCTCTTGGCCATCGCCGCCGCCATGATGATGGCGGCTTTGAGACTATCTGGCGCGGCCCGTCCGGTGCCGGCCAGGTCATAAGCGGTGCCGTGGTCCACCGAGGTGCGGATGATGGGAAGCCCCAGGGTGACGTTGACCCCGTCGATGAAGTGCAGGAGCTTCAGCGGAATCAGGCCCTGGTCGTGATACATGCAGACCACCGCGGCGAATTCTCCCTGCCGGTGCCGCCAAAACAGGGTGTCCGCCGGGAAGGGGCCTTCCACCGGCAATCCCGCGGCCCGGGCCTGCCTGATCGCAGGAATAATGATCTCTTCTTCTTCCCGGCCGAACATGCCGCCCTCCCCGGCATGCGGATTGAGGGCCGCCACGGCCAGGGGCGCTCCGGCCAGACCGAAGTCCTGCTCCAGGGCTCGGCAAACCAGATGGAAGAGACGCAGCAGACCCTCGGTGCTGAGCCGCCCAGGCACCTCGGCCAGGGCGCAGTGGATGGTGGCCAGAACCACCCGGAATTTGCTCCCGGCCAGCATCATAGCCACCTCAAGGGTGCCGGTCTTGTCCGCCAGCAGTTCGGTATGGCCGGGATAATGGTAGCCAGACAGGTTCATGGAGAACTTGCTGATGGGCCCGGTGACCATCCCGGCCACTATCTGCTCCTGGGCCAATTCGATGGCCTTGAGGATGTAGGAGACCATGGCTTTGCCGCTATTCTTGGTGGGGCGGCCGTACTCCAGGTCTTCCGGTTTTAGTTCGGACAGGGGCATCAGGTCTATGGTTCCAGGTTTATAGCGGCCCAATCCGGGGCGCTCGGCCAGGTGGATATTGGCCGCCGGAGATAATTCCAGGCGGGCCCGCTCCAGAGCGGGAAAATCCCCCAGCACGTAAGGCCGGCAAACCTGGTAAATCTGGCTACCGGCCAGGGCCTTGACGATAATCTCCGGCCCGATTCCCACCGGGTCTCCCATAGTCAGTGCCAATATGGGGCGATCTTGTACAGTAATGGCAGCCTCCAGATCAACTACTTATCGCACCGGGCTGGAATGGGCCAGGTGGGCTTGAAAGTTGGTCTCAAAACGCGCTGCCAGGGCCTTATCATGCACCACCAGCAGATTCTCGGCATTGTACTCTTCAGCGCTCCGGGTAAAGTTGAACGACCCGGTGATCACTGTCTCGCCGTCAATGATCATAATCTTATTGTGGGCAATCTGATGCCCCGCGTCAAGCCAGGTTGGCACCCCGGCCGCCAGCAAGGCAGCGAGTCCAGAAAACCTCCGCTGACTTTGGTCCAGGATGACATGCACCCGTACCCCCCGGGCCTGCGCGGCGATAATGGCCTTGATAATGGGCCGGGAGGAAAGTGAATAGGCCTGGACATGGATAGAAGTACGAGCCTGATTCACGGCTGTTGTGATGGCTTCAGTGGCGCCGCCATGGGGAGAAAAATAAACCGCCCATTTTTGGGCTTGCAACGGAGCCGCCAGCAGCAGGATCGCCAGGCAGCAGATCAGCGGCAGGACTGACCTGGGTGATCGGTTCATCTTGCTCATGCGGATCACATCACGGCGTTCCTTATTTCCTTTCTCTCTTATTTTCCCCCGATTTTTTCCATGCATTCAGCGGCAAATATGTGCCAAAATAGGACGCATAACAAATATGCCGCCAAACGAGGTCGATGTCAATGACGGATACGGGCCAAAGGTATTTGCAGGGTGTGAAGCTGGGATTCATCGGCGCCGGCAATATGGGCGCCGCCATTATCCGGGGGCTGGTGGAAGGCGGGCGGGCGGCTCCGGAAAATGTGGTCTATTATGACCCGGACCCGCGCCGGCAGGCCGAACTGCGCAGCTTGGGGGTGAAAGCCGGCGCGGATCACGCCGAAGTAATGCACGCCCAAACAATAATCCTGGCTATCAAGCCCCAGATCATGACCGCGGTCCTAGATTCCATCGCGGAGTATGCCGAACCGGGGCATCTGATTATCTCCATTGCCGCCGGGGTGACCCTGAAAACCTTGGAGACCGCCTTGCCCGAGACCCGGGTGATCCGCGCCATGCCGAATACCCCCACACTGGTGGGCGCCGGCATGGCCGCCCTGGCCTTGGGCAGCCGCGCCACCCAGGAGGACGCCGATCTGGCCTTGGAAATCTTCGAATCGGTGGGCCGGGCTGTGGTGGTGGAAGAACGCCTCATGGACGCCGTCACCGGCCTGAGCGGCAGCGGCCCCGCCTATGTCGCCGTGTTCATCGAAGCCCTTACTGACGGCGGCGTCAAGATGGGCCTGCCCCGGAACCTGGCCCTGGTACTGGCCAGCCAGACCGTCATCGGCGCCGCCCGCCTCTGCCTGGAAGAGGAAATGCACCCGGGAGTCCTGAAAGACCTGGTCACCTCACCCGGCGGCACCACTATCACCGGTC
>JAMCQY010000023.1 GCA_023381945.1 Deltaproteobacteria bacterium
TCAGTTGCGGGATCACCGACTTGGCCGTGCTGCTGGGAGTAGCAAAGCCGATGCCCTGGCCGGAAGCCAGGATGGCGGTATTGATTCCCACCACCTCGCCCTTGAGGTTGAGCAAGGGGCCGCCGCTGTTGCCGGGGTTGATGGAAGCATCCGTTTGCAGGAAGTTGTCATAGGGTCCGGCGCCGATAACGCGGCCCTTGGCGCTGATGATCCCCTGGGTGACGGTATGGCTCAGGCCGAAGGGATTGCCCACCGCCATGACCCAATCGCCCACCCGCACGGCGTCAGAATCGCCCAGCTTTAAGACAACCAGATCGTGCGGCGGGTTGCTGATCTGGATCAGGGCCAAATCGGTCTTGGGGTCCCGGCCCTTGATGGTGGCCTTGTAATCCTTGCCGCCGATAAGCTTCACGGTGATTTTGTCGGCGCCCTCCACCACGTGGTTGTTAGTAATGATAAGGCCGGCGGGGTCGATGATGAAGCCGGAGCCAAGGCTGCGGGTTTTGAAGGACTTGGGCATCTCCCCGAAGAACTTGTCAAAGAACTCCCGGAAGGGGTCTTCCTGACCGAAGGGGGAAGGCATTCTCGGACTCCGGGGTCCTTGCTCAGGTCCTTGCCCTGGCACTTGTCCGAAAAATTCCCGGGACTTATTTTTTACTACCTTTTCGGTGCTGATGTTGACTACAGCGCCGCTCGTTCGTTGGGCCAGTTCGGCAAAGGTATCAGCGGTAATGGCTTGTTGCGCCAGGCAGACACCCGGGGTGGACGCTCCGGCCCCCAGCACTAGCAAGGCCAAAATCAGCAGCAGGCTATTTAACAGACTTCTTGTCCTCATCCTTCTTCTCCTCTGGTTTCGGAACATTCGCATCGAAGGTCAAAGGCGGCATGGCCGCCCGCTTGCCTACTATCACCAGCAAGTAATCATTCGGGTGCAGGTATTTTTCCGCGACTTTCCGGATATCTTCCGGGGTCAGGTGCCGGATTAGATCCGGATATTTCCAGGGGTAATCCAGCCCTAACCCATAGGCTTCCACATAGGTTAAAAGCCAGGCCCGCTTGCTCAAGGAATCCATATTCCGGGCGAAGCTGCCGATAAAATAAGTCTTGGCGTCGTCCAACTCCTTGGGTTTAACCGGCTCGGTCATCATGAGTTTGATTTGCGCCACTACTTGTTGGATAGCCTCGACGGCGCTGGTATTCTTGGTCTCCAGGGACACCGTGAAGGGGCCGGGCTCCAGTCCAGGGCTAAAGCTGCTATTAACGCTGTAAGCCAAACCCCGCTTCTCCCGGATGTCATCCATCAGATGAGAAGAGAAGCCGCCGCCCCCCAGGATATAGTTCATCACCTGAACGGCGTAAAAATCGGGGTTCTGCCTTTTGATACCAACACTTCCCAGGATGATGTTAGCCTGGCTGATGTCCTTGTTGATTACTACCATTTTGCGCTGCTGCAAGGGAGGAATGGGGGGCAGCTTCAAGGGCGGGATAAGCGCCGCCATCCAATTTCCCAGGACCTTGGTTACCCGATGACGCGCCTCGTCCTGAGTCAAATCTCCCACCACGGCCAGGATGGCATTATTGGGCCGGAAATAGGTCCGGTGAAACTCCGCCAGGTCCTTGGGGGTGATGGCGCTCAAGCCCACTTGGGTTCCCATCACCGGATGGCCATAAGGGAAATCGCCGTAAAGGTCTTTGACGAAGGCGCGGCTGGCCACCACCATGGGCTCATCCTTTTCGCTCTCCAGGGCCGCTTTATATTGCGCCACCTTCCGCTTCACTTCATCCGGAGCGAAGATGGGGTTCAAAAGAATGTCCTTGAAGAGTTCCAGGCCGGGCTCCAGGTCCTTTTTTAGGACGGTGAGGCTGATGGTGGCGAAATCATCTCCTCCCGACGCTTTGAGACGGGCTCCCAAGAAATCGAGTTGCCGGGCGATTTGAGTGGCATTGCGACTCTTGGTGCCGCTCAAGAGAAGAGAGGTGGTAAGGTTGGCCAACCCTTCCTTGCCTTTGGGATCCTGTAAGGTACCAGCCTTGATGATCAGGTGCAGAGTGACCAAAGGTAGCCCGGTTTGCTGGGAAAAAAGCCAAACCAGGTCATTGGGCAGCTTCTCTTTTACCCCCAGGACCTGCTCGGCTGCGAAAGCCGGCGCGAGCCCCCATAAGGAGGTGAGCACCACTATCAGGAGCAAGGCGCTGATGCGGCGCCTCGGCCTCAATCCCCAATTTTTCGAGCTACGATGCATGAAAAGTTATCCTGATTGAGTAAGCTTGATTTAATAGGCATTAATCCATACGTCAAAAGGCAAGCTTTCTTATCTGATTGCTCCGGAGGGATGGGCGCTCCCAACCTTGGGTTTGCCGGTTTTCACCGGCACCAGGATGCCCACAGTGCGGTTTTCGGAGGTCAGATATTTCTTGGCCACGCGCCGGACATCTTCGGCGGTCACTTGCTGGATCTTGGGAATGAAGTCCTTCAGTATGGTCCAGTTGGCCACGGTGGCGGTGCGGCCCAGCAGCATGCCCCGGTAAAAGATGGAATCCAGGGACATATAAAATGAGGCGGCGGTCTGGTTTTTAGCCTTTTGCAGCTCGGTATCGCTCACCAGTTCAGCTTGCATCTTCCTGATTTCCGCCTCCAGAGCCGCCTCCAATTGGGCCACAGTCTTCCCCGGCATGGGTTGTCCATAAAGCATAAAAACAAAGGGATCAGTAGTGTCCAGGTTGTAATCCACCCCCGCCTCCAGGGCCAGTTTCTGCTTATAAACCAGCTCATTGTACAACCGGGAGCTACGGCCTTGGGAGAGAATACGGTTAAGCAGCTCCAGGGGATAAGCGTCCTTGTCCTGCCAGTTGGGGACATGATAGCTCATCAAAATATTGGGGAATTGCGCTTCCCGATGCACCTCCACCCGTCGTTCCCCGAATTGCTTCGGTTCCTGGGCGGTGACCTTGGGGGGCTCGGGCCCGGCCGGCAAATCCCCAAAGGTGGCCTCAATTACTTTTAAGGCGTCCTGGGGCTCGATATCTCCCACTACCACCAGGGTGCAGTTATTGGGCTGATAATAGCGGTGGTAGTAATTCTGATAATCTTCCAGAGAGATGCTCTCAATGTCATGGAGCCAGCCGATTACCGGCCACTGGTAGGGATGGGCCTCGAAGGTGGCGGCAGTGGCTGCTTCCAGCATGAAGTTGCCCGGGTCGTCTTCGGTGCGCATACGCCGCTCTTCGATGACCACCTTCTTCTCGGTCTCGAAGTTCTTCTGATCGACGTTGATGCCCTTCATCCGGTCGGCTTCCATCTCCAGCCAATGTTTCAGCTGATCTTTGGGTCCGGTTTCAAAGTACGCGGTATAATCCCGGCCGGTAAAGGCGTTGTCCGAGCCTCCCACCCGCTGGACTTCCCTGGAGAAGAACTTGGGGGGGTACTTGGCGGTCCCCTTGAACATCAAATGCTCGCAGAGGTGAGAAATGCCGGTCTTGCCCAGTTCTTCGTTGCGGGAGCCCACCCGGTACCACACCTGGATAGTGATGATGGGGGCCCGGCTCTCCTTGAGAAGCAGCACCTTGAGGCCGTTTTTCAGTTTATGTTCCGCCACCTGATCGAAGAGGTTGGCGTGCTCCTGGGCCCGCAGTTCCTGCGCCAGGCCTAAGCCCAAGCAGATAGTCATTAGGAGGGCCCTAAGGAAGAATCGGCGGGAAGCCGAACCGGCGGCCGGCTGACGACCGCGGCCGCCATTGGGAAGACTGGATGTCGAAGTCATAAGATTTCTGTCTACAGTTTCTATTTAAAATTGGACCGCTCCAGGCGGCCGTTTAACTCTTTGCCCGCGCCTTCAATGTCTTAAGATATAATCCTTTCTGGAATAATTCAAGGCAACGCTACGGCATTATGTCTTTGGAGACTAGTTAAAAAAATTGTTTGTCCGCCTGACCTGCTGCGGCCAAAAAATCGCGATCACCAAGGCCGCCGTCGAGACCCCGCTCAGATCAATAACCACATCCTTCAAGTTGCCGGTGCGTGAGGCAAACATGAGCTGATGTCCTTCATCCATCAGGGCTACTGCCAGGCAGAAGCCGAAGGCCAAAAAGCAAGTCCGCCACGCGGTCCAACCCAGTTGGTTGCGGATGGCCCGAAACCACAAAAAATAGAGGAAGGCGTAATTTCCGAAGTGGCCGATGGTTTTGCGCGCATAGAAGTGGATCAGGTTAAACCAGGCTGGGGACATGGGTGGAAACCAGGATAACAGCCATTTCAAAAGGGCTCCGGTATTCTTGGCCGATCCCCAGTCGCCGGACATGATCGTTATCACCCCACACCACGCCAGGGGTGGCAGCCAGTACCACAAAAAATCTCTGCTCGGCGGCAAGGATATTTGCAAGTCCACGAAGCCTTAAAGCGCCCATCGCCTGGTTGCCTTAATAACAAGATTTATCCTGTTTCCCGGCGACTATTTGGAGATTGCTTAGATAATAATGGTTATTTAGCCCAGGATGGCTTCAACGAAGGCCTCGGCGTCAAAGGGCCGCAGGTCCTCCATTCCTTCCCCCACACCGATGTAGCGCAGGGGAATGCCGGTTTCGTGGACCACGCCCAAGGCCACGCCGCCCTTGGCGGTGCCGTCCATCTTGGTGAGGATGAGGCCGGTGAGGCCCACGGCTTCATGGAAGAGACGGGCCTGGCTCAGGGCATTTTGGCCGGTGGTGGCGTCCAAGACCAGGTAAACCTCGTGGGGAGCGCCGGCAAGCTTCTTGACCGCGGTACGGTGGATCTTCTTCAACTCCTCCATCAGGTTCACCTTGGTGTGGAGGCGGCCGGCGGTATCGATGAAGACCAGATCCACCCCCCGGGCCTGGGCCGCCGCCAGGCCGTCAAAGACCACGGCAGCCGGATCGGCCCCGGTCTTTTGTTTGATCACCGGCGCGCCCACGCGTTCGCCCCAGATCTCCAGCTGCTCCACCGCCGCGGCCCTGAAGGTGTCGGCAGCCACCAGCATGGGCTTCAGACCCCGGAGGCGGGCCTGGTGGGCCAGCTTGGCGATGGTGGTGGTTTTGCCCACCCCATTGATGCCCACCACCAGCACCACCCAGGGCCGGCTGGTGATTTCCGGCGGAGGCGGAGCAGTGAGTAAGGCCGCCATTTCGGATTTCAGGGCGGCCTTCAGACGTTCCACGTCCGAAAGCTCCCGGCGCCGCAATTTTTCATGCAAGGCCTGAATAAGAAAAAGGGTCGTCTCCACCCCGATGTCGGCGGTAATCAGCAACTCCTCCAGCTCCTCCAGGAGGAGGGCATCCACCTCTTTGCGGCCGTTAAACAGGCGGTCCAAGCCGCCGGCCAGGGTTTCCCGGGTCCGGCTTAAGCGTTCCCGCAGGCGCGTGAACATGCCTTTGCGGGGCTCGACGGCTTCTTCCTCAGCCCCAGGCTCCTCCGGGACTTCGACGGGCGCTGTAGGGGCGGGTTTTAAACCCGCCCCTACTTCTTCACCTGCCAATTCCGGTTCAGTATCTTGGGCGGCTTTTTGCAGGACCAGAGCCTCGGCACAGGAGGCTTCCACCGGGGCTGGGGGTGTCGTTTCTTCTATGGGCTCGGATTCGGGAAACTCTGCTGCTGCACGGCGAGGTTTACGGAAGCGGGCAAAAAAGCCCCGGTGAGCTTCCTCGGAAGGCTCTTCCTGGGGAGCCTCCTGGAGTTCGCCGGGGGCTTCGCGAGTTAAATCTTCCGCAGAAGGCCCCTCAGCCACTTCATCCTGCTCCGGGATTGAACCGGCCTCAGCCAGGTTTTCCTCGAGGGCGGCCTCGCTTTCGGCCCGGGACTTCTTCCAGTCTTCGTCTTTGCGGCGGAACCAACGGCCCATAAATATCTCGAGTTCGCGTTGTAGGGGCGGGTTTTAAAACCCGCCCCTATGCATGATCTTAATGATTAATTGTAGCGTTTAAAAATGACACGATTATTGCGTAGTGATTTTTGAGAAGTCGGCTATCTGCAAGAAGGTGGCGCTGATGCGGGCCAGCAGACTCAGGCGGTTGCGGCGCACCCGCTCGTCTTCGGCCATCACCAGGACCTTGTCGAAGAAGGCGTCCACCGGCCCTTTAAGATTGGCCAGGGCCTTGCAAGCCGTGGAATAATCCCGCTTTTCCAAGGCCGCCGCCACCTGCTCCTCCATCACCGTCGCGGCCTCGAGGAGCGCCCGTTCTTCCGGGTATTCGAGCAACAGCTTGTCCACCTCGCCGGCCTCAGCCCCCCGGGAGATATTGATCACCCGCTTGAAGGCCACAGCCAGGGCCGGGAAATCCGGACTCTGACGAATCTCTTCCAGGGCCGTGACCTTGTCCATTGCATCCACCACATCGCCGCCGCCCGCGGCCAGGACCGCAGCCACCGTTTCCTGGCCGAAACCTTCCGCCTGCAGCAGGTGTTGCAGCCGGGTCTGGAGAAAGTCCCAAACTTCAATGGACGTCTCCTCCACAGTACGGCTCAGTTTGGGCTCCAGCAATTCCAGGGCCTGCGAAACGAGCTCCGGCAGGTCCAGGTGCAGCTGTTGGGCTCTCAGGATGCGGATGATGGCCAGGGCGTGGCGTCTCAAGCCGTATTGGTCTGCGGTTCCGGAAGGTTTGAGGCCCACTCCAAAAAAGCCGCAGATGGTATCCAGCCGGTCAGCGATTCCTATTAGCGACCCAATAAGATCGGTGGGAAGTACGTCGTCAGCGTGGCGGGGCAGGTAGTGGCTGAACAGGGCCGTGGCCACTTCCGGGTCCTCGCCGGTTAGCAGGGAGTACTTCTCGCCCATGACCCCCTGGAGGCTGGGAAATTCACCCACCATCTCAGTGGTGATATCCGCCTTGGCCAGGGTGGCGGCCCGGTCCACGGCGAAAGCCAGTTCCGGGGCCAGCTTTTTAGCCAGGCCGATCGCCAGTTTCCGGAAGCGCTCCATCTTCTCGTAAGAGGTGCCCAGCGAGGAGTGGAACATCACGCCTTTGAGGGCGTCGACCCGGTTTTCCAGGGGGACCTTGGAGTCCACCTGGTAGAAGTACATGGCGTCGCTCAGGCGGGCCCGCAGCACTCTTTCGTGCCCCTGGCGGACCACGTCGGGGTTACGGGTCAGGGTATTATTGACGGCGATGAAATGGGCCAGGAGCTTGCCGTCTTTCCCTCGCAGGGAGAAATAGCGCTGGTGCTCCCGCATGGAGGTAATCAGCACCTCGTCGGGCAGGGCCAGGAATTTTTGATCAAAGCTGCCCACCACCACGGAGGGATATTCCACCAGGAAGGTGTTCTCCTCCAGGAGCCCCGGGTTAGGCACCACTTCGCCATCCACTTCAGCCGCGGCCCTAGCCAGTTCTTGTTCCAGGTGCATCCGGCGGGTTACCGGATCCACCAGGACGTGGGCTTTTTGCAGGGCGGTCAGATAGGAAGCCGCGTCCTGGACGGTGATGTCCTGGGGCGCCAGGAAGCGGTGGCCGTAGGTGACCGCGCCGCTGGTTACATCCGCCAGGCTGAAGGGCACCACCTTGCCGTCAAGCAGGGCCAGAATCCAATGGATGGGCCGGGCAAAGGCGTTGTGCAGGGCTCCCCAGCGCATGGACTTGGGGAAGCTCAAGCCCATGATAAACTCCGGCAGGATCTCCGGGAGTATTTCGACCGCGGCACGGCCGGCGGCGCTTTTGCTCACCGCCAGATAGACGCCGCGGGGGGTGTCCACCTCCACCAAATCGCTCACCGGCATCCCCTGGGCCTTGGCAAATCCCAAGGCTGCCGGAGTGGGCGAGCCGGTCTCGTCGAAGGCTATGGCCTTGGGAGGCCCGATGATTTCCTGCACTGTCGCCGCCTGGCCGGCGGCCAGGTCTTTGGCCACCAGGGCCAACCGCCGTGGGGTGGCATAGGTGGTGATTTCACCCACTTGGACGCGGGCCTGGTCCAGCCGTTTGCGCAATATGTCCGCCATCTCCTGCATCACCGGCGGCAGAAAACGGGCCGGAATCTCTTCCGTGCCGATTTCCAATAACAATTCACATCCCATGATGTCACCTATCAGCTTTTGTAGGGGCGGGTTTGAAACCCGCCCCTACGATTGATTTCAGCTGTCAGCTATTTCTTCAACAGCGGGAAACCCATCTCTTCCCGTTGTTTCAAGTAACCTTCGGCACACAGTTTGGCCAGGTTGCGCACCCGGCCGATGAGGCTGTTGCGCTCCGCCACGCTGATGGCGCCCCGGGCGTTCAGCAGGTTGAAGGTATGGGAGCACTTCAGGCAGTAGTCGTAGGCCGGCAGCACCAGCCCCTGGCCGGCGATGCGGATGCTTTCGGCCTCGTACATGGCAAAGAGCTTGAAGAGCATGTCCACGTCGGCCAGTTCAAAATTATAGATGGAGTGCTCCACTTCGCCGCGGTGATGCACATCGCCGTAGGTGACGCCCTTGGTCCACTCCAGGTCGTAGACGCTTTCCACGCCCTGAAGGTACATGGAGATGCGTTCCGGGCCGTAAGTGAGTTCGACGCTCACCGGGTGGAGGTCGATGCCGCCTGCCTGCTGAAAATAAGTGAATTGGGTGATCTCCATGCCGTCCAGCCAGACTTCCCAGCCGAGGCCCCAGGCCCCCAGGGTGGGGGACTCCCAGTCATCCTCGACAAAGCGAATGTCGTGGTCCAGGGGGTCGAGCCCGATGGCCCGCAGGCTGTCCAGGTAGAGCTCCTGGATGTTCTTCGGAGAAGGCTTCATGATCACCTGGTACTGGTAGTAATGCTGCAGGCGGTTGGGGTTTTCGCCGTAGCGGCCGTCAGTGGGCCGGCGGCTCGGCTCGACGTAAGCCACGTTCCAGGGCTCCGGCCCCAGGGCCCGCAGCAGGGTGGCGGGGTTGAAAGTGCCGGCCCCCACCTCGATATCGTAAGGCTGCACGATCAGGCAACCCTTGTCGGCCCAATAGCGCTGCAGGGTGATGAGCAATTCCTGAAAAGTCATCGGCCCTCCTCCCAATGGTGCGAAAATATCTGGGTAATCTAACAGTTAAAACCAGGTCTTGTCAAGGGCTGACAAAGGCTGGAATGCTTAGTGGGATCGAGGTCCAAAAGCAAAACAAGGATTAATATTTCCCTTGAGCCTCTTGCAAAAGTCTCTTTAGGGTCGATTTATTGAAAAATTAAGCCTCATCGGTGCGACTGTGCTCAGGTGGATTTGCGAGAAATACCCTGAGCATAGGGAGGCGCCGATGAAGCTTGGAGACAGAGTATCATGGTTAATGGGGACTTTGCAGCGGTATCTGTTCCCTCGCCTGGAAGAATGCAGCGAGCGCCCCTTAACCGAGAAGGAGCAGCAGTTAGCCAGCATTCTGGAAGTGCTCCGAATCGAGAAATTTGCCGGTCGGCTTCCCCTGCGATTCGGCCGCAAGCCCTGGGAGCGCCGGGCCCTGGCCCGGGCCTTTGTGGGCAAGGCGGTGTATAACCACCCCACCACCTGCGCCACCCGGGGCCAGTGCTCCTTGAGATAGCCGGCCAGTTCCTCCACCCTCATGCCGTCTATCCCCGGACTGCCCTTGTTGGCCTTTCTTGGCCGCCATGAGAGATATGCCTTACTTGCCGCTCCATACCGTTCGGCCCTGCGGGGGTTTACCCCTACTATGGCCTCTGCTGACTCCTGGACCGCGGTCAGAGAGCCTCACGACCCCCTCAGTCCCGACTCCGGGACACGGCCCAGGCCTCCCGGGGTAAGCACAACCGCCTTCACCGCACACCTGCCGGATTTACAGCCCTGGCCCTTGATGGATATGGACTTCGGGATCATTTGCCGGCTCGTCCGGCCAGACCTGCCTCGTATCCGGTTTCTGTCCGTCAGGTCGCGGCTTTGCTCCACGCTTCCTTCAGACCCCGCCTCACGACGACGCCCTCGCGCTTCGCTAACCCTTCACCTCCATCAGGTTGGGTAGGGGACTTTCACCTCCAAGCTGTTGTGCATGCCCGGCACACCAAAAAGGGGCGGGTTTAAAACCCGCCCCTTTTTGCTTTTGCAGGGGCACAGCTTGTTGGGCCCCCATTTAGGATGCCCCCGGCATCCGTCAGATTTTTCAGGCGCTTGACGGGGCCGCGGGCTCGGCTTTTTTGCCCTCCTCCTCCAAACCCTTCATCAGCTCCCGGGCCAGTTCCATCAGTTGGCGCAGCTTTGTGTCCACCTTACCGTTGATGCTGCCGGGCTCCCAGGTGCCGTCGGCCTGGCGCTTCCCCGCCGGTATTCCGGTCATCAACTCCAGGGCTTCATCCACCGTCCCCATGGCCCAGACGTGGAATTGCCCGTCTTTGACGGCGTCCACCACTTCTTTTTTCAGCATCAGATCCTGGACGTTGGCCTTGGGGATGATGACCCCCTGGGTGCCGTCCAGACCCCTCGCCTTACAAACCTTATAAAAACCCTCGATTTTCCAATTGACGCCGCCGATGGGCTGGGATTCGCCGCGCTGGCTCACCGAGCCGGTCATGGCAATGTTCTGGGTCAGGGGCACTTCGGCCAGGGCCGACAGCAAGGTAACCAGCTCCGCCATGGAGGCGGAATCGCCTTCGATCATGCCGTAACTCTGTTCGAAGCAGAGGCTGGCGCTCAGGGTCAGGGGCTTATCCTGGGCAAAACGGCTCTTCAGGAAGCCCGAAAGG
>JAMCQY010000343.1 GCA_023381945.1 Deltaproteobacteria bacterium
CCCGGCGGCTTCCAAGTCATCATGCAAGTGAAAAACCGTATCTTTTACCGCCTGGTCCGTGAGCGAAATGGGAATCAGGCCCACCTGCACCGGCGCCAGGGCCATGGGGAAAATGATGCCGTTGGCGTCATTGCCCTGCTCGATGGCGGCAGCCACGATACGGCTCACGCCGATGCCGTAGCAACCCATGTAAATATATTGCTCGACCCCGTCCTGGTCCAGGTAGACGGCCTTCAAAGCCTTGGAATACTTGAGGCCCAGCTTGAAAATGTGCCCTACTTCGATGCCTCGTAAGAAGGTGAGCTTACCGCGGCAGCGAGGGCAAGGATCCTGGTCCGTCACATTGCGCAGGTCCGCCGCCTGGGTAACCTTAAAGTCCCTCCGGGGATGGACCCCCCGAAGATGGTGGTTGTCCATGTTGGCCCCGGTGATCATGGTGTTCATCCGGACCACCGCCTGGTCGGCGTATATGGGGATCAACAGCCCCACCGGCCCCGCAAACCCAGCCTCAGCCGTGGTCAGGGCCTGCACCCGAATCAGGCCGGCCAGGCCCAGGTCCGTGACCCCCAGGAGGTTTTTCACCTTCACTTCGTTGACTTCATGGTCCCCCCGAATCAGAATGGCCACCGGGCCCCGTTCGGTTTCGTAAATCAAGGTCTTGACGATATCCTTGGAGGTCACCTTAAAGAAAGCCGCCACTTCCTCCACCGTACGCACATTGGGAGTGGCCACTACTTCCTTTTCCGCCGCCGGGGCTCCTGGGTCTTGCAAATCTAGAGGTATTTCAGCCTTTTCCAAGTTGGCCGCGTAGTCGCACGCCTCACAGGAAACCAGCTGGTCCTCGCCGGTGTCGGCCAGGACCATGAATTCGTGAGAATAGCTGCCGCCGATGGGGCCGGAGTCCGCCTCCACCACCTTAAATCTTAGACCGCAGCGCGTAAAGATTCGTTTATAGGCGTCATACATGTCCTGGTAGCAGGCCTCGGCCCCGGATTCGCCCTTATGGAAACTATAGCCGTCCTTCATGATGAATTCCCGGGAGCGGATGAGCCCGAAGCGGGGGCGAATCTCGTCGCGGAACTTGGTTTGCACCTGATAGAGATTCAGCGGCAATTGCCGGTACGAATGCACATTCTTCCGCACCAGGTCGGTGATCACCTCTTCATGGGTGGGGCCGAAACAGTAGTCGCGTTCGTGGCGGTCCAGGAAGCGCAGCAATTCCTTGCCGTAAACCCCCCAGCGCCCGGACTCCTGCCAGAGCTCGGCCGGCTGCACTGCGGGCATCAGGACCTCCTGGGCCCCGGCCCGGTTCATCTCCTCTTTGACGATGCGCTCCACCTTGGCCAGCACGCGGCGGCCCAGGGGCAGGTAATTGTAGATCCCCGAGGTTACCTTGCGGACCATTCCGGCCCGCAGCAGCAGTTTATGGGAAATGGCCTCAGCCTCCGCCGGCGTCTCTTTCAAGGTGGGAATCAGCATTCGCGAAAACAGCATAAGCGCTCCGATCTTATATATTTTATCATATCTATCTTACGATACCAGCCGCTCCCCCACAAGCCAATTCGCCTCAGGCCGCTCAAGCCCGCCCCCCCTGCACTAAAAAGACGGCGCCCCCAGGGGACGCCGCCGCCATAGTGCTTAACTGTAATCGCGATCCTAAGCTTTCTTCTTCCAATTCCAGAACATCAAAAGGCCCAATCCCAAGTTACCGGAAACCTGTCTTCTATAATGTCGGATAGAGAGTTGCAGGGATTAGTTAATAAAAAACCACACCCCGCAATAGTAAAGTTGTGAACCCATCCAATATAAACCCAAAGCTTAAGATGATCGCCACCTCATTTCAGACTCCAAGATTCCTCTGCATCGGCGCCTCTGAATCCATTATCCATGTGCATTTTTATACAAGCTGTTTTCACGAGACAGTTTCCAGATACTTTCTGGTCATGGTTTGTAAGGAACGAATTTGGATGGAGGTCAGGGTGCGCAGCTCCAAAAAATATTCAGCCGCCGCCTGAATTTGATCATCGATTTGCAGGAGATTGCCGACCGTTTCAATCTCTCCAAATTCTTTGCAGATCAAATCATCCAGAGAGATTAAGGCCGACAGCAGGGGGTGAATGATCGAATTGAGCAAGCCCATGACCTTCAATGGGTAATCCTTCGCGCTATCCATATCTACACCTACTAATGGCAAACGGATTGTAGATATTCGTTTCAGCGCGTTCGGGGCGGCTGAGACGTACCGTCCGTGGTTCCCCAAATCGACCTATTTGTTCCTAATTAATCCGATTATGAATATTTGTCAATTAATTTTTAGATAAAAAATATCTTTTTTTAATCTTTTTTAGCATACTCTTTTTTCGAACGGCTAAATTATATATATTTACTTTTTCCGCAAATTTGTTTTGCCAATCCGGCCCGGTCTCCTGCAGTTCTTTGTGGTTAGAGAGTTTTTTTTAATATTTTTTTATTAATGTATTTTTATATTATCATCACAGAGTTACACATTTGTTCCTTATTACTTGCATTTTTGAATTGCTTGTATTAAAGGTATCTAATCTACACTTATGAAGGATATGCTGGCAGATGGGCCGCGCTGACTCTTCGAACAATCCCGCACAGTTGGAAGAAAGTGATCTGGGCATAACTCGCCGTCTCAAAGCGATCTTCGACGCCGGCCACCTGACCCAGGAAGAATTGGCCAAAGAGCTAGACCTTACTCAGCCCCACATAAGCCGCCTTCTGCTGGGAAAAACCGCCTGGAAGAAAAAATATATTGAATTATTTTCCAAAATATACAAAATAAGTCTACATAAGATTTTGATAGCACAGGAAGTGCCCATGATTGCCTGCATCATTAATGACGAAGGATTCGATTATAACCTGATAACCGTAGGGCGATGTGAAATGATGGCGCCTGCCCCTCCTTGTGAAGAGAATTTGGATGATCTTTACTGTCTAAAAGTCGAAGGGGATTTCTTCCGACCCTTGCTGCGGGATGGCTCCTTGCTGTATTGCCGGAAGGGGGGAGAACTGCAGGTCGAGGATGATCAGTTGGTCGTCTATGTCGATTCCCTGGGGACGGCCTCATTGCGGCAAATCAAATTTGATTCGGACAATTTCATTATCTTAAAGAGCCCTTCTCTCTTAGGCAATTATCTGGTAGTATCCAAAACCAATTTGAGAATGGTCGATAAAGTGGAGTGGCTTAAGCTTTAATCCTGTCCCGGCTTGCCGGCCTGCCCGGGTAACTCACCCATTTTTCTCTGGAATCCGCAGGCAACAACCTTTCCCGCTGCATCTCGAAAGCCTGCTCCATCAATACCTCCAGATTAATGACGTCTTCCCGGTTGTACTTGAGGAGCAGGTCCAGGGAAGTGCGGTCCCCGCGCTGGTAGCGCCGCCACAGGATCACCGCCATGTAGCCGTCCATGCCGTTCACCTCGCTCGGACGCTGGATGCCGAAACGGGGCTCGATCTTCTTGAGGCCGCCCTTATAGCCCAGCCGGGCCAGCAGAAAACGCAGGTCCACGTGCAGGGGCGGCAGCGCCAGGTCCATGAAATAGGCCCGCAGCACCGGCAGGTCAAACATCGTGCCGTTGAAGGTGACCAGCAGGTCGAATTGTTCCAAGGCTCGGGGAAAATCCTGGAGATTATAACCCTGAACGAATTGGCGCATGGTCGCGCCGTCATAGAGGCCCACCACCGTGACCAGCAGCCCCGGCCAAAAGGAGCCGGTGGTCTCGATGTCCAGGTATCCCACCCGGGGCCGGCAGGTCCGAAACAGGCGCCAATGCTCATTCGCTGACAGCCGGGCTGCGAAGTAATCGGGCTCGGATATGTGCTCGACGGATTCCCGTAAATCTTTCTTAAGACTCCGGACCCGCTCCCGGGACAGGCCGGGCACCCACTGGGCGGCCAGAAAATCCTCCCAGGTCTGGACCCCCTGGCGCCAAAAATGAGCCTCCCGCCGCGGCCCCACGCCGGGCAGGTGGATAAAGGTGCGGTTCAGCATGTAGATAGCATATCACCTGGAGTCCGGTCTGTCATCCCATGCGGCATTTTCACCCTAAGGTGCGAAAAATTGTCAACGGCGTACCCTTCCCTTTTGACACACAGAAATGTAGGGTGGGCACAGCCCACTATTTCTTTCATTCTCCAAAATTATTATTATTGTCAAAAGAAATGTTCTCCCCCCAATTGGGAGGGTAAAAACCTTGTGAAAAGTAACGGCGAAAAGTGGAATAAGGCCAATCTGCAACATTTTCCACCAAGCCATGCTTCACCGGATTATAATGAATGTAATCCTGGTGGACCTGGAAGTCTCTCTCGTCTCTTATTTGATGTTCCCAGAACCGTCTTTGCCAGATTGTAGCTTCCCGATGCTTTTCTTTTGAGGCCGTTATCAAATTATCACGATGAAATATTGCCCTTACACTTCGTGAAAACCTGGCTTTAATCAATCCCCACCGCTTTGAATAATCATCATCTTCTTCAGGTAGAGTCCAAATACAGTGCATATGATCTGGCAGAAGCACCCAGCCGCGAATGGAGAACGGGTATTGCCGTCGCACTTCTGAAATTACCTCCCGCAGAATATTGATACTTTCCGGTGTTGTTAAAATCTTTCTTCTCTGGTAGGTAACCACGGTAAAGAAGAATGTTCCCCCTTGCATTTTAGACCTAATAAATCTTGGCATTGGTTTAAATCTCAAGAAAAATGATGGTGGGCCATGCCCACCCTACATTTTCTTTTCGAGTCGGAGCCACCAAAGTTTATCTTCTACCTCTGGCAAGCGAAGTTCTTTACGCAAATCATTTCGTAGGTGTGATAGCAATTCATCTAAGCTGGCTTCATGTTTATTGGCAAATTCCTGGACAAATTTTTGCACACTTTCGATTTGGGCTAAATTTCCAAAAAGTTGTACATCTAAGACAGCCGACTCAAAATCAGCAGCATAATCAAAGACCCGGCCGTGAACGCCTTTTCCCAAGCGTCGAAAGGCCTCGATCAAGTATGATACTCGTACCTCCCGGCGCTTGTTGGCCCGATCTCGGGCCGCAGCCAATCGATGCGCAATAAACCAACCCAAGACTGCAACCAATAGAGGTATCATCAGGTTCCAGCCCATTTCCTTGCTCCTTTCGGTAAAAATGTAGGGTGGGCACAGCCCACCATAACAAAAATTTCCTTATTCCACTATTCCTCCTTCAAAATTGCCGCCAGGTGCGGCTGGATCGCCCGCCAGGCCGGGTAGGCCGCGGCTCCCAGCCCCAGGCACAACACCAATAACAGACTCTGCCAATAGATGCCCGGCACCCAGTGGAGCTGGATGGTCCAGCCGAAGGCCTGCTTGTTGATCACCTTGATGAGCAGCAGGGATAAGGCCGAACCGCTCGCCGCTCCCAGGATAAAACTCAACAGGCTGGCCAGGCCAGACTCGGTCAGCACCATGCCCAAGATCTGCCATTTTGAGGCTCCGATGGTCTGGAGCAGGGCCAGTTCCCTCTCCCGCTCCATGATGAGCACCAGGAAGGTGGTGATGATGCCGAAGACGGCCACCACCACCGCCACCCCCTCCAGGGCATAGGTCAGGGCAAAGGTTTCGTCGAAGATGCGCAAAATCCCCTGGCGCAACTCCCGGTGCGACAGGGCCAGCAGATGGTAGCGGCTGCCATATGTTTGCTGGAGCCGGGCCTGCATCTGCGGCACTTTAGCGGGGTCTTTCAGATAGAGCCGCACCGCGTTCAGATGGCGGTCCCGCCAGGAGCGCCGGAAGTTGCTGAAGTCCATCCAGACGCTGGGCCCGTCGGTGCGGTAATCATAGAAGACCCCGGCGATCTTGAGCTTCTGCGGCCCGGAGGGGGTAGGCAGCGTGAGGGTATCCCCTTCTTTATAATGAAAGGCCTCAGCCAGAGGCTCGGAGATGACCACGGAGGGTTTACCGTTTGCCGTTTGCCGTTTTGCGTCTTGAATTTTTGGCTCAACGGTCTTAACAGACTCAGAAAATCCCCCTAAATCCCCCTTTGCTAAAGGGGGACTTTCACCCCCCTTTGAAAAAGGGGGGAGGGGGGGATTTGGTCTTGGTAGCGCAGGCGTCTCGCCTGTGCCGCTTGCAACCTCCTGCATGATCTTACGCGTCTCCCCCTGCCGGAACCACAAACCGCCGTGTTTGGCCAGCACCTCAAAGCTGCCGCCGATCACCAGGATATCCCGACCCTTGAACGGCAGCCGCACCACCCGGTAGTGATAGATGTCGGCGATCTCCGGGTCCCGCTCCAATTCCGGCAAGATCTCCGGCGGCAGGTATTGATCGTAACCCGCAGTGGAAAACATGGCAGGCCCAAAGAAAATATCGCCGCTGATAGCCCGGCTCACCCAGTCGTTCACCGTCTGGCGGAAAGAGCCGATCATCACGGTCACGGCGATGAGCATTCCCAGGGCGCAGGCCAGGGCCGCGATGGACACTGCGGCGCGGCTGAGCGAGCCGCTCAGGTGCCGGCAGCCCAGGCTGGCCGCGGGCCAGGTTCCAAGGCGCGCCTCCAATCTCTCCCCCAGGAACCGGGCCGAGACCGGGGTCAGCAGGGCGAAACCCAGCAGGATCAGAAAGGCGGCCGCGAACCCCGGCCAGGGCGGGCCTTCAGTCACCTTCCAGGCGGAAAAAGCCACTGCCAGGGCCAGGCACATCAATCCCCACCAGGTAATCAGTCCCACCCGGCTCTCCAGCCTCTCTTCCAGTTCCTCCCGGTGCCATACAGCCCTCAGTTGAGTGCGGGCCGCCTCCCAGGCGGGTAAGGCCGCGGCAATCAGAGTCGCCGCCACCGCCAGCCCCCAGGCCTGGACCAGCAAGCCGCCTTGCACCCGGACCGTCTCCGCCACCACCGGCATATAAAGCGAGGTGAGGTTCCGGGTCATCACCGCCAGGACCCCTTTGGCAAAGCCCACCCCCAGGATCAGACCTACGAAGCCCCCGGCGAGGCCGCTGACCGCGCCCTCGGACAGGAACAGCAGCAACACCTGCCCCGGGGTCATCCCCAAGGTGCGCAGGAGGCCAATCTCCCGGCGCCGCCGCACCACCGACAGGGTGACGGACTGGTAGATGAGAAACATCCCGACGAACAGGGCGATGGCGCTGAGCACCGCCAGGTTGAGGCGATATGCCGCCACCAGGCCCTCGGTGCGTTGAGCTAACGCTGCCGGCCGCACCACTTCCACGCCGGGGGGCAGTTCTTTTTGCAGCCGCGCCCTCACCCCGGATTCACTACCGCGGGTGATGAGATCGATATAATCCAGGCGTCCCAGCCGGTGCAGCAGTTCCTGGGCGGCACCGATGTCCATCAGGACCACTCCGCCTTCCAAGGGGTAAAGGCCGCTTGGCGAGCGAAAAATCCCGCCAATCAGCAGATTGTTCCGGGCCGGCCCCACCAACACCGGCAGTAACTCCCCCACCTTCAACTTCAGCCGGGCCGCCAGACGGTCGGCCACCAGGATGGTATCGGGTCGGGTGAGAAAATCGACCCAGGCCCGCTCGGACAGGTCATTTCCCTGCTCAAACTCATAATCCCGGAAGTATTTTTCGGAGAAGGGATCGATCCCCAGAAGCAGCACCGGCCCTTGGTATGGCCCGCTCAGTTCCAGGATGCTTTCCACCACCGGCGCGGCCGCCTTGATCTCGGGAAGGTGGCGCAGTTTGGGGAAGAGGTCTTCATTCAGAGGCGCCCCGGGGCTCTGAACCCGCCACTGGGCCTTGCCGGCCACCGCTGTGACCCCGGCCTGAAAGCTTCTGACCGCGCTGTCGGCAGCCAGGGAGATGCTGAGATAAACCGCAGTCCCCAGGGCGATCCCCAAAATCCCCAGAAAGGTGCGGCCGGGATACTCCCGCAGATGGCCCAGCGAAATCCGGAAAAGCCAAAGTTTCATGGCAATAGCCGGCCGTCCTGCATCCTGAGCATGCGGTCGGCGAAGCTGCCGGCCTCCGGGGCGTGGCTCACCAGGACCACAGTCTTCTGCCACTGCCGATGCAGGTGGGAAAAAAGTTCCAATATTAAGGCAGCCGTAGCGGAATCGAGGTTACCGGTCGGTTCATCCGCCAGGACCACGGCCGGATTGTTAATCAAGGCCCTGGCAATGGCAGCCCGCTGCATCTCGCCCCCGGAAACCTGATGCGGCTTGTGGTCCAGCCGCCGCGCCAGCCCAACCTCTATCAACCAATGTTCGGCTGCCTCCCGGGCCTCGGAAACTTCCGCCCCCCGCAGCATCCGAGGCATCGCCACATTTTCCACCAGGGTCAACAAGGGGAGCAGGTTGAAGGACTGAAACACCACCCCCACCTTATCACGGCGGAAGCGGGTAAGTTCCGGTTCCTTTAAATGAGCCAAATCACGTCCGTCAATAATTACCCGGCCGCGGGTAACCGGCTCCAGGCCGCCGATAATGTGCAGCAGGGTGCTCTTACCGCACCCGCTTTTACCGGTGATGGCGACAAATTCTCCGGAAACGATCTTTAGGTCAATCTCTTTCAGGGCCCAAATCGCCTCCGGTCCCCGCTGGTAAACCTTGCTCACTCCCTGCAATTCGATCAACTGCAGCCTCCGGAATCGATAAACCTGACAAATTCAAGCGTCAATCTAAATCTAGGACTGCCGCCCTCAACTGTCCATATCCCTCGACAAGGAGAAGGGCATATCCTCCAAACGGCGGCTTACCCCCATAAAATTTAAAGTTTCACGCCGGGATACCGATTCATCATCAAGTCAGCCTCATCTCTGGCTAGAATCCCCGTCCGATTTCAGGAGGAAACGGCTATCTCCAATCTGAGCCCGGCAGAAATTACCAGATACGCCCGCCAGATGAATTTGGAGGAGTGGGGCCGGGAGGCCCAGGAGCGGGTCAAAGCCTCCCGGGTTCTCCTCGCTGGCGCCGGCGGCCTGGGAGCCGCCACCGCCCTTTACCTCTTGGCCGCCGGCGTAGGCGCGATCCGATTGGTGGACAACTCTCGGGTTGGCCTGACCGATCTGAGTCACCAAGTGCTCTATCGGGAACAGGACTTGGGAAAGGCCAAGGCCGCCGCAGCCGAGCGTCGTCTCAAGGAAGTCAATTCCTTCAGCGCTGTAGAATCATTGGTGAAGGTCATTTCTCCCCACAACGTCTCCTGCCTCACCTCCGCCTGCCAGGTGCTTATAGACGCCACCAATAATGCGGCCGCAGGTCTGCTCCTGAACCAGGCCGCGGCGAAACAGCAAATTCCCCTGGTGCATGCAGCCGTTTGGGACCTCGATGGCCGAGTCACCACGTCTTGGCCCGGTCGCAGCCCCTGCCTGTCCTGCTTATGTCAAGAAACCTCCCACCCCGGCCGGCCCTCCCTTTTAAGTCCGCTTTCCGGCATTCTGGGAGCCCTGCTGGCCCTTGAGGCCCTGCGCATCCTGGGCGGAGTGGGTCCAGCCTTGTTGGGCCGCGTCTTATATTTTCATGGCACCAGCCTCAAGTTCACCGAAAAGCTTCCAAAACCAAGCCCCACCTGTCCAAATTGCCAGAATCCCCGATCAAAAAAATTATCGGAAATCAAAAAATCCGATTGACCTCGCAAAATCAGCAAAATCTCTTCTCTTCTAAAACCTGATTGCGAACCTCGTGCGGTTTTTCAAAGGCTTGTCCGGCGTGCTTCGAAATAAAGCAAAAAAACATCAAATATTTTCTAAAGTTTTTCAGTCAATGTCTCGATAGATTAATTAAAAGTTGGGCCGGCATTCCACAGGCAAAATGACGTGGGTGCGCCGCCTAAGCCGGCAGCCAATGCAGTTTTGTCGGCCAACGGCTAGAGGGGTTTTTTAGCCGCGTGGCTTTTATTAAAATCGGAGAACGCCCATGACTCTAAAACAATTTTCCGCTGACCTGATGCTTACCATCGACCAGATCTCCCAACTCACCGGCGTGCGCAAGTCTACCCTGCGTTACTGGGAAAAATCCTTCAATCTTTGCCTGAAGCCTTCCCGGACCCATTCCAATCGCCGGGAGTATTCCTTGGAAGACCTGGAGCGCATCAAGACCATTAAGCTCCTCCTGGAACAGGAACACCTCACTTCTCATGGTGTGCGCCTGCGCCTGAACGAACTCTTTCCCGCCAGGCCCGGAGGAGATCTGAATCGCCAGGCCAAACCCGGTCAAGCCAGGGCCGTCTCTTCCCCCTAATCGGTGGAAAAGACCTGGCGATCGAGTCTGCGGGACAATTCCGCCGTAGTCGGATTCTGCCCGAAGACTTCCCGCCAAACCCGGGGACTCTCCATGCAGAGGTAAAGTTGCGTCCCTGGGGCGGCCTCGGCTAACCATTGGCGCATGCGGCTGTACATCTCTACGCGTATGTCCTTGAAATAGCGCAGCTTGCCGTCCGGGGCCCGGACCATTTCCTGGGATGCAATCTGGGTCCTGGGGAACCGCTGGTTAATCAGGGGTCGTAGAGACGGCATAAATCTCAGCCCGCCCAGGCTGATCCAGGCAATGCTTGGCGCTGGCACCGCATCCCCCAGTGCGGCTGCCGTTCGCCGATAAGCCTCTTCCCAGCCAGGGAAATAGATCAAAGGATCGAAGTGGAAAGCCAACCGGAAACCCGCGGCTGCCGCGGCTCGGGCTGCCTGGAGCCGTGCCGCCAGCGGCGAGGCCAATCCTTCTTCGGCCCGGATAACCTCTGCCGGATTTAGAGACCAGGCGAAGACCACCTGGGGATTGGGGCCTAAGGGCAATAGTTCTTCGATTTCAGCGCGTTTGCTTTTGATCTCCAGGACCGCCTGCCTGCGGCCTTTAAACCAGGGAATCAAGCGCTGATTAAGGCCCATGATGGCGTCCAGGGCCAGGCTGTCGCCAAACTCGCCGGTCCCCAGACGCCAGACCGTCTCAGGATTGGCCGCCGCCTCTGTTGCCAGGTCGCGCTCCAGTTCCGCCAGCAAATCCTCCACATTGACGAAAATAGTGATGGCCGGCACGTTCAGGTAGCCCTGGAGCACGCAGTAGGTGCAATCCATGGGGCAGTTAAGCGCCACCTGGAGCACCTGGTAGCCGCAGCAGATATAATCTCTGGTGCCGGGGCAAGGGCGCCGGAACGGTCCCTTTTGCACCGCCAGCAGCAGCGTGCGCTTGGCCGTAGGCCACCACCGGGCCCGTTCGTGCTCCGGGGCTTCCAGGACCCTTCGATCTTCGATTACTTCCACCGGCACCTGCGGCAAACGCGCCAAAATCCGCCGGGTCATGGGATAGTCCCGGGCGTCTTTCTCAATTATGATTCGGCGAATGCGCTTTGTTATCATCATGGTGAACAGAAAGCAATGAGATGGTTTATCCTAACTTAAAAAGCATTCTTTGCACACCAGGACAATCGTACTAAACTTTTGAAATGATTGGTGGGCACTGAAGCCTGTCTCACCCTGAAAAGAGTTGATTTTGGTGGGGCGGCCGTCCCTGGCCGCCCAAGGATCCGCCAGGGCTTTTTAATTGTTATTAAAAGGTAAGCACGAACTTAAAGGAGAGCCCTCTGCGAAAGTCATGGAGAACAGCCGCCCTCGGCTGTATTTAGCAGGCGAGGGCGCCTACTCTCCATCATATTGTGCAAACTGAAGTTTGTTGCCATGTGGAAAGGGACTTTCGCAGAGGTCTCAAGGAGAAAGTTGTTCCGATTCATCCAGGGGAGATCTTGTTGGAAGAATTCATGAAACCTTGGGGGCTCTGTCAGAGCAGGCTGGGGCGCGATTTAGGGGTTTCTCCCCGGCGCATCAATGAGATTATCCACGGCAAACGCAGCATAACGGCGAACACCGCTCTGAGGTTGAGTCGCTACTTTGGCACCTCGGCGGAATTTTGGCTGGGACTTCAGGCCGATTATGACTTGGATGTGACTTCAGACCTTCTGGCAGACAGAATAGAACGGCAAGTTAAGGTGTTTGTTCCAACATCTGAGCCGCCGGGCGCTTAACCGGTTACTCCAAAACGAGTTCCAGAAAAACAGGCCTAAAATAGGGGTGCGTCGTACTCCGGTTGCTTCACTTTTAGCAAGCGCCCAAATTAGCAGGGGCGACCCGCTGGGTCGCCCCTAATTTTGCATATTGGAATACGATTATCTTTTCTTACAGCGATTTCGACCTTATCTGGCCGCCCTTCTCATCCTTGATGGCGGCGTGGGCTGCGGCCATGCGGGCGATGGGGATGCGCATGGGCGAGCAGGACACATAATTCAGCCCGATGCGATGGCAAAAATCGATGGCCTGGGGCTGGCCGCCATGTTCGCCGCAGATGCCGATCTTCAGGTCAGGCCGGGTCTTGCGCCCCTCCTTCACCGCATGCTGCATGAGCCAGCCCACCCCCAATTCATCCAGGATCTCAAAGGGGTTGTGTCTCAGGATGCCCTCGGTGTTGTAGATGGGCAGGAACTTATTCTCCGCATCCTCCCGGGAGAAGGAAAAGGTTCCCTGGGTCAAATCGTTGGTGCCGAAGGAGAAGAATTCAGCGGTTTCCGCTAATCGGCCGGCCCGCACGCAGGCCCGGGCGATTTCCACCATGGTGCCGAATTTGTACTTAATTTTGACGTTATAGCGTTTTTCCACCTCGGCATGGATTTCCTGCACCCGGGGCTGCACCCAGACCAATTCCTGGCGGGTGCAGACATTGGGGATCATGATCTCCGGCCGGACGTCGATCTTCTCCCGCAGGGCAATAGCCGCAGCCTCGAAGATCGCCTGAATCTGCATATCGTAGATTTCCGGAAAAGAGATGCCGCAGCGCACCCCGCGGTTGCCCAGCATGGGATTGTATTCATACAGCACCCGGACCCGGCGCAGCACCTTCTCCTTCTGTTCGAGGATTTTCTGGTCCAGACCCTTCTTCTTAAAATCGCTGAACTCCCGGGTCACGGTTTCGATGCTGGGCACGTATTTGTGCATTTCCGGGTCCAGAATCGCCAGGGTGCCGGGGATCTGCTCCAGGGCGCTCAAAATTTGGTTAAACTCTTTGAGACGGTTGACTTCCGTAAGGAGCTCTTCGATGCTGGGCAGGAATTCATGCAGCGGAGGGTCCAGCAGCCGGATGGTCACCGGCAGCCCGTCCATCGCCTTAAAAATTTCCACGAAGTCCTGGCGCTGCATGGGCATGAGCTTGTTGGCCCAGTTCTTGCGCTCTTCCGGAGTGTCCCCCAGGATCAGGTTGCGCATCTGGGGCAGGCGGTCCGCTTCGTTGAACATGCGCTCGGTGCGACACAGGCCGATACCCTGGGCGCCGTGCTGCCGGGCCTTTTTGGCCATGGCCGGGGTGTCGGCGTTGGCCCAAACCTGAATCTTGGCCTTCTTGTCGGCCCATTCCATCAGGGTAGCCAGGTCCTTGGGGAGTTCCGGGTCCAGCATGGGGACGGCTCCCAGGTAAACCCCGCCGGAGGTGCCGTCAATAGTAACGATGTCGCCTTCCTTGATGACGGTGCCGCCCAGCCGGGCTTCTTTCAAATCGTAATTGATGTCCAGGCCCTCAGCCCCGGAGACGCAGGGTTTGCCCATGCCCCGGGCCACCACTGCGGCGTGGGAGGTCTTGCCGCCGCGGCTGGTAAGAATTCCCTGGGCCGCAAAGAAACCGTGAATATCTTCGGGCTTGGTTTCGATCCGGGTCAGGATGATTTTCTCCCCCTCATTGCCCATCCTTTCGGCCCGGTCGGCATCGAACACCACTTTGCCCACGGCCACCCCCGGGGAGGCGGAGATCCCCTCGGCCAGCGGTTCCTGCTTGAATTCGGGATCAATGCGCCGGTGCAGGAACTGTTCCAGCATTTCCGGCTCGATCCGCAACAAGGCTTCCTCTTCGCTGATCAAGCCCTCTTTGAACATATCTACCGAGGTCTTGGTCAGCGCCCAGGCATTCATCTTGCCATTGCGGGTCTGCAGCATGTAGAGCTTGCCCCGCTCAATAGTGAACTCGAAGTCCTGCACCTCCCGGTAGTGTTTCTCCAGAGTGCTGCGCATCTGCTCCAATTCCCGGTAGACCGCGGGCATGTCGGTGCGCAGCTCCTTCAAGGGCCGGGGAGTGCGGATGCCCGCCACCACGTCCTCGCCCTGGGCGTTGATCAGGTAATCACCATACAACACATTCTCGCCGGTGCCGGGGTCCCGGGTGAAACCCACGCCGGTGGCGCAATCATTGCCCATGTTGCCGAAGACCATGGTGCAAATGTTTACCGCGGTGCCGTTGGCCAAATCCGGGGTAATGTTGAACTGGCGCCGGTAGTCCACGGCGCGTTTGCCCATCCAGGATTTGAATACCCCCTCGATGGAAATTATCAACTGTGCCCAAGGATCCTGCGGGAAGGGCCTGCCGGTCTGGCTCTTGATATGCTCTTTGAATTTGTTGCAGATTTCGGCCATGGCCTCTGCCGAAAGCTCGGTATCTACAGTAGCGCCATATTTTTTCTTTGTTTCCTCAAATATTTCATCAAAGCCGGCATCCGGCACTCCTAAGCCGATCTTGCCGAAGAGCTGCAGAAAGCGGCGGTAAGCATCGTGGACGAAGCGTTCGTTCTTGGTCAGGGCGATCATGCCTTTGGCGGTGTCATCATTGAGGCCCAGATTAAGGATGGTATCCATCATCCCCGGCATGGACAGGGCGGAGCCGGAGCGCACCGAAACCAATAGTGGTTTATTCGGGTCGCCAAAACCTTTGTTGGTCTTCTTCTCCAGGGCCTCCATATAATCGTGCACTTCATTCATCAGGCCGTCAGGCATGTGCGAGCCCTGGGCAAAATAATCGAGATTCGCCTCTGTGGTGATAGAAAAGCCCGGGGGCACCGGCAGCCCGATCTGGGTCATGGAGCATAGACCGGCGCCTTTGCCTCCCAAAAGTTTCTTATTGGTGCCGTCGCCTTCCTCAAAGGCATAACAATAACGTTTGGTTGCCTCTTTTGCCGATTGCTTCGCCATGTCGCCCTTCTCCTTATCTATTTCGGTTTGCGAAAATTGCCCTAATATATCAATGAAGGTAATTTATTTACATATCATGTAATTGTGAAAAAATTCAAAAAGAAAATGCATTTTTGTCACTTGCTGGCTCGATCCCTCCCCAGGATCACCGAAAAGCCGGCAAATCCTGGCAAATATCCCTATCTTTGCTATAATGCCCGGGATAATAGATTATTGCGCTAATGTTCCTAAAGGATAGCGATGCTACCGTTAAAATTCGATTTTGTCTCGAGGGAGGATCGGCGAGGTATCACTATTGAAGGCCTGGAAGCCGGACCTGCTGACCCGGAAGGGGCCTTCCACCTGCAAGTGCGGCTGGCCCGGGACCACCTGGTCCTCAGTGTCTGGCCCATCAAAAGTGAAATTCTCCAGGTTGCCGACCAGCTTTCCCAAATCCTGGGGCCGCCCCGGTCCGCCCCCGCAGTCTGCGGCTTCGGCGACTGCCAGGATGATGACAAGGACGCCCTCACCCAGACCACTATGTGGGAATTCGACCCGGCCACCCGGACCGAAGTGCTGGAAAAGGTAAAGGCCTTTTTGAGATTGCCATAACAAAGGTGACCCGCTGGGTCGCCCAATAGCGCGGCAGGGGCGGGTTTAAGACCCGCCCCTATTTCAAAAAATCCTTCTCCACCCCCAGGCCGCGTTCCTTGGCTTTCAGATAAATGGCGTAGCTCAAGGCCAAATCCTGAATGATCAGGCCGGTAGAGTCGAATACCGTGATCTCCTCTGGATTTTGGCGGCCCGGTTTCTTGCCGGCCACGATCTCACCCAAAGAACCATAGATCATCTCCGCCGTGATCTCCCCTTTGGCCAGGGCCACATTGATCTCCCCGGAGTGGGACGCCTGGGCCCAGTCATCCACCACCACCTTGGCGGCTTTTAATATTTCCGGGTCCAGCTCCTGTTTGCCGGCGGCGTCGGCGCCAATGGCATTAATATGGGTGCCCGCCGACACCCACTCCCGCCTAACCACCGGGCTGGTGCTGGGGGTGGTGGTAACTACAATGTCCATCCCCGTGACTGCTTCTGCGGCCGTAGACGCTGGCCGGACCGAGACCCCGTAATTGGCGGCGATTTCCTCGGCAAATCTTTTGGCGTGATCCAGATGACGATCGTATACTACGATTTCCTTGATGGCCCTGACCTTGACGATGGCGGCAACCTGGGTGCGGGCCTGCACCCCGGCGCCGATGAGGCCGAGGCGGTGGGCTTCAGAGTTGGCCAGGCACCTGACTGCCAGGCCTCCGGCCGCCCCGGTGCGGAAATCGGTCTCATGGGTGCCGTCCATATCGGCAATTTCCAGCGCGGTCTCGGGATCATTGAGCAGCACCTTGGCCATCACCGTCAGCAGTCCCCTGTGGGGATTGCCGGGATGCACATTGACCCATTTGAGGCCGCAGATATGGCCCTGGGGTAAAAAGACCTCGCCATACATGGCCCGAAAATCCCCCTGCGCCAGGGTCAGGTAAGTCTTGGGCGGCATGTTTACCCGGCCCTCGCCGTAGGCCCGGAAGGCGTCTTCGGCCGCGGCCAGGGCCAGATCCATATCCAGAACCTGCATAACCTCAGAGCCGGTCAGTACTAAGCTCATATATCCTCCGCAAGTGAGCAGTGAGCAGCAGTCAGGAAATATCTCGATTTAATTTATTGCTCAAGGGAAAGAAATCCACGCAATAGTTTGGGAAAAATGATTTTTTTATTACTCAATTCTTGTCTTGCGTCTTGGCGTCTTGGGCCTTTGCATGAGCTAATCCTCGCCAAACAGAGAAACCACCTGAAACCGCCCCACATCCACCAGCCCCAGGTCGGTGAGCTTCAACTCCGGGATCACCGGCAAGGCCAGGAAGGATAAGGCCATGAAGGGGTCCGGTAAAGCGCCTCCCAGAGTCCGGTAGGCTTTCTTTAAATTCCCGTAAGCCGCGGCCACCTCACTTAAAGGCCCGGGGCTTATCAAACCGGCGATCGGCAGGGGCAAATCCGCCAGGACCCGGCCGCCGGCCACCACTGCGAGTCCGCCGCCTAAATCTGTCAGGTGCCGCACTGCCTGGTGCATGTCGGCTTCATCAGCCCCGACCGCCACAATATTGTGGGAATCATGGGCCACGGAGGAAGCGCAGGCCCCGCGTTGCAGGCCGAAACCCTGCACCAGCCCCAGTCCCAGATTGCCGGTGCCGCGGTGGCGCTCCACCACCACCAGCTTCAATATATCCCGAACAGGGTCCGCCGCCAGGCGGCCGCCCCGGACCGGAGCCGGCAAGACCCGCTTTTCCGTGAGCAGTTGTCCGGGAATCAATCCAATGACTTTAACCAACTCTGCCGTCGCTGGCGGAGACAGCGTCTCCACCGGGAATTCCTGCACCCGGAAAACCGTGGCCGGAACCGCGGCGGCCGGGTCAGGCAGTTCGGTCAGCAGCCGGCCGTCATCCACCAGCAGCTTGCCAGTCTTGATAACTTTCTGGACCTTGAACTGGCGCGGATCTTCCAGCACCACCAGGTCGGCCTTGAGCCCCGGAGACACCGCTCCCCGGTCAGATAAGCGAAAATATTCCGCCGGGTTCAAGGTGGCCATACTGACCGCCTGAAGCGGGTCGAGCCCCAGGGACACCGCTTTTTTCAGCAAAGCGTTCAAGTGCCCGGACTCACGCAAATCCTCGGGGTGGCAGTCATCGGTGACCAGCATGGTGCGGCGCAGGCTGGCGGCAGTGACCGCGGGCAACAGGTCAGTCAAATTTTTGGCCAGGCTCCCTTCGCGCACCATCAGATAAAAGCCCAGGTCCAACTTTTCCTGGGCCTCGCTCAATTGGGAGCATTCGTGGTCGGAACCGATCCCGGCCAGCCGGTAGGCATTGAGCCCCTGGCCCGCAAGCAGCGGCGCATGTCCGTCTACCGGCCCTTCGGGGAACAGGGCGATCTTGTCCAGCAAACCGGCATCGCCGTTCACTACCCCTGGAAAATTCATGACCTCGGCCAGACCCAAAATCCTCTTCCGTTCCCGGAATTTTTCCAGGTCAGCAGCCTCCAAGCGCGCTCCGGCGGTTTCCAGGGGCGAGGCCGGCACACAAGAGGGCAGCATGAAGAAAATATCCAGAGGCAGGCCTATACTGGCGGCGAGCAGGTAGTCCAGGCCATCGGCGCCCCAAACGTTGGCGATTTCATGGGGGTCCGCCACCAGGGTGGTAGTTCCCAGGGGCAGCAAGGCCCGGGCCAGTTCCCTGGGCGTCAGCATGCTGCTCTCCAGATGGAGGTGGCCATCGATGAGACCGGGCACGATATAACGGCCCTGCACCTCCAGCCTGGGGCCGTCGTAATCTCCCAGTCCAGCGATAATGCCGTCAAAGAGGGCGACGTCAATCTTTTGCCACCGGCCGGTATAAACATTGGCCACCTGTCCGCCCGCCAGGACCAGATCCGCCGGGGCCTCCCCTCGAGCCACGCGCAACCGCTGTTGCAGCCTTTCCTCAAACATGTCGCCCACTTCCTGAATTGGTGGTTTGGATTAGGACCAATAACAGCCCAGAAACCGGGGCTTGACGATCACTCACGTCGCCAGTTTATTCTTAAAACCGGCCCGGTGCAATGACGAGTTTGATCTTTTAGCGCGACTTCAAGCTAGGGGGGAAATGAGAAAACACCGACACTGATCCGCGTGAGGAACAGCGTGGGAAAGGGGTAATTCTGTGGAAATGTGATCGTCCTTAGGGATGCTTCCTATTCTACCGGTCGTCCAGGTCTTCCAGGCAACCGCCCTCACCCCGGCCCAATTGCTCCAAATAAGCATCCCCTTTTTGGGCCTGACACAGGAGGCTGAAGATTACGACTATAAGTGATAAACCCAAAATGCTGCCAAGCATTCCCAAAGAATAGATAGCCAAGGTGACCTCCATATCACTTCAACTACTAGTTGGCTGCAGACAGTCTTTTTGCCGCCGCTTCAATCTTCGATCTTTGGCATTTCCCGAAGTCTGATTTAGCGATTATTGTGATACTTTATTATGGAGTTAGAGAATGCAAGGTTCTCCCCAAACCAAGTTTCGATGATTTGAAGAACCGCTTAATGTACTATATCTAAAACAACTAAAATCGTCTACCAAAAAATCTGGAGATAAGATTTTTTTATTGCTCCAACCCGGTAAATGTACCTACGCCCTCCTCGGTAAATATACCTACCTTCTTTACGCGTCTTCAATTCTCCATCTCCTGGGAAAATTCCCGGAGTTTGTGCCGCAGGCGGTACATAGCCTGGGTATGCAACTGCGAGATCCGCGATTCGGTGTACCCCATGATTTGACCGATTTCCTTCATGGTGAGCTCTTCATAATAGTACAGGGAAATCAAGAGCTTCTCCTTGTCCGGCAAGGCCTCAATGGCCTGCAGGACAACCTCCCGCAATTCGGTCAGGTGCACCGCCTGGAGAGAATCCCGCATTTTCTCATCTTGCAGGAGTTCCGCTAAATCGCGGTCGCCCCCCCGACTTTCTGTGCTTTTGCGGTCGCCGTTTTCTATGGATATTACCGAGACGCCTTTTGTCTCATCCAAAAGTTGATAAAAATCCTCCAGGTCGATTCCCAGGAGTTCGGCCACTTCCTCGGCATCTGCCGCCCGCCCCAAAGTTTTCTGCAGTCGGGCGTAAGCATTCTCGATGAGATGAGTCTTTTTCCGCACCGAGCGCGGGATCCAATCCATGCTGCGCAGCTCGTCCAGCATGGCCCCTTTAACGCGAAACTCGGCATAGGTCTTAAAATCGATATTCTTGCTACGGTCGTATTTCCTAATAGCATCTATCAGGCCGATGATGCCCGAACTGATCAGGTCTTCCTGGGAAATGTGGGAAGGCAGACGCAGGGCCAGTCGGCTGGCTATATAACGGATCAGGGGCGCATATTGCAGCACCATCTCTTCTTGCCAGACAGGGTCCACCTTCCGGGGGCCGCGCTCGGGGATCAGGTGCTCTTGGTGCTGGCCCAATGACTGTTTATCCATGAAGGATTTCTCCCCTTGTCTTCTGGTTCAACAACCCAGCAATTGGCGCCAAAAGAACTTGATATTTCCGTCAACCCCACTTGGCGCCGGAGATTCGAGCAGCTGGCGAGCAATTCGGGCGAAAGACTTGCTGGCTGGTGCTGCAGGATACAGGCTTATAACCGGTTGCTGCCGCATCACGGCCTCGGAAACAGTTACGTCAAAAGGAATAAATCCCAGATATTCCAGAAAAATCTCCTGACCCAGGAAACGCTCGGCCACCCGGACCAGAGTGCGGTAAACCGCCTCCCCCTCATGGGGCTGGCGGATCCCGTTGACCACCAGCTTGAACCGGGTCTGTTTATGCTGCATCACCAGGACCTTCATCAAAGCGTAGACATCAGCCAGGGAAGTGGGCTGGTTATTGGCCACCAGAATGCGCTCCTGGGCAGCCACGTTGAAGAACAGGACATTGCGGGAGATCCCTGCGCCGGTATCGATGAGGACCACGTCCAGGTTTTCCGAATAATAGTCCAACTCGTTTAATAGGAAGACCTTCTGGGAGTCTCCCAATTCGGTTAATTCCGGCAGTCCGGAATAAGCCGGCAAGACCTTTAAGCCGGCTGGACCCTGCATGATCACCTGGGAAAGACTCTGCCTCAGGGAAAAAAAATCCTTAATGGTATGCTGCGGCGTCAACCCGAGCAGGATATCCAGATTGGCCAATCCCAAATCCGCATCGATCAGCATCACTCGATACCCCGACTGCGACATGGCCACCCCCAGGTTGGCCACGATGTTGGATTTTCCTACACCCCCTTTGCCGGAAGTCACGGCAATGACCCGGGGCGGTGTCCTTTGCCAACTATGGCTGACCGGAGCCTTCCGAAAGGCCTGTTTCGCCTCTTTCAGTGGCATGGTCGAAGTCATTGCCGCCGCCTCCGCTTCAGAGAAAAAAAACCGCACCGCCTCCTGTCTATTGAGGCGAACCCACCAAATACCAGCGTTGAGCCTTGCGATGGTCTTTGGCCTTATAAGAATTATTCAGGTGCTTGAATTTCTTTGCCTGACCAAGCTTTCGGCGGTCAGATTCGGCTTCGGCCATACCCCTTAATAGGGCAGCCACCTCTTCCCGGGTTATGACTTGGTTCACTCTGGCCTCCAAAGATCTCGAAACGGGTTAGGTTCCTGGTTCATCTGAACGAGATTTCTAGTTTTTTTTAATTTCGCCTAGCCTTTTTCCTAATCATCCATTATTGATTTTGACATCCTTTATTAAAGCAATGATTGTGCCACTAGTTAAACATAACTAGTCCTTAGCATGCGGACATTGGCTAAACTAAGCCCCGCCCCTACGTTTCATGAGATGTTTATGCCTTTGGAAACTTATCAATAACCTCTTAGATAAATCTTATGCGCCACCAGAAAAACGTCAAAAAATAAAAATTGGCCGTCAATTTATTGACAATTTGAGGTTTTTCATTGCCAAAGACAGGAGGCTATGTTAAAAGAAATCGAGTTAATTTACTAAGATAGGCTCCAAGCCATGCCACGCCCTGGAATCCCTGACCCCTTCCGGACTCGCGCCAAAGCCGAAGGCTATGTGGCCCGGGCCGTGTACAAATTGAAGGAAATCGATGAGAAATACCGTCTTTTTAGCCAAGGCCAGCGGGTCCTGGATCTGGGTTGCAGCCCCGGATCTTGGCTGCAATACATTGCCGCGCGGGTGGGTCCCCGGGGCCTGGTGCTGGGCGTAGATGCAGCTCCATTGGCAATCCCGGTGGCTCCACCCCTATACTTCCTTCAGGGCGACATTAAAAGTCTAGACTTGGAAATACTTGCGGCCATCAGTCCGGTCTTTGACGTAGTGGTGAGCGACCTGGCCCCCAAGACCACGGGGGTAAGGGACGTGGATCAACAGCGGTCCCTGGAACTGACCAAATCGGCTTTGGGATTGGCCCGCCGGTTCCTGAGGCACGGGGGTCACTTCCTGGCCAAAATCTTCGCCGGTCCGGATCTGCCGACCCTGGCCGCGGCCATACAGCAGGAATTTCGTACCTTTCGGCAGGTGAAACCCGCCGGCTCCCGGGCGGCCAGCCGGGAGCTTTATCTTTTGGGTCTAAACCGCCTCAATGGACCCAAGGGGCCTAAGGTTAAGTGAGCATTCGGCGTTCAGCGGTCAGCTATCGGCAAAACCCTGAGTATCACTCTGGGGAAATAATGATTAATATGTTTTAATAATAAGATGCATCGGCTTGAGTTTTTCAGGCTGGCTGCCGAAAGCTGATAGCTGAAGGTTTGCAAGGAGGAGAGATGTCCGGCCATTCCAAGTGGAGTACGATCAAACGCAAAAAAGGGGCGTTGGACGCCAAGAAGGGGAAGATCTTCGGCAAATTGGTCAAGGAGATCGCGGTGGCGGCCCGCATCGGCGGCGGCGACCTCTCCGGCAATCCCCGCCTTAGGGCCGCCGTGGCCGCGGCCAAGGCGGAAAATATGCCCAACGATAATATCACCCGGGCCATTAAGAAGGGCAGTGGCGAAGGCGGCGGAGCCGCTATGGAGGAACTCTTCCTGGAAGGCTACGGCCCGGCCGGGGTAGCCCTGATGGTGGAAACCCTTACCGACAACAAGAACCGCACCGTCTCTGACGTGCGCCATTTGATCACCAAGTACGGCGGCAACCTGGGCGAGCCCGGCTGCGTCGCCTGGATGTTTGATAAGAAAGGGGTCATCGTCTTCGACCGGGAGGGTCTCAGTGAAGACGACCTCATGGAGGCCGCCCTGGAATGCGGCGCCGAGGACCTGCAAAGCGATGAATCCCAGTACGAGGTACTCACCGACCCGGCCGGTTTCCTGGAGGTCAAGGAGGCCTTGGAGGCCAAGGGGTTTAAACCCACCCTGGCCGAGGTGCAGATGCGCCCCAAGACCACGGTGAAGATCGAGGAAGAAAAATCGGCCCAGCAGGTCCTGAAGCTGGTGGAACTCCTGGAGGAACATGACGACGTCAGCGACGTTTTCGCCAATTTCGACATCCCGGACCAGTTGCTCGAGGCCCTGATGTGAGCTCCGTCATACTGGGGATCGATCCGGGCTCCCGCCACACCGGCTTCGGAGTCTTCCAGGGTGAGGGCAACCGGCTGGAGTATCTGGCCGCCGGGTCCATCAACCCCGGCTCTAAAAATCCCCTGGCTGACCGCCTTCGTCATATTTTTGACAGTCTAACGGTTTTGGTTCACCGACATCGGCCCCAGGCCCTGGCCCTGGAGGAAGTTTTCTTGGCCGCCAATGTCAAGAGCGCCTTCACCCTGGGCCAGGTGCGGGGCATCGTGCTGCTCCTGGCGGCCCAGAGTTCGCTGCCTGTCTTCCACTATCCCCCTTTGGCAGTCAAAAAAGCGGTGGTGGGCTACGGCCAGGCTACCAAGGCCCAGGTGCAACTTATGGTGGAACAGCTTTTAGGCCAGAAAGTGACCGACGAACACGCCGCCGACGCCCTGGCGGTGGGCCTGTGCCACTACTTCCACCAACGTTGGCTGGACGTAAGCTCATGATCGGCTTTCTGGAAGGCGAACTCCTGGATAAGAGCCCCACCCAGGTTATGTTGAAGGTGTCCGGGGTGGGCTACCTGGTCTCGATCCCCCTGTCCACCTTTTATGCCCTGCCCGAACCTCCGGCCGGTATCAAGCTGCTAATCCACACCCGCATTCAGGAAGATGCCCTCAATCTGTATGGCTTCGTGACCCAGGAAGAAAAGGAGCTTTTCCTGCAACTCCTGAATATCCCGCGCATCGGGGCCCGCATGGCCCTCAACATCCTCTCCGGTATCAACCCCGGGGAGTTCGCCGAGGCCCTGGCCCAAAAAGATATCCGGCGCCTGGCCGGGATTCCCGGCATCGGCAAGAAATCCGCCGAACGCATCATCCTGGAACTCAAGGACAAAAAGATCGCCCCGGCCAGTCCCAGGCCGACGGCCGCCCCCGGCGGCAGCCGCGTGCAAGACGCCTTGAGCGCCCTGATCAACCTGGGCTACCAGAAAAATGTGGCGGAAAAGGCCCTGGACGCGGTCCGCAGCCGGGGGGCCGATACCCTGGAAGACCTGCTGCGCCAGAGCTTGAAATGGCTGTCGAAGTAATTCGGTTTTCTGTTTTCGGTTTTCGGTTAAAAAAAGATGACTTCAGGAGGGGCTAAATGGAAAAGCCCTTCCCCCCTCCACAAACTCCACACCTAAATCCCGTATATAATGGGAGGGTTTTATGAGAATAGAAATAAAATATGGTTCTAGCCTTGGGAATCATCCGATTGATCTCAGCGCGGATGAACTCGACCAACTACGAACTGCTAACGAACTTTTGGTAAGACAGGATCATCCGGCTACGAAAAGCTTGCATATTATGGGAAGCGCAGATTAATTAGAACTCTTAGCCGCCGCACTGTTGAACAAAGCGATTGAGCTTCGGCGTACAAGAGCTTAGGCTTAAAAATTGGTGGCACAGGCTTTCCAGCCTGTGCGGGCTTGATTAAAGTGGCGGACCCGGATGCCCGCCTTACAGACTTTTTATGGATAACTGGGCCAAAATCGTTATCGGCGACAGCCGCGCCATGCCGGAGATAGAGGAGAAAAGCGTCGCTCTGGTGGTCACCTCTCCGCCTTACTGGCAGATCAAAAATTACGGGGTCACCGGGCAGATCGGCTATGGCCAGACCCTGCACCAATATCTCACTGACCTGTTCTATACCTGGAGCGAATGTTTCCGGATCCTTCGCCCCGGCAGCCGCTTGTGTATTAACATCGGGGATCAATTTGCCCGTTCCGCAGTTTACGGCCGCTATAAAGTCATTCCGCTGCACGCTGAATTCATCGCCCAGTGCGAAAAAATCGGCTTCGATTTCCTGGGCTCTATCATCTGGCAGAAAAAGACTACCATGAACACCACCGGCGGGGCGGTCGTTATGGGTTCTTACCCCTATCCTCCCAATGGCCTCATCGAGATTGATTATGAATTCATCCTCATTTTCAAAAAACCGGGGGAAAGCAAGAAAGTCTTGAAAGAAATGAAAGAAGGCTCTAAGCTGAGCAAGCAGGAATGGAAAGAATATTTCTATGGCCATTGGTATTTCGGCGGCGCCAAACAGGTGGGCCACGAGGCCATGTTCCCGGAGGAACTGCCTCGGCGGCTCATCCGGATGTTCAGCTTTCAGGGGGACGCCGTGTTGGACCCCTTTTTAGGGAGCGGCACCACCGTCAAAGCGGCCCTGGAATTTGGCCGCAATGGGCTGGGCTATGAGATCAATAAAGATTTTTTGAGGATTATCGAAGAGAAAATCGGCCTTAAAGATAAATTGCCCACTTTTGGGCCGGACTTGCAGATTATCGAAAGATCCCAAAAGTTGCCTGAACTCCCAGTGTTGGACTATACTCCGGCGATCCAGGATGCCCAGCCGCTAATAGAGCCTACCGTGCTCAAGCGGGAGGCCTTAAATAGAGTCGTACAGATTATCGGTGCAGACCGGATTAAATTGGATAATGGGCAGACTATTGGATTTCTGGGGGTGAAAATAAACCGGAAAGAGGAAACCATCAATTATCTGACGGAACACTTGTTGGGGAAACAGGTGATCATTAGAAACGGCTCGAATAGTACTGAGTGGGAAGAATTATTAGCTTACGTTTATTTGAAAAATAAGATATTCATTAATTCTTACTTGATTAAATCCGGCTTGGGTTCTCCCGATTTAGCCGTTAAACACAAGTTTAATAAGAAATTTATCAAATTTTCGCAAGACCTTACTAAAGTGTCATAGAGGATGATGCTATAGAATATATTATGCTGTTAATAAGGGGCGTTACATGAAGAAAGACCTGTCGCATCACGGCATTAGAAACGTCGCCGCAGTTCATTGGAATCTTCCCACTTCGGCCCTTTACGAAAGAATCGTTTCCCGGCAGGAGGGCCTCATCGCCCACCTGGGGCCGGTGGTGGTGCGCACCGGCGCTTATACCGGCCGGTCTCCCAAGGACAAGTTTATTGTGGAAGAACCCTCCAGTTCCCACAATATCCATTGGGGTGGCGAAAATCAGCCGTTCACTTCGGAGAAGTTCGACCTGCTGCATTACCGGCTGCTCGCCTACCTCCAGGGCAAGGAGATCTTCGTCCAGGATCGCCACGCCGGGGCAGACCGGAAGTTGCAGATGAACATCCGCATCGTCACCGCCACGGCCTGGCAGAACCTCTTCGCCCGCAATATGTTCCTGGCCCCGGTGGGCCATGGCGAACCCATGCACGTCGGGCCGGATTTCACCATCATCGCCGCCCCGGGCTTTCATGCCGTACCGGAATTGGACGGCACCAATTCCGAAGCCTTCATCATGGTCAACTTCGGCAAAAAGCTGGTGCTCATCGGTGGCACCTCTTATGCAGGAGAGATCAAGAAATCGGTCTTCACCATCCTCAACTATTATTTGCCCCAGCAAGAAGTGCTTTCCATGCACTGCTCCGCCAACGAAGGCCGGGATGGGAACACCGCCCTGTTCTTCGGCCTTTCCGGCACCGGCAAGACCAGCCTGTCCGCCGATCCGGAACGCCGCCTCATCGGCGACGACGAACATGGCTGGGGCAACGACGGTATCTTCAATTTCGAGGGCGGCTGCTACGCCAAGGTGATCCGTCTGAGCCCCAAAGCCGAACCGGAGATTTACGAATGCACCCGGAAATTCGGCACCATCCTGGAAAACGTCGGCATGGATTTGGCCACCCGGCGCCTGGACCTGGACGACGCGTCCCTGACGGAGAACACCCGGGCCGCTTATCCCATCACCCACCTGCGCAACATCGTGCGCTCCGGGGTAGGCGGTCACCCGAGCCACATCTTCATGCTGGCCTGCGACGCCTTCGGGGTCCTGCCGCCCATCGCCCGCCTGACCCCGGAGCAGGCCGCCTACCACTTCCTTTCCGGTTACACCGCCAAGGTGGCCGGCACCGAACGGGGTTTGGGCAAGGAGCCCCAGGTGACCTTCAGCACCTGCTTTGGAGCTCCCTTCCTGCCTATGCCGCCGGCAGTCTACGCCCACCTCTTCCGGGACAAAGTGACCCGGTACAAACCTACTTGCTGGCTGGTGAACACCGGCTGGACCGGAGGACCATTCGGGGTGGGGCACCGCATCGAGATTGCCTACTCCAGGGCTCTGCTCCGGGCGGCCATGTCCGGTGATCTGGACCAGGTTGAGACCTATCAGGAGCCTTTCTTCGGCCTGACGGTGCCCACCAAATGTCCGGGTGTACCCGATGAGATCCTTTACCCGCAAAAAACCTGGACCAACGGCGGCAACTATGAGGAAGTGGCTTTGGACCTGGCCGCCCGATTCCGCAAGAACTTTAGCCAATACGAGGCCCATGTGGATAAGGCCATCCTGGCTGCCAGTCCGAAGTAGCTTTTCAGATTTCAGCAAATCCTTGACTGATAAGCCCCGGAGTGAGTACCTGAATAAATATGGGATTGGATCAAGCGATTAAAAAATTTATCGCTCTCAGATAACGCCTGACGAAAACCTGGAAACCGCAGATGGACGCGGATAAAGCGGCGTTCATCTGCGGTTAAACCGCTTGGCCAGAAACGGCTTTAAATCCCGGTAGATAATCCCCGCGACCTGGGCGGCGCCGGCCTCGGTATAGTGCAGGTAGTCATAGTAATAGGCGGAATTTCGCGGCATCTCCCGGGCCAGGTCGATGACCTGGACGCGATTTTCCGCCCCTACCTGGCGCAAGGTATGGTTGTACATCTCGATTTCGGCATAAGCCAGGGCGCCGTTCCGGTGGTCTCCCATCCCGACCTTCTCCAGGTCCACCCCGGTGACTGGATCGATCCCCGGTCCATAAAGGGTCGGCTGGGTGATTAGGACCGGCTCGATATTGTGCGACCGGGAAACCTGGACTAATTTCTCCAAGCGGGCCCGGTAATATTTCAGATAATGATCCCGGTATTTTCGCAAGGCCTTTTGTCGCGCCTCTGCGGGTACATCGAGGCTGCCTTGGGTCTTCAGATTCACTTCCTCATGGTGCAAGCCCCTGCCTCTAGCGATAAAGTAACGGTAAATATTCAGTCCCAGGGAATAGACCTCGCTCTTGTTGGTCGCGGCTTTTAGCCAGCCGCCGAAGCCCCCCTTGGGCTTATCGTGAATCTCTCCCACCCCCACATCGTTGATGCCCACCAGGAACAGCACCAGCTTAGGCTTCAGCTTCACCACGTAATCTTCCAGCAGAATGAGGTGGCGATAGGTAGTGGCCCCATCCATGCCGGCATTGTTGATCCAGAGCTTGGGAAAATCCCGGCTCAGCCTGGCCCCCAGGAGATCGGGCCAGGTCCGGCCGTCGGACAGGTAGAAGCACTCGGTGGTGCTGCCGCCGATGGTGACGATGGTCAGGTAGTCAGCAAAATCCTTGGGCGGCGGCGCCCCCCGAAAACCCAGGAGGTTTTTGGTATGGACCGTAGTCTTGGGAAGCTTGGTGGGAAATTTAGCCGTATTATCGAAGATATATCTCTTATTCACCGGCAATACGATGCGGTCCGGCTTGAACCGCATCTCAAAAGGCGGAAAGAGCCGGAGTGCGATTTCCAGGACGACTAAGGATAGGAGGACCCCGAACAGGAGCAACAAGAAATTCTTGCTAAGGTTGGACATAAATTGACGTCGCAATTACCGGGCGTGCGGTGCACCTCGAATTATGACTGCCAGCGGCCGCCTATAACTTCAAGCCGGGAATCTGGTCCCAGCCCCAAACGTGCAGAACAATAAAGGGGATAACCAGCACCACACTTGCAGCCAGGGTCAGCCAGTCCCGGGGCTGCATCCGAATCTCCAGCAGAAAGCTCCGGTGAGGACTCATCTGAAAGCCCCGGGCCTCCAGGGCCCAGGCCATGGTCTGGCTGCGGCGCAAAGTCAGGAGAAAGATGGGTGCCAACAGGGGCAAGTGCCGCCGGAGGCGCTCCAAGATACTGCCTTTTTCCCAGGACAGGCCCCTGGCCTCCTGGGCCTCCCTGACCCGGCCTACGGTGGCAAAAATTTCCGGCACCCAACGCAGGGCCAGGGCGAAGGCAAAGGCCCCGGCATAGGGCAAGCGCAGCTTCACCAGGCCGTTAAAAAGCTCTTCCACCGGCGTGGTGGCCAGAAGAATCAGGCCCGCCACCATCATGGTAGCCAGCTTGAGAAAATTGGCGGTCCCGAAAGCCAGGGACTCACGACTTACCCGCCAGAACAGGTGACTGGGCCCCTGGGCCATCCAGGACCACACCCCCAGACTGAAGACCGCCAGGATTACCAGGAGCCAGCGCACCGGTTTCAAGGCGGGCCAGGCTCGGGCCAGAGCCAGGTGCGCCAAGACCGCAGCGCTGGCCAGGGCCACCACTGCCGGCCTTTGGGGCAGCAACACCATGACGAAGCTCATCAAGAGCAGAGCCAGCTTGGTCCTGGGATCCAGTCGCCGGATGATATTGCCCGCCAAGGCGCCGCCGTTGGTATTATTTTCTTGCATCGCCGTCAAAGGATGACCAGGGAAGAGCAGTTTTAAAATGACTCGTAAGTTATTTTTTCATAAAACGCCGGCTTCCACTGAATCAAACCCCCTCTCCCTCGAAGAACTGAAAACCTTAAACTATTTTAATCATCTTCCGGCGAGGCCCAGACAACGTTTTGTTTATTGATGATCAATACCCGGCCGGTCTTGCCTTCGAAGGTGGCATCATAGATCACCAGAAACGGATCGTTTATCTGGGTGAAAATCTCGCTCACCCTTTGAATCATATGCTCGTCATGATGCAGATTGACCTTGCCCTTGACCAGGGAGCCGTCCACCAGTTTGATGCTGATCTCCCTGGAGTCTCTTTGCCGGCTGATGATCTTGACCGTCATCATTCTATCCTAATATTTAAGTTTGCCCGCGCCCAATGCCTTTGCCAATTCCCGCGTTTTGGACAGGGTTTCCTCCAGGTCAAAACTGAGAATCCGCCGGTCCTGAACCACCACCTGGCCGTGCACCACCACGGTCTGGACGTCCCCTCCGCCGGCAGCATAGACCAGGTGCGAATAGGGGTCATACAGGGGCGTCAGGTGCGGCTGGTCCAGGTCGAGGACCACCACATCGGCCTTCAACCCCGGGACCAGGGCCCCGACCTGGCCCTCCAGCCCCAGGACCTTGGCGCTCCCCCGGGTGGCCAGGTCCAGGGTAGCTGTGGCCGGCAACACCGTGGGGTCCAGGTAGCGCACCTTCTGGAGTTTGGCGGCGGTATCCATCTCCTGGACCAGATCCAGGTTGTTGTTGGAGGCGCAGCCGTCGGTGCCCAGGCCCACCGGCACGCCGCGCTGTAACAGCTCCTCCACCGGGGCGATCCCCGAGGCCAGTTTCATATTGCTTTCCGGGCAATGGGCCACGCCGGAGCCTGAGGCCGCCAGCAGTTCCATATCTGCCCCGGTTAAGACCACCGCATGGTCGGCCAACAACCGCTTGGTCAGCAATCCCAGGCGGTGCAGATGGGCCACCGGCGTAGCGCCGTACCGCGTTTCACAATCCGCGACCTCCTGGTGCGTCTCCGACAGATGTATGATCAGCCGCCTATCATATTTATCGGCCAGTGCACCGCATTCCTGAAGCAAATTCGGCGAACAGGTGTACACCGCGTGCGGCTGGATAGCCACGCTGACCCTGGGGTGACCCTGCCAGGTGCGGCAAAGCTCATCGCTGAAGGCCAGGCCCGCGGCCGGCGGCCCGTAGTTGGGCGAAGGAAAATCGTAGAGCACCTCCCCCACCACCGCCCGGATGCCGGTTTCGTCCACCGCCCGGGCCACAGCATCGGCAAAGAGGTACATATCGGCAAAAGTGGTGGTGCCGGAGAGCAGCATCTCGGCGATAGCCAGCTTGGCCCCCCAATAGACAAAGTTGCCGTCCAGCTTGGCCTCCGCCGGGAAAATATAGGAGTTGAGCCAGGTTTCCAGCGGCAGGTCGTCGGCCAGGCCCCGAAACAGCGACATGGCTGCGTGCGTATGGGCATTGATCAGACCGGGCATGATCAGGCCCAGGGGGTAATCGAGCCGGCGCTCCGGGGTGAAGCGGGCGCAAATCTCCGCCGCCGGACCGGCCGCCACGATCTCCTCTCCCCGAATCGCCACGGCCCCCGGATGAAACACCTCCCGGGCCTCATTCTGAGTCAACACCCAGTCCCCGGATATCAATAAGGAAATGTTCTCGGTTGTCGCTGCGGTCATGTTCTCCTCTTAACCTAGCAAGCAGTAACTCTGAGCAGCATAAAATAACGCCGCTTTGTTACTGCTCACTAATTACTGCTAACTTCCGTCTTCTGTCCCCGGTCTTCGGTCTCTTCCCCCCTCCTCCATCCCGGGTCGCCGGTCACTTTTTCTTTTCCCTTTTGGCCTTTTTTGCCTCTTCCGGCTTTCCCTTCTTTACCTCTTCCGGTTTAACCCCGTTCTCCACCTCCAACTGACCCCGCCGGTAGGCCTCCTCGAACCTGCTTGCCGTGCCTTTGGGCAGTTTGACGCGGTAGGTCCCGGGGTTCAAGGCCGCCCCCTTGATCCAGGGATTTAAAGTCTTGATGGCCCGGTAATAACTGCCGCAGGCCTCCGCCAGCCGCCGCACCGGGGCGTGTTTTAGAATAGTGATGCTGACTTCGTCATATTCCAGCGGAGAATAGAGCTCCCCTGCGGGGATGTCGTAGCCATAGCGGGCCGGGTCCTCCAGGACGATCTTGGCGGCCAGGGCGCGGTAGACGTAGCGTTCGGTTTCTTCCGGCAGGCTCAAATAATAATAGGAATTCACCCCCTGGAGGGCCATCTCTTTCTGCACCCGCCCTTCCCCGCAGTTGTACGAAGCCAGGGCCAGGGGCCAGTTGTGGAAGATCTGATAGAGGTTCTGCAAATATTGTAAGGCCGCGTCGGTGGCAGCGCTGAATTCCAGGCGTTCATCGATATTGTCGTTGCATTTCAGTTGAAAGCGCTGGGCCGTGGGGGCCATAAACTGCCAGGGACCTTGCGCTCCGGCCGAGGATTTGGCCTTCATGAGCAGATCGCTTTCGATGATCACCACATACTTCAAGTCCAGGGGCAAACGCCGGGCTCTGAGTTTCTGTTCTATCTCGGGGAAATAACGATGGGCCCGTTTCAGCCACATGGTGGTCTGGGCCCGGTTCCAGGTGATGATAGTAAATTCCCGGTCCAGGCTTTCCCGCACCGCCGGATCGTTGAGCGGCACCGCTTCCCCGCAAAAATAGAGGCTCTCCGGAATGCGGAAATATGGCAGGTGTGCCGCTTCACCGGGCGGCGCCGGCGGCGGGACCAAAGGGGCGTCGGCCCCCAAAGCGCCGGGCCAGAGCCACAGCATCGCCAGCAAGGCAAAAAATATCAGCATCATGAATTCCTACACCTTTTAGTTCCTAAGCAGTTATCCCAAACCCGGAGGCCCGTGTCAACCAGCGGTCGGTTTTTCGCTTTCAGCAAATACTTTCTTGGCGCTCTGGTGCTTTTGCGCCTTGGCGTGAGATTTTTTTGAAAAAGGCATTGATTATTGCCCAGCCTCAGCCTAAAATTTAGATTAATCAAAATATTAAGAAAGGAGGTGCCCTCGGTGAATCGGCCCAAGATGTTCACTCCGGTGAAATCCTGAAGCGAAGGCTTCCGCCGGGCCTTGGTAAGGCCCGCGACACCCGTCCGGCTGGGAAGTGCGGGATTGGGTTGGGACGGATCACCGGGAGTTCGCCGTTAATCTTTCTTAACCTTTTAACCCCCCCTTAAGCAGGATCTTATCCTTCCTTATTCCAGCCTGTTTTCCAGCCGCTAATCCGGGTGAGCCGAGAAGCTGATCCCTGGGTCAGTCTTGCCGTTTGCCGCCGGCCGAAGCCGCCGGTTCCTGCGTGCGCTAAGAGGCGCAGGCTATAATTGCTGCCTCGCTTTATCTCTGTGGCAAAAAGCGATGGTAAATTATAGGCTTGGCTTTTTTCGCCCTGCGCCCTTTGCCGTTAACCACGATCTCACGAATGCTTAGCCATTAGAATTGGAGGTTTTTGATGTCAACCGCGTACAACGACATGTGGGAAGGCTTGAACCTGGACCTGGAGGCCCACGAAGGGCTGTTGTCGGTCTTGGGAAAATTTTACGGGGACATCTATCTGAGCCAGTCCGGCCGCCTCAAGGGCATGGAATACCTGGACTTCGTCCTCTCCGAAGTTCACGGCCTGCGCATCAAGGAGTTGCAGGATGCCAAGGCCCAGGGACGCAAGGTAGTCGGCACCTTCTGCGTCTTTGTGCCGGAGGAGTTGGTCCTGGCCGCCGACGCCGTTCACGTCGGCCTCTGCGCCGGCGCCGAAATCGGTAAGGAGGCCGCTGAAAAGATCCTGCCCCGCAACACCTGCGCCCTGATCAAATCCTTTGTGGGTTTTAAACTGGCCCGCCTCTGCCCCTTCATCGAATCCTGCGACCTGGTGGTGGGCGAAACCACTTGCGACGGCAAAAAAAAGGCCTACGAAATCTTCGCCGACTACGCCCCGGTCTATGTCATGGAAATCCCCCAGATGAAGCAGGCCTGCGACCGGGAGCTCTGGAAGGCCGAGGTCCTGCGTTTTCGGGCGGAAATCGAGAAGGTCAGCGGTCAAAAAATCACCGCCCCCAAACTCAAGGAAGCCATTCGCCTGGTGAACGCCCGGCGCCAAGCGCTGCAGCGCCTCAACCGCCTGCGGGCCGCGGTGCCCGCCCCGATCTCCGGCCGGGACGCGCTCCTCATCAACCAGATCAGCTTCTATGACGATCCGGTACGCTTCACCGGCAAAATCAGCCAGCTCTGCGATGAATTGGAGTCCAGGGTGCAGGCGGGCGCAGGCGTGGCCCCGAAAAATACCCCCCGCTTCCTGCTTTCCGGCTGCCCCATGGCCGTGCCCAATTGGAAGCTCCCCTATATCGTTGAGTCCTCCGGCGCAGTCATCGTCGGCGAGGAATCCTGTATCGGCGCCCGCAGCACCCGGGACCTGGTGAATGAGTCCGGCGAGACCATGGAGGAGATGCTGGATGCCATGGTTGACCGCTATATGAAAATCGACTGTGCCTGCTTCACCCCCAACCCCGAGCGCCTGGACCACGTCGTGGCCATGGCCCGCGACCTGAAGGCCGACGGCGTCATCCATTACGGCCTCACCTTCTGTCAGCCTTACGCCATGGAGGCCCTCAAGGTGGAAAAGGCTCTAACCGCGGCGGGCATCCCCATGCTCAGCATCGAGACCGATTACAGCATGGAAGACGTAGAACAGCTCAAAACCCGGGTGGAAGCCTTTGTCGAGATGATAATGTAGGACAGCCGCCCCCGGCTGTCCGATGACAGGCGAAGGCGCCTGTCCTACATATTTTTGCCTCTCGTTCCCAAGCTCCTGCTTGGGAACGCAAATTTATGCCAAGCTCCTGCTTGGCCCAGGATAGGACCTCTTGAACCCTAAAAACCTCATCGCCGGCCTGGACATCGGCTCCCGCTCCATTGAATTGGTTCTCCTGGAAGCGGGCCGGCTGGTGGATATGGCCAAACTGCCCACTACCTTCGATCCCCTGGCCCAATGCCGGCGTTTGCTGCAGTCGGTTAACGGCGTCCCCATGGTGGCCACCGGCTACGGCCGCAAACTCCTGAAGGACAACTTTCCCGACCGTCAGGTCACCGTCATCACCGAGATTCAGGCCTACGCCCTGGGAGCGCACCGCCTGTGCCCCGAGGCCCGCGCCGTCTTGGACATCGGCGGCCAGGATACCAAGGCCATCGCCCTGGCCCCGGACGGCCGGGTGCTGAAATTCGACATGAACGACCGGTGCGCCGCGGGCACCGGCAAATTCCTGGAGTTCATGGCCACCGCTCTCCAGGTTGATCTGGAGGACTTTGGCGTCTTTGCCCTCCGGGCCGACAAGCGCCTCCGGATCAACAGCATGTGCACCGTATTCGCCGAAAGCGAGGCCACCTCCCTCATGGCCCGGGGCGAAAGCGCCGCCAACATCGCCCTGGGCCTCCACCTGGCCATTGTCCAGCGCACCGCGGCCATGTTGCGCCGGGTGGGCTTGACCTCGCCGTTGTGCTTCGCCGGCGGCGTGGCCCACAACCCCTGCGTCGTGAAGCTTTTGGAAGAGACCCTCCAGCTGCCCGTCGTTGTCCCGGAGCAGCCGGACCTGGTGGGCGCCCTGGGCGCCGCCCTTTATGGACAAAAGCTCTTGGGGTTCGGCCCACCGAGGCCAAATTATGAGAAGCCGTAAGGCGGGGTCTCGCCCCATTTTGCAAGGTGGTGCGTATTACACATTAATGGAGAAGATATGCTGAAATTGATCGTTTGGCTCGGGGTCCTGGGGACCCTGATTTCCGCCGCCCCGTCCTGGTCCGCCAGTCAGTCGGGCCTGGTCACCATGCACTTTGACCTGTCGGCTCAACCTTCCGGTGAAGAGGTAAAGTTGTGGATTCCCTATCCGGTTTCCGATCAAGACCAACTCATCAGTGATATCCGGGTCGCCGGCGACTACCGCACCTATGCGGTTTATACCGACCCCGGGCATGGCAATGCCATTCTCTTTGCAATCTGGGACAAGGGCGCCAAGAGCCGCAAACTTGACCTGTCCTTTAAGGCCCAGCGGCAGGAACTGGCGCGCCGCGATTTCCCCGCCCAGGAACCTGGTTGGGATCAGGCCGATTTCCGCCCTTATCTCCAGGCCACCCGCCTCGGCCACATAGACGGCAAAGTCAAGGAGTTGGCCGCCGCCATCACCCAGGGGCAGAAAACGGTGCGGGGCAAAGCCAGGGCCATTTATGATTGGGTTTGCAAAAATATGTACCGCGATCCGGACACCAGGGGCTGCGGCACCGGGGATGTCTGTGCCTTGCTGAAGAAACCCGGCGGCAAATGCACCGACATCTCTTCGGTGTTCGTGGCCCTGGCCCGCGCCGCCGGAGTCCCGGCCCGGGAAGTCTTCGGCCTGCGGTTGGGGAAGAAACCCCAGGAAGATCTCACCCAAAGCCAGCATTGCTGGGCGGAATTCCACCTGCCCGGATATGGTTGGGTGCCGGTGGACCCGGCCGACGTGCGCAAAGCCATGTTGGTTGAGAAGCTGAAACCGGAAGATCCCAAGACTAAAACCTATGAAGAATATTTTTGGGGAGGCCTCGACCAGTACCGGATCAAGCTCGCCATGGGCCGGGACCTGGTCCTGAACCCGCCCCAGAACGGCGAACCCCTCAACACCTTCGGCTATCCCTTTGCCCAGGTGGGGGGCCAGACCATCGACTGGCTCGATCCCGCTACCTTCAAATATCAGTTCACCTGGAAAATGCCCTAAGAAAAATGCCACTGCCGTAATAGTGGGGCAGGCCTCCGTGCCTGCCCTGATATCTTGGCACCCATGCCCTACCCTTCCTTTCTTGGCACTCCCCGGATTTTGATAGAAAATCCCTCATCAATAAGTTAATATATTTAAAAAATAACGATTTTACGATTTGTCCATCCGAATCGTACGAATGATTTTTTTCTTTCTCTTAACTCAAAACTCGAAACTCAAAACTGCCTCTATGTACAAAGACGATCTGCGCTTATATCTGCGCCTCCTCACCTATCTCAAGCCCCATAAGCTTCGCATGGCCGCTGCCATCCTGGCCATGCTGGGCGTCTCGGGCCTGACGGCGCTTTTGGCCTACCTGGTGAAACCGGTCCTGGACGACGTCTTCTTCGGCCAGAAAGAGAACATGCTCTATCTGCTGCCGCCGCTCATCGTCTTGCTTTACGCCCTCAAGGGCGCCATGTCCTATACGCACAACTATCAGATGAGCTATATCGGCAACGCCACCGTCACCACCCTGAGGGACCAGCTCTTTTCATCCATCACCCGCCAGCCTCTGGCCTTTTTCGACGGCGAGGCCACCGGGACCTTGATGAGCCGGCTCACCTATGACGTCAACCTGCTCCAGGACGCGGTCACCCGGGTGGTCACCAGCTTCTTCAAGGATTCCTTCACCGTCATCGGCCTCACTGCCGTGATCTTCTACCGGGAATGGCGTCTGGCGCTGCTGGCCATGGCGGTCTTCCCTCTGGCGGTCTTCCTCATCCTCTGGCTGGGCAAGCGCACCCGCCGGGTGTCCAACGCCACCCAGGTTGCCAATGCCCACCTTTACCGGGTCCTTCAGGAGAGCCTCATCGGCCAGCGCATCGTCAAGGCCTTCGCCCGGGAAGACTACGAGGAGGAGCGGTTTCAACAGGCCAACTGGGGCTACTTCCGCACCCGCATGCAGCTCAACTCGGTGCGGGAACTCTCGCCCCCCATCATGGAGTTCCTGGGGTCCCTCGGCATGGCGGGCATCATCTTCTACGGCGGCTACGCGGTCATCAAAGGCGCCTCCACACCGGGCACCTTCTTCTCCTTTCTGGCGGCGCTGCTCATGCTCTATCAACCCATCAAGAGCCTCTCCGCCGTGCAGAACATCGTCCAGGAGGGCCTGGCCGCGGCAGTGCGGGTCTTCGGCCTCATGGACCGCGACCCGGAGATCAAGGACCGCTTGGCCGCGGCGCCCCTGGCGCCTATCAAACAAGACCTCGCTTATCACCAGGTCGCCTTTGCCTACGAAAACGGCCGCCAGGTCTTGCAGGATATTGACCTTAAGGTGAACCGGGGGGAAATCGTCGCCCTGGTGGGGCCCTCCGGCGCCGGCAAATCCACTTTGCTCAACCTGCTGCCGCGTTTTTATGAGGCCACCACAGGGGCTATTTCCATCGACGGCGTCGACGTCCGTGACGCCACGCTCGAATCGCTGCGCGCCCAGATCGGCGTAGTCACCCAGCAAACCATCCTCTTCAACGACACGGTGCGCCACAACGTGGCCTACGGCCGTTTGGACGCTTCCGAAGCCGAGATCATCAACGCGCTCAAGGCCGCCCACGCCTATGACTTTGTCTCCGCCCTGCCCGAAGGCCTGGACACCCTCATCGGCGAGCAGGGGGTGCGCCTCTCCGGCGGCGAACGCCAGCGCCTGGCCATCGCCCGGGCCCTGCTCAAAGACCCGCCCATCCTCATCCTGGACGAAGCCACCTCGTCGCTGGACTCCGAATCCGAGCGGGAGGTGCAGCAGGCCCTGGATTCCCTCATCGTCGGCCGCACCACCCTGGTCATCGCCCACCGCCTTTCCACGGTGCGCAACGCCCACCGCATCGTCGCCCTGGAAGACGGCCGCATCATGGAAACCGGCACCCATAACGAACTCCTGGCCGCAGGCGGCCTCTACCGCCGCCTCTATGAAATGCAATTTGCGCAGGAGGAAGAGAAAGAGGAGTCGTCCAGTTCGACTTTAGCGGCAGGAGGTTCGACGCAATAGAGCATCGTAGGGGCGGGTTTTAAACCCGCCCCTACAAAACATCAAAAAATTAGGAAGCATTGTTGGGGCAATATGGTAGTCGTCAGAATGATGCTTGATAGTTGTTAATTATCATATGAACAAAAAAATCGAACAAGAGTGGAAATCTTTTGAAAGGCTAGTAGCCGCAATCCAACAAGTGGAACATAATGGAGCTAAAGTACTATGGAATGATAAGATTAACGGGCGACAATTCGATATCACAATAAGGTTTCAGTATGGAATACATGAATACCTTACAGTTATTGAATGCAAGAAAAATCAACGACCTATTTCTATTGAAATAATCGAGGCATTTATAACTAAGGCTAATGATGCCAAAGCAAACAAAGCAATAATGGTTTCTAGTTCAAGGTATCAAGAAGGTTGTACTAAAATTGCCCAAAAACACAATATTGAACTTCTGACATTAACAGAGATCAATAAAATCCCGAAAGAGATATTAAGTAATGCTTTTATTCAAATATTTACGAAATTATTCTTTGCAATGAAAATATACCTCTTGTTCGATTTCCAAAGCCTTCGAAAATAAGAAAATTAATTTGCAAAAAGTAATTAATAAGTATTTACCTGAATTAATTTGTAAAGCTAATGAAAATGAACAAAAGTTTAATATTGAGATTAGAGAAAAATGTGAAGTACATGTCCCAATTTTCGAGAAAAAGATTATCATTTCCTCAATTTCATTTAAGTATAAGATAGTTCCAGCTATAATATTACCAGGTCCCGGGTTAGATCCTTACCTAATTGAAAAGTTAAGTATCGCATATGAGTATAAAAATGTGTTAGCTAACTTATCAAAAACATTTTTCACAGCGGATCTTAAATTGGGTTTCGACACAATTTTGAGAGCTGGTCATTTTTATATAAATCCAAAAATGGAATTTAATTATTACTGCGAAAGAATTGAAAACGGTATTGCGACGTTAATTTTCGTAGAGTCTTATCAGCACGGAGAATTAATTCAAGCGGAATTTACTCAATCTATCGAGTTTCAGAATCAATTTGTTGAAATTTCTGATCCAAATGAAATTAACCGCTTAAATAACCTGTTAACAGAAATTCGTAATTATCCGAAATAGATATCGAATACTTTTCTTACAATAAAAAGATGGTGCTTTTATATTTAAAAAGCCATTAATCTTCATTTAGAATAAGCCATGCACCCCTACCTCCACCACCTCTTTGATTGCTTCCAGGGCCGCGGCGAGGCCCCCGCGGCGCCTTGATTCACCGGGCGCGGGCTCCTGCCACTCCCTGGCTATTCTTGATTTACCCTCGAGACGATCTTAATTTCTTAACCATCCAATCAATTCAAATTTATCTTGCTGCTCGAATACCTCAAGGCGTTTCCTCGAAACTTCTTTCAGCTTTTGTTTCAGATCGATTGTGAGGTTTCCTGGGGGACGAGAAGCCCAAAGATAACAAGTCCGGGAGGTCAAGGAGATGAAGATGGCCATGGATTTCGAAAAAATGGCAGCTCTGATATTCGAGAAAATTGGAGGCTGGCTAACGGTCGCCGTCAAGATGCTGCCCAATCTGGTAGTCATGGTTTTTGTCCTGATTTTCTTCTGGATAATCAGTCTCGTGCTCGCCCAGGTTGCCTTGAATTCGACGCGAAGGATTTCAAAACAGGAGCATCTGGCCAGGTTGATGGGCCGCTTAGCCAAATGGGCCGTTATTGCCGTCGGTGTGGTGCTGGCCCTGGATGTCCTGCATCTGGATAAGGCGGTGGCCTCGCTGCTGGCTGGCATCGGCATCCTCGGCGTGGCCATCGGCTTCGCTTCCAAGGATATTGCCGCTAACTTTATGGCCGGAATGCTACTCACCCTGATCCCGCCTTTCCGGGTCGGTGATCTGATAAAAAGCCAGAATTTTACCGGCTATGTGGAAGAAATCGCCTTGCGGGCCACCATTGGGCGCAACCTTGAGGGCGATCGGGTTTTCCTGCCCAATAAAGATGTTTTGGGAAACGAAATTATCAACTATACTATCCTGGGGGGACGGCGCGTGGTCTTGGACGTCTCCGTGGCGTATAACAATGATCTAAACACGGTTGAGTCAGCCGCGGTCGAGGCGATCAAATCCCTAAAATCGCGGAAAAAGGAGAAGCCGGTAGAATTTTTCCTGAAAGAGTTTGGCAGCAATACCATAAAATTTACCATCCGCTTTTGGACCGATGCCGAACAACAGAAGGACATTCTCCAGGCCCAAAGCGATGCCATCAGGGCCCTCAAACAAACCTTTGACGAGCGCGAAATTGTTGTGAATCCTTGATGCAGGAAACCAAATACCCGTTGTAAATGCAGATGCGCTCTATTTGGCACCACCTCTTTGATTGCCTCCAGGGCCGCGGCGAGGCCGCCGCGGCGCCCCGGTGTTCCCTGAGCGCCGTGGCGGGAGGATTGGCCGTGGTTTATGGTCTGGGGGCGCGGCTCAGGCGCAGTCTTTATGCCAACGAAGTTATTCTGCCCAAGCGCCTGCCCGCCCCGGTGGTGAGTGTCGGCAACCTGGCGGTGGGCGGCACCGGCAAGACCCCGGTGTCCGCCACCCTCACCCGCCTTTTTCAGGATCATGGCCGCCGGGTGGCCATCCTCAGCCGGGGTTACGGCGGCCAGAACTCTGAAGTAACCTGCATCTCCGACGGTGAAAATATCTTTGCCCAGCCGCCCCAGGTGGGTGAAGAGGCCTACTGGCTGGCCAGAAACCTGCCCGGCGCCGCGGTTTATACCGGCGCCTCGCGCTATGCCGCCGGCCAGGCTGCCTGGGAGCAATTCCGCCCCGATCTCTTTTTGCTGGACGACGGCTTTCAGCACTTCCAACTGCACCGCGACCTGGATATCGTCCTGTTGGACGCGGCCGCCCCCTTCGGCAACGGCTTTCTTTTGCCCCGGGGGATTCTGCGGGAGCCCAAATCAGCCCTGGCCGCGGCCCAGGTGCTCATTCTCACCCGCTTTCAGGAAGAGCGCGACCAGCAGCGGCTTACGGCCCTGCAAACCGCCTATCCCGCCAAAACCGTGTTGACCGCCGCCATCGCCCCCAGTGCGGTTCGCCTCTATCCCGAGGGCCGCACCGAATCTCCCAAGTCCTTACAACGCCAGCCCCTGCTGGCCTTCGCCGGCCTGGCCCGGCCGGAGTTTTTTCAGCGCAGCCTGGCGGACCTGGGCGTCCGGTTGACCGGCTTCCGGGCCTTTCCGGATCATCATCCCTTCACCCCGGCGGAAGAGGCGGCCCTGGTCCAGGAGGCTCAATCAACCGGGGCTGCGGCCCTGATTACCACGGCCAAGGATTGGGCCCGCCTGGCGGAAAAGTGGGACGCCGTCTTGCCTCTTTGGGTCCTGGAGGTGGAAGCCCAAATCGACCGGCCCGAACGCATCTTGGAGTTTCTATAAATCAGCATCCATGCGATAATAAATAGGTAACGGCATCACCATAATTCGGCGGGCGGGGACGCCCGCCCCACCAATACCCGGTGGCGCAGGCGCCTCGCCTGCGCTTAATTTGTATTGTTTACTCCCCTGGATCAGCATTATTCGGCTCAATAAAGATAAACATGGATCAATCCTTTCAACTTAAAGAACATCCAATTCCCGCCGAAGTACAGCAGCGTTTCCAAAAGCTGCAGTCCTCCTGGAAATTTTCCCTCGAGGATTTTCCGGTGCAGCATCTGCTGGTGCGCTCCCCTAACTGGGTGGGTGATGCGGTCATGAGCCTGCCGGTGCTTGCGGGTCTGTTGAAATTTTTCCGCGAGGCCGAAATCACGGTGCTGGCGGCCAAACGGGTAGCCCCCCTGTTCCAGGGTCTTCCCGGAGTGACCGAAGTGATCCCCTACCCTGCCGGCCGGGGCAAATGGCAGGTTCTCTGGGACTTGCGGGGGCGCTTCGATCTGGCCTTGACTCTGCCCAACTCTCTGGAGTCCGCCCTCGGTCTGTGGTTGGTGGGAGTGCCGCTGCGGGTGGGTTATGCCGCTGACGCCCGGCGGCCTCTCCTCAATCTGGCGGTCTCCGGGCGCAGGAGCCTGGCGGGCCTGCATATGGTCTTCTATTATCTGGGTTTGCTCCGGGCCTTGGGCGAAATCGAGACCTTCACACCGCCAACGCTCGTTCTACGAGATCTGGAAATGGCGGTCGCGGCCCAACTGCTGGCCGATGCCTCTCCCGGCTCCGGCCCCTGGGTGGGTCTGAGTCCCGGGGCAGCTTACGGCCCGGCCAAGCGCTGGCCGCCGGAACGCTTCGCCGCCTTGGGAAGAGATCTGATCAACGAATTCGGGGCTCGTCTGGTGCTGCTGGGCGGACGGGAAGAAGCCCCGGTGGCCGAACAGGTCAAGAAAGGCCTCGGTCTGCCGGTGCTCAATCTGGTGGGCAAGACCGACTTGCGCCAAGCCTTGGGGGTCTTAAGCCGCTTAAAGCTACTCATCACCAACGACTCTGGTTTGATGCACGCCGCCGCCGCGTTGGACGTGCCTCTGGTGGCCCTGTTTGGCTCCACCGACCCGGCGGCCACCGGTCCTTTCACTGACCGGGCCACGCTGCTGCGGCATCCCCTGCCCTGCAGTCCCTGCCTGCAGCGCACCTGCGACCTGGGCTATGCCTGCCTTACCGCCATCAAA